>JBDTWP010000001.1:0-74575 GCA_040006615.1 Ferruginibacter sp.
CGATTTTACTTTCGTGCCCACCAAAATCGGATCTTACATGATCACGGTCGAAGGCCGCGATGCCCGTGGGAATAACGTCTCCAAAGTATTTTATTCATACGTCTCCACAAATGACCAGCCATATTTCTCCGGAGACGGATACGATGCGCTGACGATTTCCACCGACAAACAAAAATATGGCCCTACCGATACTGCCCGACTGGATGTCTTTTCCCAAATCCCCGACCGGGACGTATTTTTATCTATGGAGCGGGGCCGGGTCAACCGCTTCCAGATTTTGCACCTCAACGGCAAAAAAGGCTCAGTCGAAATGCCACTCACCGATACCGATATTCTCAATTTAAAGTATTACACTTTTATAAGGGGACATTTTGCCGGGATAGACAATGTAATTATAAGTGCCACAGGTTATACAGGCGCGGGAGGTGTTGAAATTTACTTTGAAGATAAGGATGGAGCTGCCGATACGATATGGGATGCTATTTTTACTGCAGGGGCCGACCGGGGCATTAAACCAATCGGATTAGGCGCAAGGGATACCCTTCGTCTGGAAATGGGCTTTTGTTTATACGGTAATGACATAGATGATTCTACGTCGCCCCTCGAAGCGGGATTGGGCTGGATAACCAAATTCAGCAAGGATTTTACTAATAAAGCATTTTTTGAAAAACAAAAAGAAACCGGCATCAGAAAAAAATTAGTAGGTTTCGAAATGCAGGAAAAAGGAATTGCGCGTCATGATCATCAAATTAAGGATTTTGAGGGTAGTATCATCGGAAGAGTTTCTTCCGGTACCCAATCACCATCATTAGCCAAAGCAATAGGAATGGGGTATGTAGATATGCACTTTGCGTCCGTCGGCAGCGAAATTTATATCAGCATCCGCAACTCCTTGTTAAAAGCAAAGGTGGTGAAAATGCCATTTTCTTAATTGATAATCCGTCCCTGGTGTATGGTCTATCTGAAATATTGGCCATTCAGGCTCACTTAACACTAAATAAAATTAATGAAAGGAGGAAAACCTGCTTTATATACTTCATTATCCTCTGCATTACTTCATTTGTATAATGTTAGCGGTAGTATAGTTGTAATTATCGATGTATTAAGGGCTACATCAACTATCGCTACTGTTTTGGCAAATGGGGCAAAAAATATTATTCCGGTAGATAGTGTAGCAGAGTGCATCCGCATCGGCAAACAAATCGAAGGGGTTACAGCCGGGGAAAGAGATGGACATGTTGCAGAAGGTTTGGTACATGGCAATTCACCATTTGAATATCCAAAAGAATTCATTGGCGGTAAAACGCTGGTGCTCACTACCACCAATGGCACAAAATTATTGCACATGGCAATAGAAAAAGGAGCTAAAGGTATTATTACAGGGTCGTTTCCAAACCTGTCTGCCGTATGTGAATACCTGGTAGTAAAGAAAATGCCCGTAATACTGGGATGTGCAGCATGGAAAGACAGGGTGAATATAGAAGATATGCTGTTCGCAGGAGCCGTAATCAGCCGGATCAAAGGCCATTTTGACATCAATTGTGATTCTTCTCAAATAGCCGAAACACTGTACAATGATGCAAAGGGAGATTTATACGAATTTATGAAAAGCAAAAATGCATCTCATTTTCTTCGGCTTACCAAATATGGGCTGGAAAAAGACATCAGGTATTGTTTTCAGGAAGATAACGCCAACGTACTCTGTATGTATGAGGGCGGAAAACTGGTAAAGGGAAGCATCCCCACCTGATTCAACCCCCATTGCAGGATGGCAGAGAGCCTGATAAATCCATAAATACCTTAATTGGTGGCTGTAATTTTTTTAGTTTTTCTCACTAAATCTCAATTTGATTCTAAAATGAGTGCCTGAATAATATCCACCAAATCTGTAGAAAAGAGAAGATTTGAAGTGGCTTTTCTTAATTTTTCCTTTACTTTTGCAAATTGACCTTTCCGGAATGGATTATCCTACATGAAAAGGGTTAAAAATCTTACATCGTACAATTAAAATCGTACTTCATTTTGGCTTTATCTCATTTAATCAAATACGTTTACAACACTGGTTCTGATGAGGTTATCCGGAGAGGGAAAAAAATACATGCCATTGGCTATGTGGAGTTGATAGAACATGATGAATTGCTGAATAATATAGTATTCAGAGTAAAAGATGATACCTACAGTACATACTATAAGGTAAATATTCAAAAATATTCAGATCCCCAATTATTGTCTTTACGCTGTGGCTGTCCTTATAATTTAGGTGATATATGCCGTCATGAAGCTGCCGCACTTTTTCAATTGCAGGAATTGATTGATAAGAACATGCTTGGCACCAGCAATTCAGCTTATAGTCAACGCCATACAGTAGCTAAGATGAAGTTTATTGATCTTAAAACGATCCGCCTGCTTTCTTCACCCGCTATTTATGAAGCTGCTGAATCAATTTTGGAAAAAACGGCAGCTATTGTCGTTGTTGCTGCAAATGAACGCGTAGAAGCAGAATTGACACTGGAAGACCAGGCGTTTCCTGTTGTAATACAAAAAAATGACGAAAGGAATTTTGACACCTCCTGCAAATGTGAGGAAACTGAATATCCTTTGTGCATGCATAAAACGGCTCTATTTATTCAGTTATTCAGGCAATATGGCCCTTATTATTTTGATACTATTCGAAACTGGGATAAGGAAAAGAACAAACTGTTACAGATATACGGCTATAACCTGGAAGATGATTTAAAGGGAAAATTTGAATTCGTTTATAAAGAAGGGAAACCTTTTCTGAAAGTACTGGATAATTCCATCAAAAGAGTATCCCAGGTACCTGCGTTGCCAAGGCCGGCATATATGCAGGATGTGCAGCCTAACGAAGAACCCGAAGTGGCAACCACGGAGGCCGGTACAAAAAAATTAGGCGTAGTCTTTAATTTTAATGCTGCTACTTATCCATATTTCATCGTAGACGCAATACAGGGAGATGCCGATGAACGCAATAATAAACTGTTGGGAAAAACGGAAAAATTAGATCTGACAAAATATGTAAATACGGAACAGTTTAGCGAAGATGATAAGATGCTGTTGCAGCAAATTAGAAAACTACAGGCATCTGAAGTAAACAAGTACCTTAATCGCAATTCCCCCTTTAGCGGTATATGGGAAAATATTATTCAAACGGATGGAGATGAACTGCCTGAAGAAACCAAAGTGCTTATAACTGAATATTTGCAGCCCAAACTGAAAAAAATATTTTTAGAGCAGGCTGCAAACCCTTTTTTTTATTACCTGCCCGAAAAAAAGGCATTCAGAACGGAAAACCTTTTGGAAGTATCATTGAGCGAAAGTTTTATCGCACCCCAATTTAAAATCGTTTTGCAGGGTGAGCAGTTTGAATTGCAATGCCGCTTTAATATAAACGGCGCCGCACAGCCCGTGACGGATAATGAATGCAATAACAGTATTCTCTTTTTGTACAATCATACTTTTTATCTCTGGCAAAAACCGGAAGATGTTTTACAGGCAGAAAAGTTTATTAAGAACGGCAATATAATGCTCAGTAAAGAGAATTGGTCTGCTCAAATGCAGAAGCTCATCATGCCTTTAACCAAAGATTACCTTGTTGAGTTTGACAAATCGCTGATAAAGGAGGTAAAAAGTGGTGAGCCTGAAGTAAAGCTAATGCTGCAGGAAAAAGGCGATTACCTGGTGTTTCAGCCAATATTTACCTACAAAGGTTTTGAAACAAAGGCTTCCGATAAAGATACCATTACAATTCCGGATGGAGATAAAATTCTAATTGTACACAGGAATAAGGAAGCCGAACTGCGCTTTTTAGACAAGCTCAGTTCTTTGCATTCGCAGTTTATACGTCCGCAGGACGGAAATAGTTTAATATTAAAAGGGCCGGATGTACTAAAAAACAACTGGTTCTTCCTGTTTGTTGATTCTATGAAAGAATCCAAGATTCCCGTATTTGGCTTTGAGGCACTCAGGAATTTTCGCTTTAATACGGCAAGGCCATCTACTCATATTCATGTAAGCAGTGGGTTGGATTGGTTTGATGCAAAAGTGGAGATAGACTTTGAAGGACAGCGTGTTGGCATCAGCGATATAAAAAAGGCGCTTGCTTCCAAACAGTCTTTTGTACAATTGGGCGATGGCACATTGGGAATATTGCCCGATGAATGGCTCAAAAGATACTCACTTCTATTTAAGGTAGGCGACGGTAAAAATGATAAACTCCGATTGTCAAAATATCACATGAGTGTGATAGACGAGTTATATGAAAACCGCAATGCAACAGAGTTAAGTTTTGCATTGGATGAAAAATTTGAACGGCTCAGGGAATTTAAGAGTATACCGGAAATTTTACCACCACTTCACTTGCAGTCTGTTTTAAGGCCTTATCAGACATCGGGCTATCAATGGCTGAATTATCTGAATGATGTAGGTTGGGGTGGTATCCTGGCAGATGATATGGGTTTGGGTAAAACTGTTCAGGCGCTCACTATGTTACACCACTTCAAAGCACAGGAAGGAAAATTGACAGCGATTGTTGTTTGTCCAACCACTTTGATTTATAACTGGGAAAACGAAATTAGAAAATTTACCCCTGACCTTACCTGGCGTATACACCATGGAAGCATGCGTACCAGGGATCTGGAAGAGTTGCAAAAGGCAAATATACTAATTACCACTTACGGGACTTTGCGTAGCGATATACAGGTGTTGATGAAAATATTTTTTGATTATGTAGTGCTGGATGAAAGCCAGGCAATAAAAAACCCGGCATCTAAAGTTACCAGGGCTGCTTGCCTGCTGAAAGCGAAAAACCGTTTGTGTATGAGCGGTACCCCGCTCCAAAACAACACTTTCGATATTTTTGCACAAATGAATTTCCTCAATCCAGGGCTGCTGGGAAGCATGGATTTTTTTCGCAACGAGTTTGCTACCCCTATAGATAAGTTTGGTGAACAGGAGCAAAAAGACCACCTGAGGAAATTATTGTTTCCCTTTATCTTACGGCGTACAAAGGAACAGGTAGCGAAGGACCTGCCGGAAAAAACTGAAACCATTTTGTTTTGTGAAATGGAAAAAGAGCAGCGAAAAATTTATGAAGCGTATCGCAATAGCTACCGGGATAAGATCATGGGAGTAATTGACGAACATGGTATCGATAAATCGCAACTGACCATTTTGCAGGGCTTGATGAAGCTTAGACAAATTTGCGATAGCCCGGCCATTTTAAACGAAGAAGATAGATATCCCAATCATTCTATTAAACTGGAAGAATTAACAAGGGAAATTGAAGAAAACATCGGAGAACACAAGGCCCTGATATTCTCCCAGTTCCTGGGTATGCTGGCGCTGATAAAAGAAAAATTAAGGGAACAAGCTGTTCCTTTTGAATATTTTGACGGCAGTACAAGCATTAATGACCGTCAAAAGGCGATTGAGAATTTTCAAAATAATGAAGAATGCAGGGTATTCCTGATTTCGTTAAAGGCCGGAGGTGTGGGCCTGAACCTAACTGCTGCGGACTATGTATACATTGTGGACCCATGGTGGAATCCTGCCGTAGAACAACAGGCTATTGACCGAACCCACCGGATCGGTCAAACAAAGAATATTTTTGCTTATCGTATGATATGCATCGATACGATTGAAGATAAAATTTTGCAACTGCAGGAACGCAAACGTAAACTGGCAAGTGAACTGATTTCAGACGATGTTAATTTTGTGAAGGCATTGAGCAAGGCGGATGTGGAATACCTGTTTAGCTAATCGCTTTACCAAAATAAACTAAGAACCAATGAAATCCTTCAATCGCTGAAATTCTTTTTTATCGCCTGATATAAAAAGGGCACTGCAAATTTCATTAAAAAATTTTGACATCCCGGCAAATAGTGTTGTTAAATTGTTACTGTTAGTCATGAATATTGAATTTGAATTATAAAGATAAAAATTTCTGACAGCTCGATCAATAGTAGTTCTTCTGAATTTTTGTTACCGTAATTTCCGAATAAGATGCGGCTTTTTACTTATTTAAACCGCATTGCTTCGGAGGGCTTCGTGTTTATAGAAAGAATCTTACCTGACTCCCACCTTACTTTAAAAAACATCAATGGATATTCATTTTTAGAAATTGACCCACAACCAGGATAATCAGTTTCTTGTTAATTGTGCATTGCCTGGCCCACCCACCCTTTATTTGATTTTTATTTTTCAAACCGGACTTTATCTCATTAGCGGGTCCTGCCGGTCTTTCAAAGAATCCGGGAAAAACTTTTTAACATTATATTATAAGGCATTGCAATTTGTTTATATCTTGTTATATGAAATTTTCTGTAGTGCTCATTTGTAATAACTGGTCACCCGAATTATTTCGCACACTCGAAAGTGTGAAAGATCTGGGTAGCGAGTTGTTAATCTATGATTCAGGGAAACTGGATAATTTGAGTGAAAAAGTAAAAAGCTACGGTGCAAAAGTTACCAGGGGGGAATGGAAGAACTACGGAGAAACCCGCAAAAAAGCGTACCTGTTAGCCAGGTACGACTGGATACTTGCAATTGACAGTGATGAGATCATTGATGATACCCTGCGACACTCTATTACTCAAATCGATCTTAACCAGGAACAGATCATGTATAAATTCCGGTTTAAAAACTTTGTAGGAAAAAAAGAAATCAAACACGGCGAATGGGGAAATACAAGACATATCCGCCTTGGAAACCGGAAAGCAGCAACTTTTAAAAACATGATCGTACATGAAGAACTGGTTTTAAAACCCGGGGTACATGTAAAAACACTGGAAGGTTTTGTGTTACATAATACCGCAAGAAATATCGAGGATTACTTGCACAAAATGCTGATCTACGCAAAACTTTCATCTGAGAAATACCAGCAGGAAGGCCGCCAGGCAAGCTTTCTCAAATTATTTTTTTCACCCTTGTTCAGCTTTATCAAAAATTATGTTTTCCGGCTGGGTTTCCTTGATGGCTGGGAAGGATTTCTCTGCGCAGGTATGTCATCATGGTATACCTTCCTCAAATATGCATACCTGCGCGAAAGAAATAAAAAAAGGATACCTGCGACTTTTGCTCCTGACCGCAGCAATTTCTACATTGAGGAAGATCAATGGTCAAACTAATCAATGAAATAAAGCGATATTGACCTCCCTCCTCTCACCCGCATTCATTGTATAAAAAACGTAAAAATATTTTGATGCTTTATATACCCTTAAAATTAAAAGGATTTTTCAGCAGGCATCATCGCGTATTATTTTATTCCACCTGGGCCATACTGGCGCTGGTGCAGGCATATTACACTGAATTGATGGACGATGAAGCATATTACTGGTTGTATTCAAGTCATCTGGCATTCGGTTATTACGAACATCCCCCGATGATCGCCATTATGATCAGGGCTGGCTATCTGATTTTTCAGAATGAGCTGGGTGTCCGGCTTTTTGCAGTGGTTCTGAACATAGCCACCATCTACCTGGTTCAGCAATTACTTCACCGGAAAAATGATCTTCTTTTTTATGCCATTGTAATAAGCATTTCAATTACGCAGCTCGGCGGCTTCATCGCTGCACCCGATTCTCCAATGATATGCTGCATTGTCATCTTTTTTCACGCGTATCAGTCATTTATCAGGAAGATGGATTGGGCAAATACACTATTGCTTGGATTAGTTGCTGCGCTGCTTTTGTATAGTAAATACCATGGAATTTTCGTCCTTTTATTCACGCTGCTTTCCAATCCAAAATTGTTTACCAAAAGGAAGGCATGGCTTGCGGGCCTGATAACATTCCTTCTGCTAATACCACATTTTTATTGGCAGTGGATAAATGACTTTCCATCGCTGCGATTGCATTTGTCGGAAAGGCTTGCCAGTAATTATAAAGTCTCTTACACTTTCAACTATGTATCCGGTCAAATTTTGACCGCCGGTCCCCTTGCAGGCTGGTTATTACTATGGGCAGCTTTCCGGTACAAACCTGTTTCACTGACGGAAAGGGCATTGAAATTTACCTTATGTGGAATTTATCTTTTCTTTCTTGCCTTTAGTTTCAAATCTTATGTGGAGGCAAACTGGACGATCGCTGCTTTTGTCGGGCTGATTGTTTTAAGTCATCAATACCTGGCAACGAACCGGGTATTGCGCAGGTGGCTATACCTGTCTGTTCCATTTTCTTTGCTCCTTGTTTTTGCAAACAGGGCATTCCTTGTACTCGATAACCAATTCACAAGGAAGATGACTAAGTCTGAATTTCATGGCAACAAAACCAGCGCTCAAATATTACAGCGCAGGATTGACAACTTACCATTGGTTATCCTTAATTCGTATCAAAAATCCTCCAAGTACTCGTTCTATACGATGCAGCATTCTTTCTCCCTGAATACCGCAAATTATCACAGGAATAGTTTTAATTATTGGGACGTTGAAGATTCTCTGATCGGACACCCCGCATTCGTTATTGGTGAAAAGGATTCATTACTTAATGAACCTTTGGGCCTTCCCCAGTACCCCAATGTGTATGGAAAAAGAGTCAATAACTATTATTCGTTTTCCCGGGTCCTTTTCAATAATATACAGAATGTAGCCTGGAGGAATGGCAACCTTCAATTGAATTGTAGCATAAAAACTCCGTCAAACTATTTAACAGCATTTCAATACACTCCATTTGATACAGCAGGAATATACATCGCTTTGTATAAGGAAGATAATGAAGTTTCCTCATACCATAAATGCGATCTGACCCTTAAGGGAATAGATCGGGCAGTGATGACCAGGCGAATTTACTGTTCGGCTTTCCCACCTGGAAAATATACAGCCAGGATTGTAATAAGCTCCTGCTTACCTGGCTTGTTTACCATCAACAGCAACAAGTTTCTCATTACACAACCCGTTGGGTACAGACGGTAGCTGAATCAGAAGTCCTGAATTCCTTAAATTTGGGGGTGTTCTCCCACTGGAAATAGTGAAATATAAATACAAAAACAGGTAACATTTATTTCATTAAACATGAGTCATATTGTATGTGGCAGCCATAAGCAGAATTATTAAACTTATCTTTGAGATTAGAAAAATGGCCAAAAATTTATTTATCGCCTTTGAAGGTATTGATGGAAGCGGAAAAAGCACGCAGGTAAAACTTTTGTCCGACAATTTAAGAATGGCAGGGCATAAAGTATATTCTACTTTTGAGCCAACCGACAGTCCGATTGGGTCTTTCATCAGGAATATTTTCAATCATACAGTTGAAGCGGACCATAGAACAATTGCAGCACTTTTTGTAGCTGACCGTTTAAACCACTTGCTAAACAAGACAAATGGCATATTGAAAAAACTGGAAGAAGGATTTACTGTAATTACAGATAGGTATTATTTTTCTTCCTATGCATATCATGGAACACACATGTCCCTTGACTGGGTAATTGCTGCAAACTCTCTGAGCGCCGGCTTGCTTCGTCCCGACTTAAATATTTATATTGATATTACTCCTGAAACCAGCAGGAGGCGACTTAGCGATGGAAGAACTTCAATAGAACTTTATGAGAATATCGAAAACCTTATTAATGTCAGGGACAAATATTTTGAAGCATTTGAGCAGCTTAAATTTAAAGAGAACATCTTTATAACTGATGGAAATCGTTCACCTGAATTGATTGCAGCTGATATATGGAATGAAATTTCTCTAATTGCAGTTGCATCTGAATCACACTGATTCACCACCCCATCCACAACATCCCAACGCCGCAAATTAATATTGTTAACCCCCCCAATAGATGTACCCATCGCTCCAGCTTTTCGGTTTTTACAAATCCAATTCCATGGCAGCCCAATAACACCATCGTAAGCATTGTGAATAAAGTAACAATGGTATAAATGCCTATAAGAATGGCCATGCCCCACATGCTGTTTTGGGCCGCGGGAAAATAAAGTAAGGGTATCATTGGTTCACAGGGACCCAGTATAAAGATGATGAACATTACCCAGGGCGTCACTTTGTACCGTTCATTTGATAAAAGGACCTGGCTATGATCATGCTGGTAAACAAAGATCTCACCATTTTCTGCTAAGTCAAAATGTCTGTGGGGATTGTTTTTATAGGCCCGGTACAATCCCAGAATGGCATAAGAAAACCCGAAAACCAGCATTACCCAGCCAGCTATTCCTCCCCTGATATTCTCAAACCAGCTTAATCCGGACAATGACCAGCCCAGTGCCGCTCCACCCAGCCCCAGGATGACCGAACTTAAAACATGGCCTGATCCGCAAATAATTGTCCAGCCAATCGTTTTAGAAAGCGACCAGCCCCTGGACCTGGATAAAGCAATAAAAGGTAAATAATGATCAGGCCCGGTGAAGGTATGAAGGCTGGCAACAGCAATAGCCGCTAAGATCAGTACTCCCATTTCAGACTGCATGAACGATTGGTTTAAATATTTGTTGCCGGGGTAAAAATGCGGTAATCTGCTTCATACAGTTATGCAATTGTTCTGCATGAAACCCCAGTAATCTTATAATCAATCCATTTGCAGAGGCGGTAGTTATACCAAACATAATTCCTGCTTGCCGGGATAGAAACTCATGAACAAGCTCACTTAGTGGCTTTATTTCTACTGTTGCATTGAGGTAAGTTAAGGTGGCCTGGTGGGTATACCCCTCTAATTGACCAATCGCATTCAGGTTTATGTTAGCCGGCTCGATTAATAGATTTTCTTTAATGATCAGCTTATTTTGAAGAAAGATCTCTGTTATATTATGGTATTTTGAAAACAAAAATACTTCTTCATTTAATTTTCTGCCACAGGTTAAAATTTCTCCAAATACCAGGCTGCATTTTTCTGCCAGGTAAATCTTATTCGTGGATTTGAAAACCGATGCTGCATGTGGTACGGTTGGATGCGGTAAAAAACAAAAAGATGAATAAGGGCTCAAATGAACTTCGAGAGACTGGGATGCACATCGCTTCATATTATACAATCGCAAGTAAGATTGTGTGTATAGTCGCAAAGAGCTGCCTTCCTCCAGGTCTATTTTCAGTTGATACCGGTCCCCATCCAAAATGCCGGGGGATGAACTCATCAGCATCAAATCCAATTGGTTCGCCTTTTTATCCTCTGTTATATTCGCTACTTTAAAAGGAGCAGTGAAGCGAGCTGTTTTTAAATGCGTTCTGTTTTCCCTTACTTCGGTTTGTATGTAAATGATCCCGTTCATCTATACAAGACTGGTTCATCTGTCGTTTCCAATAGCGCATACTTTTTTATCCAGCCTGCCACACTATCCAATCCTTCGAGGCTCATTAAATTAGTAAAAATAAATGGATTGCCATTTCGCATTTTGCGGGCATCCCTTTCCATTACCTCTAAATCAGCATTTACATATGGTGCCAGGTCAATCTTATTAATCACCAACAGATCGCTTCTCGTAATACCCGGACCGCCTTTGCGGGGAATTTTATCCCCTTCGGCCACATCAATTACGAAAATAGTAAGGTCAGCAAGGTCAGGGCTAAAAGTCGCCGATAGATTATCACCTCCGCTTTCAATAAAAATAATTTCCACATCCGGGATACGGCTTGCCATTTCCTCCACTGCTTCCAGGTTCATACTGGCATCTTCCCTTATAGCGGTATGCGGACATCCACCTGTTTCCACGCCGATGATCCTCTCCGCAGGCAACAAACTATGCCGGGTTAAAAACTCAGCATCTTCTTTTGTATAAATATCATTGGTAATTACAGCAAGGCTGTATTGTTTACCCATAAGGCGGCTCAGCCTTTCGATCAGGGCTGTTTTCCCGGAACCAACCGGCCCGGCGATGCCGATCTTTATATAATTTCTCTGAGGCATAATCTAATTTGATGACCTCACAGGTTGTTAAAACCTTTAAGGTCCGGGCGAGCTCCTACGACATATACAATCTTGAATACAACCGCTCATGCTGCATGCACCTGATATCAAAACCTGCACAACATAATCCAACCAGTCCTTTATCAGGCGCTAATGTATTTTCTACTAATTGTCCTATTAAAGGCTTCAATGAAAACAATATATCCTGCCCATCCTGCTGCCCAAGGGGGATCAGCTTCACGCAATTGGTGACCATACCTGCCGCAGCATTGTAATAAAATCCGGTCAAAGCATCTGTCTTATTTATGCCCAGGGCATGTGCATACAATCCAAAAACAATACAAAAATGCCCGGTTGCCACTTTCAAATCAATAGCGGCTCTGTATTTATCAGCCAGGCAACTGCTAATCAACCCCTGGTATATTTTTATCAGCCGCGTGCCTAATTTCTGGCTGGCTTCCCGGATTTCTCTTGGCAACTTTACAGCGCTACATTCTGCATCCAACTGCAGAATTGTGTCAGGAAATCCCTCTTCTGCGGCGGCGTCAAATGCAAATGAAACAAATGCCGCATCGGTATATTGCAAATTACGGGAAAGCATTTCTGTTAGAAATTGGCTGGCAGTGGCTTTGTTATATACTATACCCTGCTGTATATAAGTCTCCAACCCGGCGGAATGGGAATACCCGCCAATTGGTATTGCGGGGTCTGATAATTGTAATAAACTCAAAAGGGTTGTATTCATTCCGGGGGATTCGTGAGTTTCATGATTTTTGAAAACAGATTACCCTTGCTATTAGGTCCATGGGGTGAAACGGAAGTTTTTAAAGGATTGACCAGCTTTCTTTTTCCCTGGCTTATATCATAACCCGCCGCTTCCAATAGTCTAAACAGCGGGGCTTCAAATGCCACCAGTATTTCATCTTCCTGGTAAAATACCGGCAGATGTTTATTACCGATCTCATAACAAACAGAAGCCATTTCAAACATTGTTTTTGGCCGGATGATCAATGCCTCGCATTCTTTAATTTCAATTGCGATGATGTTGAAATCATCTTCATAGATAACATCACCTTCTGTGAGCTGTTGATTTTCGTTTAAAAATTTCATTATTACTTCCCGGCCGGATAATGTTTTTTTATGCAGGATACGCTTATTGGTTTCATGCCATTCCAGCAACAGGCTATCAATCTTGCGGTTATTGATCGCAAAAAAATTAATATTTCCTATTTTCTCTTTTACCAGCATATTGTTCCTGATATGATTTGTATGATACTAATCTTGCGGCAGGTGGAGTAAAACCTCGGTAGCCTGACTGCCCAAACCCACCGGACATTTTAAATTCATTTGTGCAAATTCCTGCATTTGTGACCTTCCATAAATAAAAAAAACATAACCTTCAAGGGTAACCATTATCAAAAGTTGTCGACACCTGTTAATCGATTAATTCATCCAAATTCGTGCATTCGTGGCAATCCTTAAAACAAAAAATATCTTTGAGCTAAAGGCAACTCTGCCAAAGGTTCACAGGTAATATGCCCGCCGTTCACTTTTACTTCATAATTCTCAGGGTTTACATCAATTTGAGGCGTCGCATCATTATGTATAAGGTCCTTTTTCGAAATAGTTCGACAATCCTTTACAGGCAGAACCATTTTTTGAAGACCATACTGTTGGACTTTATTTTTTTCCAACGACAGTTTTGAAACGAATGTCGCACAGGTAGTATGTAAGGCTTTTCCATAAGCACCAAACATGTGGCGGTAAACGACAGGCTGGGGCGTTGGTATGGAAGCATTAGGATCACCCATCCTGCCTGCGATGATCATTCCACCTTTGATGATCATTTCCGGCTTGACGCCAAATAATGCAGGCTTCCATAATACAATATCCGCCAGTTTAGCATTTTCCAATGAACCCACGTAAGACGATATGCCGTGTGTAATAGCCGGATTGATCGTATATTTTGAAATATATCTTTTAACCCGGAAATTATCATTGTCTTTACCCTCATCTTCGGGTATTGCTCCACGTTGTACTTTCATTTTGTGAGCTGTTTGCCAGGTACGTGTAATTACTTCTGCTACCCTGCCCATTGCCTGCGAATCACTGCTCATCATGCTAAACACACCCATATCCTGCAAAATATCTTCCGCGGCAATTGTCTCGGGGCGTATACGGCTATCAGCAAAAGCCACATCTTCCGGAACTGATCTATCCAGGTGATGACAAACCATCAGCATATCGAGGTGCTCATCAATGGTATTCACCGTATAGGGCCTTGTCGGGTTAGTGGAGGATGGTAAAATATTGGGATACATAGCAGCCTTAATAATATCAGGGGCATGTCCCCCACCCGCTCCTTCCGTGTGAAAAGTATGGATAACCCTTCCATTAATAGCAGCAATGGTATCTTCCAAAAAACCTGCTTCATTTAATGTGTCGGTATGTATGGCCACCTGAACATCATATTTATCAGCTACCTGCAGGGCTGCATCAATTACTGCCGGGGTGGATCCCCAGTCTTCATGAATTTTCAGACCCAGCGCGCCCGCCTCTATTTGTTCTTCCAAAGGCGCTATACCGGTACAATTACCTTTGCCAAAAAAACCCAGGTTCATCGGGAATGCATCAGCCGATTCCAGCATTTTTTGAATATTCCATGCACCCGGAGTCACAGTTGTGGCATTCGTTCCATCAGCCGGACCCGTGCCACCACCAATCATGGTAGTGATACCACTGAATAAGGCATGATCAATCAGCTGCGGGCAAATGAAATGAATATGTGTGTCAATTCCTCCTGCAGTGGCAATTAAACCTGCACCTCCATGCACTTCCGTGGATGCCCCGATGATCATACCGGGAGTAATGCCTTCCATTGTGTCGGGGTTACCCGCTTTGCCAATGCCGGCTATCTTCCCGTCTTTAATACCAATATCTGCTTTCACCACTCCCCAATGATCAATGATCACTACACTGGTAATTACGAAATCCAGCACCCCCTCATCACGCGTAGCTGTCGCTGATTGCGCCATACCATCACGGATGGTTTTCCCACCTCCAAATTTGGCTTCATCGCCGTATACGGTAAAATCTTTTTCTATCTCAATAAATAATTCCGTATCACCCAGGCGAATCTTGTCGCCCGTAGTCGGGCCATACATATTGGCATATTTTATCCTGCTGAGATGGAAACTCATGATTTATTATTGTTTAAATGTGGTTTTAATCCGTGAATTGACTAATTACCGTTGAACGCTGAACATTCAATATTGAACATTTCACCATTCTTAAAGGTTACCAACCCTGGAAAGGTTGGCAACCCTGGGCACCATTGACCGTGGACCGTTGCCAATTGCTTATTGATCATTCACCATTCCCGGTTTTATTTTTAAATTCAAACTGACTGGCTCTTAATAATGCCTGTTCTTTATTTTGTTCATTAATATCCCCATCCAATAAATTATTAAAACCCGTTATTTTTTTATTACCGCCAAATGCTACCATCTCTACATATTTTTCTTCTCCCGGCTCAAAGCGGACAGCAGTACCCGCAGCAATGTTAAGCCGCATACCAAAAGCTTTTTGCCTTTCAAATTCCATTTGTTTATTTACTTCAAAAAAATGAAAATGAGACCCTACCTGCACAGGCCGGTCGCCTGTGTTTACAACAGTTAGTTGCAAAGTAGTGCGTCCGGCATTACATTCAATATTGCCACTTGCTAAAATATATTCTCCCGGGATCATTTTATATGAAAATTTAATTTTGTTAAATATTATTTCAAAGAATGTTACCCAATCAAATAATTGTGAATTGGAAGCCCCTTGCCAGGTCCTCTCCCTGGGGAGTTAAAGGAGCCTGTCTACCTTATCGGCTCATGTACAGTCACCAACTTGGTTCCATCCGGAAAAGTAGCCTCAATCTGTATCTCATGAATCATTTCAGGTATACCTTCCATTACATCGTCTCTTTTTAATATGGTGGCGCCGAGTTGCATCAGGTCAGCAACAGTCCTTCCATCGCGGGCAGCCTCCTGCAAATGACTGCTGATAAGGGCAATGGATTCGGGGTAATTGAGTTTTAATCCCCTCGCCCTTCTTTTTTCAGCAAGCTCACCTGCTAAAAAAAGTAATAACTTTTCAGATTCTCTTGGAGATAAATGCATTACTAAAATAATTATCGGTTATTTAACAGGCAGGCAATCGAACATTCCGCAGAATAAATGTTAAGATAAGGAAAAACCAAATACGATTGACTCAGGAAATATTTCATGGTTACAATAAAGCGTAGTTTTTATCGATTTATATAAAGAACCGGGGCAACCCCCAGTTTGTTAATCTGAAAAACCACTGGAAATGTTGAAACTTATCGCATACACTACTTTACTGTTGACTGCAATACTGATTATGAGCCACACAAAATCTCCTGCAGTTAATTTTTCGAAGGATTTAACAAAACCTTTATCTTATATAGTTAATAATTCTCAGGAATGTAAAATCACCCCTGGCCTGGATCGATTAACTTCAGATTTTTACAAACTATGGCATTTGGGGAGCGCGGGCCTTTCAGAAACTGCGTTCAGGGATGCCATGAAAGGGTTCAATTATTTAAGGAAAGCAAATCTGATCACAAAAAAAAATATAGTATCAATTGTAGATTTTAGCAAACCTTCCAGCCAAAAAAGGCTGTTTGTGATTGATATAAGCAACGGAAAAATTTTATTCATTACATGGGTGGCCCATGGTCGTAATTCAGGAAATGAATATGCAAACCAATTCTCCAATTTGCCCGAATCACATCAAAGCAGCCTTGGTTTTTATGTAACGATGGACACCTATACAGGAGGAAACGGGTATTCACTAAGGTTGAAAGGCTGTGAAAAAGGAATTAATGATAAGGCTTTTGAAAGATCGATCGTGATTCATGGTGCTGATTATGTAAGTGGCAGGTTTATAAACAGCAGGGGGGAACTTGGAAGAAGTTATGGTTGCCCGGCGATACCAAATGAATTGAGTAAAAATATTATTGATGTAATTAAGAATGGCAGTTGCCTTTTTCTATACCATCCTACAAAAAAATATTGCAGCCACTCAAGGATCCTCAATAGCCAGGTCTGATTTTCGGAAAATAATTTCTACTAAAATAACTGTAATCATTGGCATATTGGTACTGTTGGTTTCGGTCATGAAGATACTCCAGACCTGGTACGCTGTGCCGGAAGCAGCGTGACGCATAAAATAAAAACTTTGAAATAAATAGCGGCAAGATGAGGAATCATAAATTAATGATCGCTCCTACAAACTGGCAAACCATCCCTACCATTAAACCCGCATAAATTTCTTTTGGTCGGTGATCACTTACAATCATCCTGGATGTACATACCAACCCTGCCAGCAAAAAAGCCAGCGATAAGGGCCATGTCATTAGCATGGTATCTTGCTGCATGATAACCAGAAATAAACCAACCAGCCCACCCATCCCAATGGCGTGCATACTTATTTTGTAATAAATATTTGCGATCAATGCTGCTGAACAGGAAATAAAAACGCCAAACATAAAAGCTACCAAAATCCTCGGAACATAGTTTTGTTCCCTTAACACATATTGTGTCCAAAAGAAAAAAGTCATTGAAGCGATATAGGGAATGATACGGTCTTTCTGGGTTTTTAAAAAAATGGAATGGATAAATCCCAATCCCTTCAGCAATATAATTGTAATGGCCGGAAATGCGACGGCATTAATAGCCACCAACACTAACAATCGTTTTTTTCCCAACACACTAAAGCCGGAAAAATAACCGGGATGTATAAATGCCAAAAACCAGGTAACGTACAAAGGAATAAAAAGCGGATGAAAAACATAAGAAAACAAGTGAGCAAAGAACCTTATGACCTGCCCCTGACGACCTACCACCGGTGGAACTGGTTCTTTCTCTTCTAAAGCCCGGTTTGCTATATTCATATGATTTGTTTCTTAATCCATTCCGCCGGGGGAGCCGGGTGCCGGATTTATAACTCTTTTCTCAACCTTGCCACCGGAACATTGAGTTGCTCCCTGTACTTTGCGACAGTTCTTCTTGCGATGTTATACCCTTTTTCCTGCAATAATTCAGTTAACCTTTCGTCACTGAGCGGATGCTTCTTACTTTCCGCCCCAATCAGATCACTTAATATCTTTTTTACTTCACGCGTACTTACTTCCTCGCCACTGTCTGTTTGCAAACTTTCACTAAAGAAAAACTTTAAACGATAGGTACCAAATTCAGTCTGTACAAATTTGCTGTTGGCAACCCGGCTTACCGTACTGATGTCGAGATTTGTTTTTTCGGCGATATCCTTCAAAATCATTGGCCGCATTTCAGTTTCGTCGCCGGTTATAAAAAATTCATACTGATAATTCATTATGGCTTCCATAGTACTCAGCAAAGTATGTTGCCGCTGCTTTATCGCATCAATGAACCATTTAGCCGAATCAATCTTTTGCTTGATAAATAACACCGCCTCCTTTTGTCTTTTATCTTTTTTTGTTCCGCGGTCATAATCCTTTAGCATATCCCGGTAACCTTCACTAATACGAAGATCGGGAGCATTCCTGCTGTTTAGCGTTAATTCCAGTTTGCCGTTATTGTTCACGATAAAGAAATCGGGGATCACATATCCTTCCCCCTTACTGCTTTCGCCGATATGTCCACCAGGCTTGGGGTTTAGTTTTATGATCTGGTTGATAATTTCCCTAAGCTGGTCATCTGTTATACTTAATCCCCGCTGTATCTTTTCGTAATGCTTTTTGGTAAACTCCTCAAAGTATTTCTCCAGAACTTTTATGGCCATTTCAACAGCTCCACCTTCACTTACCCTCCTTTCCAACTGAATAAGTAAACATTCCTGTAAATTCCGGGCGCATACACCTGGCGGGTCAAACTGTTGTATCTGCAGGATCAACTCAGAGATTTCATCTTCAGTAGTTTGTATATTTTGCCTGAAAGCAAGGTCGTCCACAATGGCGCCGATATCCCTTCTTAAATACCCATCATCATCCAGGTTCCCAATGATCTGTTCGGCCACCTTCTGTTTGTGCTCGTCAAGATTCAATTGCCCAACCTGCTCCAGCATTATTTCATTAAAACCAGTTTCCACCCTATGGGGAATTACCTTGTTATCATCCTGTTCAGGATAATTTTCATCCCTCATTTTATAATCCGCTATATCATCATCACCATCCTGAACATAATCGCTGATGTCAATATTTTCATATTCATCTTTGCTGCCATCAAGGTCAAATTCATCCTCCTTGGTTTCAAATTCCTCAGTAGTGTCGTTTTCAAACTCTTCCGCTTCCTCCTCTTCACCAGTTTCCAAAGCCGGATTTTCTTCCAGTTCTTCCTTGATCCGTTCTTCCAGCATGGCAGTAGGCACCTGCAACAATTTCATTAACTGAATTTGCTGGGGCGATAATTTTTGTAATTGTCTTTGATATAATCCCTGACTTAATGCCATTTGTTCCTTGCTACTATTCCCTTCCGGGACGATTAAGTTTAAATAATTATTTAGGGCTGGTATTATTTAATAGATCCTCAAACGCTACGATCCAATTAATATTTATTGAACAACAAATTTATTATTTGGACTCCCTGTTTAACCGGATTTCATTGATTGCTCTACCCCGTATTAAAAAGGTTACCAATGATTTATTTTAACAGACCTGCAAACTCTATGTCCTATAAAGTCGTAAATTTACACAGATTCAACTATGTAAAGTGTATAAAAAAGATAAAATTATATTTTTTTGCATGATTTTTGTGGTTCAGGCTGTTTTTTCACAAAATCAACCTGCAAAATCTGGAAAAATGTTATTGCTTCAACCAGCAAAAGAATCAATTGCAAGCCTGGTTTACCTAATTAAATCAAATAATATTATGTCCGGACCAAAGGCCGTCATTGCTCCTAATTTTTATGTTACACAATTAGGTTTCTTTTGTAAACAGGAGATTAAATTCGAAAAAGCTACCAGAATTCCTTTCCGTTTCCGGTTGGGAAGCGTAGAAGATTGTGACAAGATGGAAGGAAAACAAAGGAGAAATATCCCAAACCAATAATAAAAGGGCAATTCGCTCAGAATCAGTTTAAATTTTTTGTTTTTGCCACGAATATTCACTAACTATTTTCTTAAACCACAATTAATTCGTGTGTATTTGTGGCATTTAAAAATATCTATGGCTTATGCTTAAATCATTTTACTAATTTGGTAAATGCTATAGCCTTTATCTCAGGATACAACTATCTTAAAAAGTTACCGCATGTTCAATCAACACTTTTTTTATTGCGGTTACCATTTCTTTTCCCTTTTCCTCTATTTGATCATCCGTCCATAACAAACTTATAAGTGTGGAAACACAACGACTCATTACTGCATCGCTGGCAGAAAAATCTTTGTTGGAATGATGGATAACCGCGGCCTTCAGATCGGGATCTAATTTATTGAGCGTAACCGAATTTTTTAAATGTTCCCATTTGCTGATATAATGCCAGTTATTATCAAACCAGTAAAAATTACCCGCCATAATACCCCGGGATCGCATTTCGCTGACAACTGCCTTTGTAATTTCAGGAGTAGGGAGGAACCAACTCAAAAAAGTACAACTGTCCCCTGCTTCATCGGGTACCCGCCTGAAAGAAATTTCAGGAATAGCGGATAGAATATTTCTCAGTGTCTTATTATTCTTACGTTGAAGGAATAAAAACTTATCTAATTTTCTTATCTGCGCCAGTCCCACTGCAGCATGCAATTCGCTGATACGGTAATTATACCCGATAAACGGATGAAGGTCCGCACCCCTGTCAGTTCCCCTATGATCGTGACCATGATCGCTATACCCATCACATGCCACAAATACATTTTCCCGGTTAGTCATTACCACTCCTCCTTCGGCACAAGTAATTGTCTTTACAAAATCAAAACTAAATGCACCGGCATCCCCAATGGTGCCTATTTTTTTACCTTTATAGCTTGCACCGATACTTTGACATGCATCTTCCAATAATAACAGGTTGTGTTCTTTACAGATGACTGCCAATTCTTCCATATCGGCCATGCTACCACACATATGTACGGGCATTATACATTTTGTCTGGGGGGTGATGGCGTTTCGAACCGCTGCCGGGTTAAGCGTCAATGTATCATCTACATCTGTTAATACAGGTATGGCACCTACACTTAGAACGGCTTCAAAGCTTGCTACAAAGGTGAAAGAAGGAAGGATTACTTCATCTCCGTAACCAATTCCGAGGGCGGTTAGGGCAGTGGTTAAGGCAGCAGTTCCGCTGCTTACCAACTGCGCATGTTTACAACCAAATGTTTCACATATTGATTCCTCCAATTCCTTTGCCTTCCAGATACCTTTACGGGCCCCATCAAAACCGTAACGCATCAGGATGCCGGTTTTCATTACATCATTTAGTTCTTTTCGTTCTTCTTCGCCAAAAAATTCAAAACCGGGCATGATTGATAAAATTTAATGATTACATAATCAGGCAGCAAAGGTAGATAATTCAATATTTAAATAATTTCAAATCCCGCAGAAAGAAGGCTTTTTGAAACATATTAACATTAAATCGTTGAAAAGGCAACCAGGATTTTTAATCGCCAAATTGTTACTTTTAGGAAAAGCTGGTTAACTTTGTATCCTGGATGAAAAAAATTACGATCATATTCCTGCTGACCTTTCAGCTTTTGCTTTTATCACAGGCTGCAGTAAAAGCCCAATGCTCACTTTGTACTAAAACCGCACAGCAATTAGGGGAGAAAGCTGCACAGGGAATGAATAGTGGCATACTGTACCTGATGATCATGCCTTTCGCAGTTGCAGGTTTTATAGGTTTCCGCTGGTGGAAAAATAACAAGGAATTGGAGGAGTAGCAATAATCTCTTCCCACATTTTCTAATTAATCCCTGATTCAGCGTTTCTTTATCCTGGTGTGCAAATTTTTCAGGGGTGAAAGCCATCCTGACATTATTACGATGAACCGTAGTTTTTAATAAAACGGTACAGATTAAAATCATTACCGGCCGCTTCGATCCTTTCTTTTAATTCATTTTTGCTAATACCCCTCATTCTTCTTTGCTGAATCAGATAATAGGACTTTTCTGCCAGTAACCAGGATCGCTTATCGTTTAACTGGTGATGATTATTATGCAATATGATCCCCTCGTACAATTCGCTGATTCCCTGTTTTTGTGAAGCAATGGTTTTAATAACAGGTATGGGTATATCTTTTTTATGAAAAGGCGGCTCGAGCATTAACCTCAAATTTCTCACAAATAGATCAGCATCCGGACGATCAGCTTTATTTACTACAAATATGTCAGCAATTTCCATTAGCCCGGCTTTCATCGTTTGTATTTCATCACCTGCCTCAGGTACCACTACTACAATGGTAGTATCAGCCAACCCTGCAATTTCTATTTCACTTTGACCTACTCCAACCGTTTCAATAATGAGATAATCAAAAGGCCCCGCTTTTAACAGGTCGCTTATTTCAATAATTTTAGGATGCAATCCACCCAGCGATCCCCTGGTCGCCAAAGACCGGATAAATACAGCCGGGTTATTATACCAGTCACTCATTCTTATCCTGTCTCCTAATAAAGCGCCCGAATTAAAGGGTGAAGATGGATCAATACAAAGGATACCTACCTTTTTATCTTTTTCAACAAAAGTGCCGATCAGAGCGTCTGCCAGGGTACTTTTACCAGCTCCGGGAGGGCCTGTAATGCCAATAATGGGTTTGGTGGACGGCGGCAATATTTGTAGCAATTCCTCATACCCGTTTACTTCATTTTCTACCAATGAAATACAGCGGGACAAAGCTTTGATATCCCCTTGCTGAATTTGATGCAGGTATTGTTGCCACATAAAACAAAATTGATTGTAAATAAATCAAATTCCAAAAAATATGCCGCCGGCCCCTTAAAGGGAACAATAGAATCTGATATTGTTTATTGGATTTTGATAAGTTTCCCATAGCGCAATATTGCGACAATTTGGAATGCTTCTGCTTGCTTCCGGCTATCCATGTTTCAGTTTTCATTATTATCTTCGGTAAAATTTGCAGGTAGAAAAATGACCAACTTCATCCCCATATTTCCGTTAGCCATTGTTGTATATCCGGGAGAAGAGCTGAACCTGCATATATTTGAACCCCGGTATAAACAATTGATCATTGATAATAAAGAGGGGAAAAAGCCATTTGGTATACCGGCTGTAATCAACAATAAAGTAAGCGAAATGGGGACACTTATGGAACTTGTTGAAATTACAAAAGTTTATGACAATGGGGAAATGGATATCAGGACAAGGGGTATTAAAGTGTTTCGTATCCTCGAATTAGTAAAGTCAATACCGGATAAATTATATAGCGGGGCAATCGTAAATTACCCGGAGAATCATTCTAATGGCAACCGGCTTTTAATGGAAAAGGTGGTAGGAGGTATTCGCAGATTACACAGTATTTTAAAAGTAAAAAAAGCATTCGGGAAAGCGGATGATGACTTATGGAGCTATGAAGTGGCCCATCATGCCGGATTGTCCCTAAATGAAGAGTATGAATTATTGCTGTTGACGCATGAATTGCAAAGAGAGGAATATTTAAAACGTCATCTCCTTAAAGTATTGCCTGTGGTAACAGAGATGGAAACATTAAAAGAAAGGATACAATTGAACGGGCATTTTAAAAATTTGAGTGGTTTTGATCTCTAATATGTTTTCGGTTTTCAGTTTTCGGTTTTCGGTTTTCGGTTTTCAGTTTTCAGTTTTAGGTTCATGGATGGGCACCCCTTAAAATTCACCCATATGTAACGGCATTTGCATTTTAATTTGGAAAGATACATGTTGCTGAAAACATTTTTAGTAATCAATTTATCAGACACTGGCGTAATTAATAAACTACATTTAGGCAAAAACAGTAAACAGTAAACAGTAAACGGTAAACGGTAAACGGTAAACAGTAAACGGTAAACCTCATGACAAAAACCCTCTGCTTCGATTTTGGAAATACCCGGTTAAAAGCTGCACTGTTTGAAAATGACAATTTTAAGGAGGAGCAGTTGTTAACCGATGACAGCAATGGAACCATTGAAAAACTGCTTGCACAATACCGCCCCCAGAAAACGATCTTGTCATCTGTAACCAATCACAATCCTGGAATAGAGATAATTTTATCCCAACATACCAGCTTTCACAAACTTTCTCACCTTACAAAGGTTAATTTTACCACACCGGTCGGTAAGCCCGAATCTATAGGTGCCGACAGATTGGCTCTCGTGGCTGCAGCCGTTAAATATTTCCCCGGAAAAAATAATTTGGTTATCGGGTTGGGCAGTTGCATCACTTACAATTTCGTTAACCAGGGCCACGAGTTCCTGGGAGGAAGCATTTCACCAGGCATGGAAATGCGATTTAAAGCCATGAATGACCATACTGCTTTATTGCCATTAGTGCAAAAGGACTGGAATTTCCCTGTAATTGGATATGATACCAAAACTAATTTACAGAGCGGTGTAATAGCCGGAATTACCTTTGAAATAGGCGGATTTATTGACTTTTATAACGAAAAATACGGCAACTTTAACGCGGTTTTAACCGGTGGTGATGCAGTCTATTTTGCGCGTCAACTTAAATACAAGATATTTGCAGACTTAAATTTCTTATTTAAAGGACTGTATGCACTCAGCGAAACTAACAATCACTAAGTTTTTACCCGTACTCATCATAGCTTGTGGCTTGCAGCATGCGGTTTATTCACAGGAGAACTCCCCTTATTCCCGTTATGGACTTGGTGATATGGTTCCGAAATCAAATATTGTCTCCCGTGGAATGGGAGGCATTTCCGCGGGCTTTTCAGATTACCAAAGTATTAATTTCACTAACCCCGCCAGTTATAGCAATTTAAGATCTACTATTTTTGACATTGGTGCCGAAGCAGACACAAGAACATTGAAAAGTACTAATCCTGCTGCCAGGTTCTCTGCTTCAAACGCAGCAATGTCATACCTTCAACTCGGCTTTCCAATAAAAATGAAGAAGGCTAATAAAAAAGATATTTTTTGGGGGATGAATATGGGACTAAGGCCCGTATCTAAAATAAACTATAAGATCACGAAGCTGGAAAGGCAGCCGGGAATAGATAGCATAGGTACCGTTAATGAAGGCAGTGGCGGATTAAGCCAGGCTTACCTGGGTACGGCTGTAAGTATCAAACATTTTAATATTGGTGTAAACGGAGGTTATATGTTTGGCAACAAAGATTATAGTACCCGGATAACCTTTCTCAATGATTCCGTTCAATATGCTCTATCCAATACGGAAAGGAAGACAAACTTTGGCAGTTTATTTGTAAATGGTGGCATCCAGTATGATTTTAGAATAAAAAATAAAAGAAATAAACAGGAAAATATTCTTCGTTTTGGGGCATATGGCAGTTTGAAGCAAACCATGACAGCCAGCAAAGACGAGATCGTGGAAACCGTTATTTTTGACGCTTCGGGAAATAAGATCCGTGTAGACAGTGTATATGAAAATAACTTAAAAGGAAACATAGTATATCCTTCTTCTTTTGGCGCAGGGGTTACTTACCAAACTTTAAACTGGTTATTCGGAGCTGATTTTGAAACCACAAAATGGAAGGATTACCGCTTTTTTAATCAGTCGGACGAAGTGCAAAATTCCTGGAAGATCCGGGTAGGTACTGAATATTTTCCGTTGAAAGAAAATACATCCTATAAAAAGTATTTCAGTTTTGTAAAATACCGTTTTGGCTTTTATTATGGTCCTGATTATTTAAATATAAAAAGTAGCCTTCCGGAATATGGTTTTTCATTTGGTGCTGGATTTCCTATGAAATTGAGGAAAAGTTATTATGAAACCCAAACCTCCATGTTAAATACGGCTATCGAATTTGGTAGTCGCGGCGACAAAAAGTCCAACCTTCGTGAAAGTACGCTTCGGATAAGCATTGGCTTATCTTTAAGTGATCTTTGGTTCGGAAGACAGAAATATCAATAATCATCCCCTTCCAAACATGTTCATCCATTCAACAGACATAAAATTATTTGCAGCCTTCATAACGGGCTGCTTTTTTTTATATGGCTGCGAAAATGATCTCAATGCCATCAAGGACCTGGACGCAAAAAAAATAGCCGTTGAGGAGGCCAAAAAAGTAACCGTTCATTATTCCATTAACGGGAAGCGGAAGGCTATATTAACCAGCCCGCTAATGTACAGGGTGCAGGATACGGTGCCCTATGTTGAATTCCCTAAAACAATTCATGTAGATTTTTATAACGAAAACAACAGTGATAGTGTAGAAAGTAAGCTGGATGCCAGGTACGCAAAATATAAGGAAAGCCGGAGTATCGTTTTTTTAAAGGACAGTGTAAAAGTCATCAACGTGGTAGGAGATACCTTGTATTGTGATGAGTTGTATTGGGACTTGAAAAGAACTGGCGCAGAGTTTTACACGGATAAGCCGGTTCGTATCCGGACCAGGACTGAAATCATAGATGGTATTGGCATGGAAGCCAGCCAGGATTTCAAAGGACATCATATTAAACAGGTAACTGGAATTCTAAAAGTTCCCGCTTCTGAGTTTCCCGATTAAGAAAATTATTGAAATAACTCATCAGGTTTTATATGTTGTCGTAACTTTAAACTTTCATATATCCGGTATGTATCAAAAATGGAAGTAATTTCAAAACCTGAACCTGTGGTCAGGGAAATATGGAAACGAATCTGAAAACAAACACCTCATACCAGATCTTTGATATGAATACAATTACGGTTTATGGAATTCCTAATTGTGATACCACAAAAAAAACACTGGATTGGTATCAGAAGAATAACATTGGGGTAGATTTTCATGATTATAAAAAATATGGTATTAAAATAGAAAAGCTTAGAAAATGGTGTAAAGAACTGGGCTGGGAAAAGTTACTAAACAAAAAAAGCACTACCTGGCGTAGTTTACCTTTGGAAGAACAACAAAGAGTAACCAATGAAAAAGCGGCCATACACCTGATGATGGAATACACCAGTATTATTAAGAGGCCTGTGATAGAAATGAATAACATTATAATGGCAGGCTTTAACGAGAAATATTTTACCAACAATAAAAAAAAACAATGAAACGTAACGCAACGGCCGTTTGGAACGGCACAGGTAAAGAAGGCACAGGTCATCTTACCACACAAAGTACCGTGTTAAATAAAACGCAATATTCTTTTAACTCAAGGTTTGCGGAAGGAGTGGGGACCAATCCTGAAGAATTAGTGGCTGCTGCTCATGCAGGATGCTTCACCATGAAGCTGAGTTTTGTATTGAATGCAGCAGGGTTTACCCCTGATGAGATCATCACAAAATGTGAAATTACTTTAGACCCTGCAGCAGGCGCCATCACCGGATCGCATTTAACTGTAGCTGCAAAAATACCGGGCATAACCAAAGATCAATTTGATGCGGCTGTAGAAGATGCAGAGAAGAACTGCCCTATTTCAAAATTATTGAACGCCAACATAACCCACGATGCTGTGTTAGGTTAAAACTACCTCATGTCCCCCTTCGGGGGACATGCTTACTAAATTAAAAGCTATTAATTCGTTTAATTCGTGCTTTGTAATTGGTTTTAATGCATTGCCTCCGCCAGATCTGGTTTCCTGCCCTTATTACCCTTTACCATCAATACAAACGGTACGCAAACCAAAAAGATTACCCCGAGGTAAAAAAATACATCCATATAAGAAAGTACGGCTGCCTGTTTGGTCACAATATGATCCATTGCTGTATAGCTGCTTTTCAGTGCCACATCAGGATTCATCCCCTTACTAATAAAATTATGCTGCATGGCCTGAATTCTTTGTTGGACTGCAGGATTGTTTGCATCCAGTTTACTTACCAGGTCACTGCGATGTGTCATATTTTGCCTCGACATAAAAGTAGTGATGAGGGCCACACCAAATGACCCGCCGAGCTGCCGCATCATCCCCGTAAAAGCAGCTCCCTGGCCTATTTGCTGGCCTCTCAATGTTGAAAGAGAAAGCGTGGTAATCGGAATAAACAGCATGCCCATACCTACTCCCCGAACAATCAGCATCCAGAAGAAATTATCAGAATCCGTATCAGGAGAGACAATAAAATAACCCCAGAAAGTAAAAATAGAAAACAATACCATGCCACCTGCGACCAGGTATTGCTGCGGTATGCCTTTTTGTAACAATTTACCAATAATGGGCATCATTACCGCTGTTGTTAATGCTGCAGGAACCATCAGCATACCTGCCTGTTGGGCAGTCCAGCCTAAGATCGATTGAGTGTATAAAGGAATAATAAAAGTGGAGCCATATAAGCCAAAACCCATGATAAAAGATAACACGGTTCCAACCCGCAGGTTACCATTTCTAAACACCCGCAGCTCCACAATGGGGTTTCTGAAACTGGTTTCACGCCATAGAAAAAAATAGAGTCCCAGCACCGCCACTATCCCAAGGAATATTATTACGGAACTGTTAAACCAGTCATCATCCTGCCCTTTTTCCAGTACATATTGTAAAGAACTTACTGTAACAGCCAACAAACCTATACCCAGCCAATCTATGTTGCTGCCAGTACTTCTTTCACCGTATTTAGGACTTCGTACAAACTGTAATGTCAGAAGCGTTGCAATTACACCAATAGGAATATTAATATAAAAAATAAAGGGCCAGGATGCATGATCTACAATATAGCCTCCCAGGGGCGGCCCCAATGTAGGGCCGATAATAACACCCAATCCATAAATTGCCTGGGCCATGCCGCGTTTTTCTACCGGGTAACTTTCTGTTATTATCGTTTGTGAAGTAACCAACAATGCGCCTCCGCCAATACCCTGTAAAAAACGGAAAGCTACCAGCTCCCAGATGCCGGTGGCATTACCGCATAAAAAAGAACAAACTGTAAACAGAATGATAGAAGCGGCAAAATAATTGCGCCGCCCAAATTGCTGCGATAACCAGCTTGTCATTGGCACGATAATAACATTACCAATGGCATAGGCCGTAATTACCCAGCCCACTTCACTGAGGGTAGCCCCGAGTGTACCACGCATATCATTGAGCGCTACATTTACAATAGTTGTATCTACAATTTCCAACAAGGCACATAGAATAGCCGTCACTGTTATGATAACCCGCCTTGAGCCATATTCCACCAAAGAATTCATTTGTTGCATATAATATTTTTTCGCCATGGAGGCTATTACAAATGCACATCCACACCCACGTTCATACCCGGCCTTAATTGTTTTACAAGCGAATCTGCAGGATTGACAAACTCAATTTTTACTGGCAGGCGTTGCACTACTTTTACAAAATTGCCACTGGCGTTATCAGGCGGCAATAAAGCAAAGCGCGATCCCGTTGCCGGAGAAAAAGAAGTTAGCCTTGCCTCAAAAGAATGACCGGGATAAGCATCAGCGCGCACCGTAACTTTTTGTCCGATCCTCATTTTTTCAAACTGTGTCTCTTTGAAGTTCGCCACCACCCAAATATCCTGGCTCAATACAATGCTGAACAATGATTGGCCGGCCTGTAAATACTGCCCGTCCTGTACATTTACTTTTGACACCAAACCTGAAACGGGTGCAATTACCACGGCATAGGAAAGATTTAGCCGGGCATCTGCCACATCCACCTGGCGTTGTTTTATGACAGATCCGGCAATTCCGATTTGTGAAGATGTAGCATTGCTTTGAGAACTGACAGCGTTGGTTTGCTGCGAAACCTGGTTTTTTTGCTGAACCAATACCTGCAGCTGTCGTTCGGCTGTTTGTTTTGCAGCGAGCGCCTGTTCAAATTGCTGCATAGTTATAGAATGATCTTTGATAAGATTAGCATAGCGGTCAAAATCCTGCGTGGTTCTCCAGACATTTACTTTAGCAGCTTCAATCTGCGCATCTGCTGTAGAAATACCGGCCTGGGTGCTGGCGATATTTGCTTTTGAAGCCCTGGTGGTAGCCTCTGCCGCTCCTAAATTACTTTGAGCGGTTGCCAAAGCTGCTTCGGCCTGCTGTAATTTTATTGCAAGGTCGCGGTCATCCAATATTAAAAGAGTGTCTCCTTTCTTTACCAGCTGGTTGTCTTTTACACGAACCTCGTTTACAAAGCCGGCTACACGTGGTATTACCGGGCTTATATTGGCTTCTATCTGCGCGTCGTCAGTATCTTCATGATGTAAGCCGTAAATATATTTGGAGGCTCCAAACCAACCGCCAAATACCACCAGCAATATCAGCACGATGATAAAAACTTTACTTTTCTTTTTAGGAGTTGCCGCTGTTTGTTTGGCAGGCTGGATTGGTGCCTCGTTTACTTTCTGTTCCATATAATTTCCTTTATATTTTGGTGTTTATGATTTCTACTATTCAATTATTATTTAAGATCCCTGCCGTTTGCAATAATTTATGATAAGCTGCCACTGCATCTGCTGCTGCATTGGTAAGGCTAAGTTTAGTTTGCAACCTGGCCACATCGGAATCGAGTAAATCAGTGGTAGTAGCTAAAGCATTGTCATACTTATTCTTTGTTATGCGGTAATTTTCAGTTGCCTGCTCCACGGCTTTTTGATACACGTCTATCTTTTTCTGACTCAATAAATAGGCTTGATAGGCCTGGTTAATCTGGAGGCGGATATTATCATATTGCATCTCCTGGCTTGCGGTTAGTTGTTGCAGCCTTGCTTCTGCCTGCGCTATTTTTGATTTTGTTTTCCATAGTGAGGATAGATTATACTTTACACCCACGCCTGCGTTGACAGCATTTGTAATGGTTAAAAAACCAGGGATATCCGCAGCTATATAACCAGCTGTTAAGGAAAGGTTTGGATAATAATCAGCTTTCGCAGAGCTTATGCCAAGCACGGCTACCTTTTTACGCAATGACAAGGCAGCCACATCTTTACGTTCCAGCAACGCCAGTTGCTCATATTCTTCAATTGATTTCACATTAATAGTCTGTTTCAGGCTGGCGGTATCGGGTATCAATAAGGTTTGTTCCGGCATGCCCAGCATCAGCGCCATATTCACTCCCGCTATTTTGAGGTTACTTTCCGCATCTAATAACGCCAGTTCAATATTCGAAGATTGCAGTTCAACTTTCAAAAGATCGTTTCTCGCCAGTAAGCCATTTCTTTCCAGGTTTGAAAAATCTTTAACCCATTGAATTGATTGGTCCAGGTTTTCTTTTACTAATACAACCGCCGCCCCGGATTTGAATAAATTAATAAAAGCGTCGATGATGTTCAAAATAATAGCCTCCCTGTTTTCCTCCGCATCGAACCTGGCGGCCTGTTCAAGGTATTTGGCAGATTCGGTTCCATATTTCAGTTTGCCGCCTGAAAATATTGGTAAAGAAATTCCCACAATACCATACATTGCCTGGGATACTTTAGGACTACTGCCGCCATTACCTGCAGAATCTGCTTTTAAGTTGATGGTTGGTTTTACGGGCAGGTAAAGATAAGATCCGCTGATATTAAAATCCGGTAACCTTCTTTCTTTGGCTTCCCTGCTGGCTGCAATTGCTTCATCAATCTTAGCTTTATTGCTCTTCAGTAAATGACTGCTTGCAATGCCCAGGTCAATCGCTTCTTTTAAGGTGATCTTCCTGGTATCCTGCGCCCGCAGATCATGTGCGCTTAAGAGGCATAGCGCCGCAAAAAATGCCGTTATTAATTTCAATTTATCACTCATTGGTTAATATTGCTTTGAATAATGTTTTAATATGAATACTTAATTTTCTTTTTAAAATAACCTCGAATTCTTCATCAGGAATATCCTGCTGCTTATTAAATTCCCTGTAATAACGCTGGCTCATGATACTCTGGGATACAGTACCCACCATGGTATTGAGCATCAATACCACGTCTATTTTCTTCTTGAATACCCCCTTCTTCTGGCCGTCCCTTATCAGTTCTGATACTACCTCGGCATTACGGATTTTTACATTGTTGGCAGCTTTGAGGATCGCAGGATTCTTATTGGTAACCTGCACCCCGATCATTATTTTATAAAAGCATTGCTTTTGCATTACCCTGTCAATATGCTCGTCAATCAGCATGTTGACCTTTTCTATGGGAGTAAGGCTTTCATCCTTAATTAGACTTTCAACCCTTATTTTTACGCTTCCCACCCTCAGTTCAAACAACGCTTCCATTAGCTTTTCCTTTGATCCGAAATAGTAGGAGATCATTGCCACATTTATCCCGGCATCGTCCGCTATGTCCCTTACGGAAGTGCCATCAAACCCTCTTTCGGCAAAAAGGCGCTCCGCTGTTTCTATGATTTGTATTTGCTTGTCATTAAATTCCATGTTCGATCTTTTGAAGTCGCAAAGTTAAACAAACGTTTAATTAAAATCAAACATTTGTTTAATTCTTTATTTAAATTTCCATTGCTTAATATTCGCTTATATACTGGCAGGCAACAATAAATCAGTAAATGATTAAATAGGATCCGCGGATTTACCGGCTTTTTGTTAGATTTGAAAAAATAACGCTATGTCATTTCAAAACAAAACAGTTTTAATTTCAGGCGCCTCGCGTGGTATTGGTAAAGCCATCGGTTTACGCCTTGCCAGGGAGGGTGCTAATATTGTAATTGCTTCCAAAAGTGTAGCCGAAAATCCCAGGCTGGGAGGTACAATATTTTCCGCGGCCGCGGAAATGGAAGCAGCAGGAGGAAATGCACTTGCCTTGCAATGTGATATCCGTTTTGAAGAGCAGGTAAAACAGGTAGTAGAACAGGCAGTGGAAAAATTCGGCGGGATAGATATTTTGATCAATAATGCTTCGGCAATTTCCTTAACAAATACGGAACAAACAGAAACAAAGCGGTATGACCTGATGTTTGACATCAACGTTCGGGGAACTTTTTTTGTTTGCAAAGCCTGTATACCTTTTCTAAAGAAGGCAATCAATCCGCATATCATCAATTTATCTCCCCCAATCAATATGGATATGAAATGGTTTGCCAACCATTTAGCCTATACGATGAGTAAATATAATATGAGTATGATCGCACTGGGCCTTGCTGCCGAATTGAAAAAATACAATATTGCAGTTAATGCCTTATGGCCTAAAACAACCATTGCAACCGCAGCTGTTCAAAATTTATTGGGCGGCGAAATGCTGATGAATATGAGCCGTACACCGGAAATAGTCGCGGATGCGGCATTTATTATTTTATCTAAAGCGTCTTCCCAATGCACCGGGAATACTTTTATAGATGAAGATGTATTGACCGGCGAAGGAATTATTGACCTGGCTAAATATAATGTAGTACCGGGTGCGAAATTGTACAATGATCTGTTTGTCTAAAAAAGCCCGTAAGAATGATTTAAAGTGCCCTGTCCAATTGCATACCCGTAAAAATATGGTTTCAATATTCAGGTTTCTTTTTATGCAAGATTACAAACTCGTTACAAATATTTTAACCACCATTGTGAATGGGACATTTTATACTTATTGAACCAGCGGCAGGGCAGGTATAGACTTGCCACAATACTTATCCAGATAGCATACACTATACCAAGACTAAAACCAAAATTAAACGGGCGGAACAGGAACGGTATCCGGGGGTCCACAATCTGGGCTGCACCGTGCCCGGTGGCAAAAAATACAATTACCAGCAGGCTATGAATTATATATAAGTGCAGCACATAATAAAAAAAAGGTACACGGCCATATACTGAAAAAACAGGTAACCACCTGTCGTGTACATTTTCCAAAAATGCCAATGCAATCAATGCCGGTCCCAGTGTCATGAAAAGGTAAAGCAAGGAGGGAGGATATTTACTGGTATTAAGAAAGGAAAAAAAATGGTTTCCATCCCAGGCCACCGGCTCCCCATACCAATTGAAAAATCGAAATATTATAAAAAGTAGCATGACTGATATACCGGTTGCAAGTAATATTTGTCTTCTTTTTAAAGCGGAAAATTCTTTGCGGTACCAATATCCTGCGCTGTATCCCAAAAACATAACGCCCGACCATGGAAGAATAGCATAGAAAACACCGATGAAATGGGTATTGGAAACAGGCAAAACCAAGCCACGTGCCGTAAAAAGGATCTTCATAATATTTCCTGGAAAGCCATTTTCCGGCAGGGTAACATGATCAAAGAGGTCGTGACCAAAAAATAATAGCAACCCAGCTATCAATACTGTATAAAAAGTAAATCTGATCAAAAGTCCAAGCAGGATCATGCTCCACCCTATAACCCAGATCACCTGCCAGATTATGAAATTATAGAGAGGATTAAATGTAAGGCCGAATGTTATAACGGCCACTTCGATGAATATCAGCCAAAGGCCTCTTTTGATGAGGAAAGAGCTGGCATCACTGGTAGTCTTGCTTTTTGAGGAGAGATAAGCCGAAGTGCCGGATAAGAAAACAAATACCGGCGCGCAAAAATGCGTGATCCAACGGGTGAAATATAATGGTACCGTTGTGGTGGCCAGGTTCATTGGGTCATCAGATACGCCGGTTATATGAAAAAAATCCCTGGTATGATCCAATGCCATAATGATCATCACAAACCCGCGAAGAATATCTATGGATTTAACCCGGTAAGTAAGACGTTCTTCCATAAGTCTAAGATAATACCGGAAATAAGAACTTGTATGCCAATGCCCTTATTTTATTTCCATTTTTCTTAATATTTTTACTTTTATTTACCCATATTCTGATAATGTTATTTTATCAGCAAATAAGTGTTTTAAATAGTGAACAGTCATTCACTCATACCTCATTATTCATCCCTCCTTACTCATTCTATCTTAGCTTTGTGAAATCATTCAAAAATAAATTTCAATATGTCAGTACCAAAGAAAATTGCCCTTGTAACCGGCGGAAGCCGGGGCCTGGGGAAAGATATGGCCACCAGCATCGCCAGAAAAGGGATAGATGTTATTATCACCTACTGTACCAAAGAAGCAGAAGCACAGCAAACAGTGACAGAAATTGAATCGCTTGGACAAAAAGCAATAGCGCTTCGACTCGATATGAGCGATTTTAATTCACTCGATAGTTTTGTACAACAGGTTTTAGTCGCTTTAAATGCAACCTGGAAGACAGCATCCTTTGATTTTTTAGTGAATAATGCAGGCATGGGTGCAACGGTTCCTTTTTTACAGGTAACTGAAGAACTGTTTACCAATTTCCTCAATGTGCATTTTAAAGGGATCTATTTTCTAACGCAAAAATTTGTGCCCCATATCAACCAGGGAGGCCGAATTATAAATATTTCTACAGGAACTACACGATTTTCCAACCCCGGCTATTCCGTGTATGCATCCATGAAGGGAGCCATTGAAGTATTTACAAAATACCTGGCTAAAGAATTAGGAGCCAACGGCATCGGCGCAAATGTAGTTGCACCGGGCCCGGTAGAAACGGATTTTAATAATGCAGCCATCCGCAATAATCCACAGATGAAGGCAGCCATGAGCTCAATGTCTCCTCTGGGGCGTGTAGGTGCAGCCAATGATATCGGCAGTGTGGTAGCTTTTCTTTGCACGGATGATGCCCGCTGGATCAACGGCCAGCGGATAGAAGTGAGCGGTGGCATCAATGTATAATGCCCGATATTATGATTTCGGCGTTGATTTTATAGTTCCTGGCCATCAGCACTGCCGGTTACGGGAATAGCGTGGCCGTACAGGGTATGGTTTTTTCAGATCCCGCCAAAACCAATAGTATTCATTTTTTAGAACCTGCATATTGCCGCGGCGTCCGCTTGCCATACATTTAAAAGAGCCAACAAGTTTGAAATAATCAATCTAACTACAGGTTGCTTTTATATTTGAATCAGTACCTCGCTTTTCACCTGTAACAAAATAACAAGAAGTACTATGTTGGGCGCTAAATATAAAGCAGTTCCTTTCAACTTAAAACTCTAATAGTTGCAGTCAGCACTAACCAGTTTCCATAACATTTTGGCCTGCCGACCGGATCCTGAAGATATGGAAGCGGCTGATAAAATTTATTCCCGAACGTTAACAGCCTTTTTGCCAATAGATATATAATGCTCTTTTTCGCCTTCTGTTGAATAATTTTGAAATATACCCATTTTATACCTGTAAACTAAAGGGTAATATATTCCGTTAACTTTGCAGGATTAATCATACAAGTTAACCAAATGGCCCCCTAAATCCGGGGACCTGCTAAAAGAGGGGGAAGAGAAAACTGCTTTAAAGGAAAAATATGAAAAGAATAGCAATAGACATGGATGGTGTATTAGCCAATGTATATAGCCAGTTTATAAAAATGCACGCAACCGAATTCGGCAAGGTTTTTTCACCGGAAGAGATCGATGGACGGCCCGAAGCGGAAGTTTTTCCAAATGAAAGAAATTATATAAAAAGCCCGGGATTTTTCCGCAATGCTCCGGTTATGCAGGACAGCCAGTCAATTTTGGAACGACTAAATGAACGCTATAAGATCTTTGTTGTTTCCGCGGCAATGGAATTTCCCGGTAGCTTAATTGAAAAGCAGTTATGGCTAAATGAATTTTTTCCATTTATCGGTTGGCAGCAAATTGTATTTTGTGGCTCCAAGGAAATAATCAGGGCAGACCTTATGATCGATGATCATTTCAAAAACCTGGATTATTTTACCGGCGAAACATATTTATTTACTCAACCACATAATATTTTCGCAAACCCGGGCAGGCACAAACGGGTGGAAACCTGGAAGGAAATAGAACAGGTTTTGTTGGCTTGATTTTTTAATGTATTGCCTTTTGCCCATTGCCTTTTGCCCATTGCCTTTTGCCTTTTGCCTTTTGCCCATTGCCCATTGCCCATTGCCCATTGCCCATTGCCTATCAACCTTCAACACCTGCCTTATGGCTTCAGAATTAAATTGGAAGGAGTATAATTGAGCCAAAGACTTTGCGATGCCAATAATTTTTTCCAGCCATCCACACTGATTAGCATAAGGTCATATTGGTGAAGAAATTTCTTTTCGATTCTCACTTCACTCAGTATTGAAATATGCCCCGGTGAACTGGTCTGAATCTCTTTAATCGAATCATTGAAAATGGATTCCTCATTAAAACTTCCTGCCATTTCCATCAATGTTATCCTGGCGGCGTTATTGCTGATCAGCCTTTGCGCATAGATAAACAGAAATGTATCACTGTGATCAAACAAGGGAACGAAAACTCTTTTTATAATGGATAAATTCTTGTCTATTAATATGCCTACAGGTATTTCTGTTTTTGATAATATTAATTGTGTTCGCTCGTCAAATGGTGTATTGTCAAAAAGCTTTTCTTTGCCTGTTACTTTATTAATGAACCGTTTGGGGTTGATGACCCGTGCAGTAAAACCCAATACTTTGCCTAAAAAACTTCCCTCAAATATGGATTGCTGAAAACCTACCAGCAGTAAATCGTAGTTGCTTTTTTTGGCGATTGCAGTTATATCCGAATCAATATCGTTGGAAGCTTTAAAAAGCCTCGTGAACTTTTGGTTAAGATGCCTGGATTCCGCGATGATGGGAGCAAAGCTTTCCTTTTCATATTGATCAATATTATAAGCATGCAATTCATTGCTCGGGGAAAGATGCATTGCAGTTATGGTAGAGCTTTCTTTGCTTCTTTTAACAAAGGCAGATGCTAATTTTAAAAAGGTTCTCCCCGTTTCCGGGTTTCTGAAAGAAATTAATAATTTAAACCGGCCAGCCTGGCTGATCCGTTGCGGAACCGGTACTTCTTTATTTCTGAAAATGAAATTGATCAGATCCAATGGGGGGCCGGTCATATAGGTGGTTAGCAGGGCCATTATCACCATCATTGCAAAAATTTCAGGCGTCAGGACTCCAAGATCATAGCCAATATTTAATACAACCAGTTCCATCAGTCCCCTCGTATTCATCAATGCTCCGATAGTCAGGCTATCTTTCCAGTTTTGGCCGACAAATCTTGCCGCAAGAGCACTTCCAAAAAATTTTCCCACTATGGCAACCAGGATAATTAAACCACAAACCTTCCAAAGGTACGGGTCATTCAGCAATCCGATTTCTGTTCTTAAGCCTGTAAAAACAAAGAATAACGGGAGCAATAACACGAGGGATACATCTTCTACCTTTTCAATAAAAATATTTCTGAATTTCATATTTTCAGGCATGATCGCACCGGCCATAAATGCCCCAAACAGCGCATGAATGCCAATTATTTCGGTAATATAGGATGAAAGGATCAGGGTTAAAAAAAAATTGCCACAACGGGTTTACTTAGATTTTCCTGAGTTGTGTGAAGTTCACCAACCCGCTTTAAGAATGGCCTGACCAGTTTCAGCATTACCAGTACATAAGTGGCAGCCAGGAATATAATGTAGATCGCACTAACAAAAGAGCCGGCTTTCACGATTGCAATTACTGCCGCCAGTATACACCATGCCGTTATGTCATCAGTAGCGGCACAGGTAATTACCAAAGTAACTAAACGGCTTTTATTGATGCCTCTTTCCTGCACTATTCTTGCTAATACAGGAAAGGCGGTTATGCTCATGGCAATTCCAAGAAATAGCCCAAAAGAGGAAAATTGTATCCCCTGGGGAGCAAAATTAGTATATATAAAGTATGCCAGCCCCAGCCCTAATGCAAATGGTATTATAATGCTCGCATGACTTATAACCACGGCTTCTTTAGCCTGGTTCCTTAGGACTTTCAAATCCAGTTCTATTCCAATTACAAACATAAACAGGATTAATCCAATCTGGCTTAAAAACTGAAGATTCCCCAAAGATTGTGGGGGGAATAATGTAGCCGAAAACCCAGGAAAATACATCCCGGCAAAAGATGGACCCAATAGGATACCGGCAGCAATTTCTCCAATAACTGTTGGTTGCCCAATCTTTTTACATGCCCAGCCTAAGAGCCTGGCTGCTAATATAATGGTAACAATCTGAACTAATAAAATCGCAAGAGGATGCTTTAAATTATGTTGAAGTGATTCAATAAATTCCCTCCATTGAGTGTTACCCGAAGCAGGAATTACAATATTTCTCCCCGTTTCCAGTCTTTGGCCAAATTGCATTGTCCAATACATCAGCACGGAAGAAATGGTTATAACACCAAGGTAAAAAAAACTATTTTTAAATTTTTTCATTTTTTAGCTTTACATCAATTACCACAATACAAATATGAGGCTAATTATCACTAAAAAATTATATATGTCTTAAGAAATTGTTTACAGGTAGTTAAAGTGGAAATCTAAGACTGAAGCCCCATAGTAAATGGTTGATCATAAAAATTCGCCATTCACCTGCTAATACTCAATCACCTGCTCTTCCATTACTTCAGGCATTACTCTAAACTCATATTGCTGGTTGCGCAATTGTGGTTCAAAACCTGCTTCACGTATTGCCTCCTGTATGCCTTTACTTGTAAACCTGTGCGGAGCGCCCGCAGCACTTACAACATTTTCTTCAATCATAATACTGCCAAAATCATTGGCGCCGGCGTTGAGGCATATTTGTGCAGTTTTTTTACCCACTGTTAACCAACTTGCCTGGATATTTTTTATATTGGGCAGCATTATCCGGCTCATGGCGATCATCCGGATATATTCTTCCGGCGTCGTAAGGTTATGAACGCCCCTGATCTTCGCTAACAAGGTATCCACATCCTGGAATGTCCAGGGGATAAACGCTAAAAAGCCTTTTGCATGTTCCGGTTTTCGGCTTTGTACTTCTCTCAGTTTTACCAGGTGCTCAAACCGTTCGATGGTAGTTTCCACGTGTCCGAACATCATAGTGGCGCTGGTAGTAATATTGAGTTTATGCGCCTCCACCATCACATCCAGCCATTCCTGGCTACCACATTTTCCTTTACTGATCAACCTTCTGACCCTGTCTGTTAAAATTTCCGCACCAGGTCCGGGTAAACTATCCAATCCCGCATCTTTCAGTGCTATTAATACTTCCCGGTGGGTGCTTTTTTCCAATTTGGTAATATGGGCAACTTCAGGTGGCCCCAGTGTATGAAGCTTCAAATTGGGGTATAAACTTTTTAACTCTTTAAACAGACCTACATAATAACTTAACCCCAGGTCAGGATGATGCCCCCCTTGTAATAATAACTGTTCACCGCCATAGCGAAATGTTTCCTCAATTTTCCTTTTGTAGGTTTCAATATCCGTTATATAAGCGTCAGGGTGGCCGGGAATACGATAAAAATTACAAAACTTACAATTTGCTATACATACATTGGTAGTATTAACATTTCTATCGATGATCCATGTTACTTTGCCATGGGGTACCTGCTTTTTTCTTAATTCATCCGCCACATACATCAGCTCAGCTAAGGGTGCATTTTCAAAAAGGAATAAGCCTTCCTCAGCTGATAAGAATTCAAAATTGACTGCTTTCTTAAATAATTCTTCAATTTCCATAAAACCGTTTGTAAATTAGTGACAAAAGTACATCCATTAGGTTGTATATTTAATTTATGCTTAACGATTTCTGCTTATGAAGTATCTATTTTGTATTAGCTTCTTAACCTTTTTGCTAGTGCCGGGAAAGGCACAGGAGATATTAAGGCCACTGCCTCAGGCAAAATTTATTACCCGTTTTCCCTTTAAACAGTACAGTGGTGGTGTAATGGTGGTAAGGGCAACGCTCGGACAAATACCCGACACCTTGAATTTCATTTTAGATACTGGCAGCGGGGGGATTTCTCTTGATTCAACTACCTGTTCCTTGTATAATTTAAAATCTACCCCATCAGATACGACCATCAGGGGTATGGGCGGTGAACATAAAGTGAATTTTATTTTTAACCAGCAGCTTCATTTTCCGGGTTTAACCGTTGAGAGGCTGAATTTCCATATCAATGACTATGACATCCTAAGTAGTGTATATGGTGAAAAAATAGATGGAATAATCGGCTACAGCTTTTTTAGCCGGTATATAGTAAAGTTGGATTTTGACAGTTCTACAATCGCTGTGTACCGTCCGGGTGAGATGGAATACCCCAGGGGAGGAACTGTTTTACGCCCTGCTTTCACCACATTACCCATACAAAACCTTACCTTCCGGGATAGAAAGAAACAAAATTTCAATTTTTATTTTGATACAGGTGCAGGGCTTTGTTTTTTGCTAAGCGAAGAATATGTGAAAGACAGCAGCGTTCTATTAGCCAGGCGGAAGCCTGTTTACACGCAGGCGGAAGGCATGGGCGGAAGGCTGCAAATGCGGTTAACCATCGTAAAAATGGTGCAGATAGGTAATTATAAATTTAGAAATGTGCCTACCTATTTGTTTAATGATGAGTATAAAGTTACTTCTTATCCCTTTGTGGGTGGCCTATTGGGTAATGATTTACTACGTCGATTTAATTTGACGGTTAACTATCCGAAAAGAGAAATCCATTTATGGCCCAACAGTCATTTTAAAGAACCGTTTGATTATGCTTATACCGGTATGGCCATTTATTATTTGGATGGATTAATTGTAGTAGAGGATGTAATACCTGGATCCCCGGCGGCAAAAGCAGGTCTGAAAAAAGATGACCTGATAATAGGAGTGGGTAAAAATTTTACAAACAATATAATGGCTTATAAAACAATATTGCAGTCTGCCAATGAAAATATAAAAATTACGATCAGCCGGGATAAACAACTGAAGCAGGTCAATATAAGGCCGGTGAGTATATTTTAATCCCGACCAAAGAATGGATATTTTCCACGGATTCACTGCCACCTGAAAAGCCTCAAAGGCAAACAGAACTGCCAACAGGTGGCCATTTTATGATTGATTTCCCGCCTCCTGTATTGAACCATTTCCTACTTTTGATCCCGGCTTTATCATAATCACATTTGCACCTACGCCAATTAGCTAATTATCATTTTTATAACAAACAATTTTAATTTCGCAGTCCTTAACTTTGCGGCATGGTTCAGTTTGAAAAATTTACCCTTGATAATGGGCTGAGGGTATTGGTGCACCAGGATGTGAGCACACCAATGGCAGTAGTTAATGTAATCTATGATGTTGGTGCAAGAGATGAAAATCCTGAAAAGACCGGATTTGCCCATTTGTTTGAACACCTTATGTTTGGCGGCAGCATTAATATCCCCGAATACGATGAGCCCTTGCAAATGGCGGGAGGTGAAAACAATGCATTCACTACCAATGATCTTACCAACTATTATTGTCAGTTGCCCGTTGAAAATATTGAAACGGCATTTTGGCTGGAAAGCGACCGCATGTTAAGTCTTGCTTTTGATAACAAAAGCCTGGAAATACAACGTAAAGTGGTGTGTGAGGAATTTAAAGAACACTATATTAACAAACCTTATGGAGATGCCTGGCATAAAATGAGGGATTTGGCGTACACTACCCACCCCTACAGGTGGATGACCATCGGGAAGGATCTTAAACATGTGGAAAATGCCAGTTTGCAGGATGTAAAAGACTTTTTCTATAAACATTATACTCCCGTAAATTCAATTTTGGTGGTGGCAGGAAATGTGACTGTTGAACAGATAAAGGAATTGGCAATTAAATGGTTTGGGCCCATACCTTCGGGGGTTAAATATGACCGCCAGTTACCCGTAGAACCCAAACAAACTGCCCCCAAAACCCTGGAAGTTAAAGCCAGTGTACCATTAGACGCCTTATACAAATGCTGGCATATTTACCCCCGGCTGGATAAACGCTATTATGTTACTGACCTTATAACAGAGATCCTGAGTGGTGGTGGTTCTTCCCGTTTGTTTCAGGCATTAGTTAAAGAAAAACAACTGTTCAGCAATATTGACTGCTCGCATTATGGAAGTACTGATGCGGGACTACTATCTATACAGGGAAAGCTTGTGAAGGGAGTAAAAATGAAAGATGCGGAAGCTGCCGTGATGGAAGAGATCATAAAATTGCAGCAGGAAGGGATCAGTGAACTGGAATTACAAAAAGTTAAGAATAAAACGGAAAGTATGATGGCTTTTGAAGATATGAGTGTAATGAACCGGGCCACAAGCTTAGCCATATATGAATTATTGGGAGATGCGAACCTTATCAATAAGGAACTGGAAAGATACCAGGCTGTAACGAGGGAAGAATTGATGAATGAAAGCAGGGCAATATTTGATGAAAATAATTGTAATACCCTTTATTATTATTCAAACAATTAAAGAAAGTTCATGGTTGATATTTCATGGTTCATGAAACTGGAAGCTATGAAACAATCAACCTTCAAACTTCAACCATCAACCTTCAAACTTCAACCATGAACCATCAACTATGATTGACAGAACAAAATCTCCTTTAATCAAAGACGCCATAGAATTTAACCTTCAATTAAAGCAGTATGAAAAATTTGTACTGGATAACGGGGTGGAAGTATATGCCATCAATGCAGGTGCACAGGACGTGCTGCAGATCGAAATGGTGTTTTTTGCCGGCAATTGTTATGAAACTCAAAATGGTTTGGCTGCTGCTACCAATTATATGCTACGAAATGGCACTTCCACCAAATCCGCCTTCCAGATAAATGAACATTTTGAATATTATGGAGCTTATTGCAACCGCACCTGCTATAATGAAACCGCGGTAGTATCATTGCATACTTTAAATAAACATTTAAATATGTTATTGCCGGTAATGCGGGAGATGATCACAGATTCGGTTTTCCCGGAAGAAGAACTGGATATTTTTAAGCAAAACAGCAAACAAAAATTATCAGTTAACCTTCAAAAATGTGATTTTGTAGCCAACCGTTTGATCGATGCCTATTTATTTGGCGAACAACATCCTTATGGAAAATACCTCATCGCTAAAGACTATGATACATTAACAACGGAGCAGATGAGAGCCCATTTTCAGCAATATTATATCAATGGTAACGCAGTAATTTTTGTAGCAGGTAATTTACCAACCGACCTGTTTGAACAAATGAATCAACAGTTTGGCGATCTGTCCATAACATCCAGCAACCATCGACAAACAAACAATATTTTTTTACCGGCTTCTCAAAAAAAATACCGTGTTTCCAATGATCCGGATGGGGTACAGGGAGCCATCAGGATAGCAAGGCCATTCCCCAACAGGCATCACCCCGATTATATGAATGTAATGGTACTAAATACGGTGCTGGGCGGCTTTTTTGGTTCCCGGTTAATGAGCAATATCCGTGAAGATAAGGGCTACACTTATGGCATTCACAGTTATGTACAAAACCATCTTCAGGATAGCGCCTGGTTGATCAGTTCGGAGGCGGGTAAGGATGTTAGCGAAGCTACGGTGGAAGAAGTTTATAAAGAAATGAAATTATTACGGGAAAAATTGATAGATGAGGAAGAATTACTGTTGGTACGAAATTATATGATCGGTTCTATTTTAGGCGACCTGGATGGCCCCTTCCAGATCATAGGCAGATGGAAAAACATAATTCTAAATAACCTGGATGAACAATACTTCTACGATTCCATTAAAACAATCAAAGGCATATCCGCGGAAGAATTAAAGTCATTGTCAGAAAAATATCTACAGCCCGATGACTTCTATGAATTGATAGTAATATAAGGCCTTTGACCATTCACCATTGACCAATCTACACTATATGTTTTTTAAATAAAAATTTGTAAAATTACAATCTGTTACCGGTTTAAACTTTGTCAACATCCGGGTATGAAATTTCTACTCAAAATATTGATCACCACTGTTAATGCATTTATCCTCGCGAAAATTCTTCCGGGTATAGAGATCAATGATATCTTTACAGCATTGGCTGTGGCGGTCTTGCTGGCTATCCTGGATGCTACGGTAAAGCCCCTGTTAATAATTTTGACTTTCCCGGTAACCATTCTCACACTTGGATTGTTTTTATTTGTTATCAATGGCTGCATCATTTTAGCCGCCGGATACTTTATAGAAGACTTTAAAATAGGAGGTTTCTGGTATGCTCTGTTATTCAGCATCCTGTTATCTTTCTTTAATTCATTTGTGCACAAAAGGGCATTTAGGGAAGAAACGGCCGGAAAGGGATAGTTAATAAACTGGTAAGACCAGCAAAGCCTGTCTGGGTGAACAACCGACCTCATCACAAATTATCAATTATCAATTAATTATCAATTTGACCCGGCCATATTGATATACACCCTTTAGCCAGCCAAAGAAACTCCGATTAGTTTTCCTATTCCAAACGTAATGGCAGCAGCCATCAGGCCAAATACTACCTGCCGGAATCCGGAAAACCAAATGCTTTTACCTGTAAATAAAGTTATTGCCGACCCGATTAAAAATAAACCGGTGGCACTGCAGCCAACGCTGATTACGATAGCTGTAATACCAGTTGTAAAAAAGAAGGGGGAAACCGGTATAACGGCGCCAACCGCAAAAAGTATAAATGAATAAATTGCCGCTTCCATAGCCGAACCTCTTAATTCTTCAGGATTAATACCTAATTCTTCCTTTACCAATACTTCATGTGCATGGGTTTTATTTAACATGATTTCCGTTGCCATGCCATGCGCCTGATCTTTCGGTATGCCCTTTGCCATATATATCAATGTTAATTCTTTTTGCTCACCTTCGGGATTGGTTTCCAGTTCATCCATTTCCAACTGCATCTGATTCTCATACAATTCCTGCGAGCTTTTTACGGAGATCCATTCTCCTAATGCCATAGATAAGGCCCCAGCCAATAAACCGGCAACCCCTGCCAATAAAACACCGCTCTGTCCGGAAGTAGCGCCCGCTATACCCATTACAAGGCTAAAGTTTGAAACCAGCCCGTCATTACCTCCCAAAACCGCTGCTCTTAGAGCATTCCCTCCAACAGAATGGTGCCTGCTTTCAAATTTAGCCACGTTGCTTCCGGTAACCTTAGATTCATTTTCAAGTAATGAACGTAAAATCTTTACATGGTTTGTTTCCGTACCAGTAACCGGAACGTTGTTCTTGTTTTTTGCACTGATAACGGCATTGGATATACTTTTTTCTGTATCCATTAAAACTCCCAAGACATAATCGTATCCAAAAATCCTGCCGATTGCATTGAGCGCTTTCGCTCTGAAGGATGGCTCAGGCAGCTTTCCATTGGTGCCTGGGCCGATTTTATTTAGAAAAGCTGTTGCATGACTTTTCTCAATTTCACTCATTTGCCTGAACACATTTGCAACTGTTTCGTCAGATTCAGCTTCTGCTAATTTCCTATATAAAAAACATGCATCAACTTCTGTTTGAAGATTTTTGTTTTGGCCATTTTTCATACTATAAATTTATTCCTTTGCTCTTTTAAAAAAATAATGATAGTAAAATTATAGAAACCTTCTATGGTCAATCATCATCTTTATCACTCTTTTCCCCGCCACCACTATTTTGAACAGCACCTGTGCTGATTTCAGAATGCCTGATCTGGCCACCAAGATACCCGGTTCTGGCAACTAATGCAAAACTCAAAAGCGATATAAAAAGCGTTGCAAAGGCGGCTGTCCTTATTAATTTGCTGTTTTTATAGGTAACATAAAGAGCAAGTAAAGCCGATATACCAAGTACAATAAGACTAATCAACGCAAACATGGCAAATTCTTCATGTTGCCCGATTATATTTTCAGATACTCCCTGGAGGCCTTCTACAGCCTCCTCGGCTCCTTCGCCTGTGAGATAAGCTAAACCGGCACCAATACCGGATATAACAAATAAAAGATATGCTGCTATTTTAGTTTGATTGCTTTTACACCATATTCCGTAACCTAATACAAGGGCTCCTAATATTGAACCAAAAACCGGAAGATGGGTGATTACTAAATGCAAATGTGCCTGATCCATAGTTGTATAATTTTAAAGTGAACTAATTTTTATTAGCTTTTCGCCACCTGTCATTGAAATACCGCAACGCGCCGGAGCTTTTGTTTCATAAGTATTGCCACAGGTAGGGCATACATAAAATAAAGAAGGCAATGTTTTCACAGTATTATTCAGTAATGCAACCAAAGCATTTTCATACATCACTCTGTGCTTTTTCTCTGTTTTATAAGCATACGTCAGGCTGATAAGTGCCAGTTGATCTCCTGCTTCATTTGCAGTGGTTATAAACCCAGGATACATAGTTGTAGCTTCATAGGTCTCGCCTTTAATGGCATCTTCCAGGTTTTCTTTGGTTAATTTTACAGTGAATTCAGGTTTTATTGCCGGAACAGCAATACCTGATTCCTGTAGTACAGCTTTATGGTTGCTGGCATGAATATTTTCTGCAGCAGAGGCTGCTTTGAAAAGCAATGCAATTTCGTAATAGCCTTCCTGCTCCGCTTTTTTGGAATAGGCAGCATATTTTGCACTGGCGGTTGTTTCTCCCTTGAATGCAGCCTGCATGTTTTCTATGGTTTTTATTTTAGCATCCGTGACTGTCACCATGCTGGCTTGCTTTGCAATTGATTTGCTGGCATCTTTTTCATTTTCATCATTTTTGCCGGTTTCCTTATACTCTTTTTGAATAGTCGGTTCAGCATTGTTCTGCGTAGGCGATTTCATACCTGAGTCGGCATCAGCGTTTCCACAAGATGTAAGAAAAAAACTGCTTATTGTTAATAATGCAGCAGGAATAAATAATAGCTTTTTCATTTTCATTTTTTAAGTGTTTTAAATAATTGATAAGGCAAAGGTGCGGCTCCCGTCCTTCGGGGTATCTTTGAAATTTCTTAAGATTAGCTAAAGATTATGCAGGAAATTGTAAGGAAAAAGTAGTACTGCCGGGTATGCTCAGAACTGTAATATTAATTTGCAGCAGGTCAGTGAGTTTTTTTACTATAGACAACCCCAAACCGCTTCCGGGTATATGTGAACTTCTTGAATCATCTGCCCTGTAAAAACGATTGAAAAGGTATGGAAGCTGTTCCGCAGGTATACCCGGCCCTTCATCTTTGATGGATAATGTATTATTCGTTTCATTCCAGGTACAATACACTTTTCCATTTTCATGCCCGTACTTGATGGCATTACTCAGCAGGTTTTCAACTATGATATCAAGATAAAAAGGATCGGCCAGTACCTGGCTGTTCTCTGGTATAGTTAATTGCAGCCGGATATTTTTTTCAACCATATATTTTTGCCATTTCTTTGAAGCATCTTCAATCAATTGGCGAAGTACAATGGGTTCTTTTTTAGTTACGATTGACCCGGACTCTACACGGGCCAATTGTAATAATTGATCCAGTAACTGGTTTAACCGGTCTGTTTGTGTAATTACATCCTTTATTTTTTCTTCGTACTGCCCTGGTTCTCTTCTTTTACGCAATAAGACCTCCAGTGTACCACGGATCGCTGAAAGTGGTGTTCTTATTTCATGCGAAGCATCGGCGGTAAATTGTTTTTGCTGTTGAATACTGGTTTCAATGCGGCTTAATAATTCATTAATGGTTTTTGCCAGTTGATATAATTCGTCTTCATTTGCCGGTAAGGGGAGCCGGTTATTTATATTGGAATCATTAATGCTCAAAGCGGCCCGAATCAACTGCTGTACCGGTGCAATGGCTTTGGAAGCAGTAAGGTAAATGACAATGTACAGCACCAGTAAAAGTAGCAGGAAAGAAATACAAAGGGTGAAGAGTAGATTATTTAAGACATAATAGGATTCCTGTTGCGAAATGCCAACTGTTAATTGCCCGATTACTTTCTTCTCATCATTCCTGATTGAAAATTGTCCCAGCCTGAGCCGTTGCTGATCGATCAGGCTGTTAAAAAAATGTTCTTTTTCATTGGTAGGATTAAATAAAAAATGGTTGGATTGAAGGTTGGCAGATTTAAATATCACCCGCTCTTTGTTATCGACAATCTGGATAAAAGTAGGATTGACTTCTATCTTATTATGTTCCGCTTCTTCCCATTCCGGCATTTTGTTGATGATAATGCTGTCGCCTTTCCAGTCAAGTGTATTTAAGATCTCTTCTTTTTCTAATAGGAGATCATCATCAAGGTGACGGTATGAACTATTATAAACCACCGCATATATAACTATAAAAACGATGGCCGTTGTAATCGCGACTGCCAATGTATTAAATACTGCGATACGTTTTTTAAAACTCAGTTTCATATATGGCCATTTATACGGTAGCCCACCCCCCGGATAGTTTGTATGAATGATTCCTTCTCCTTAGTATCTAATTTTTTGCGAAGGGAATTGATAAAAACATCAATTACCGAAGTGTCCTTATCAAAATGAATGTCCCAGATTTTTTCAATAATGCGGGTTCGCCTGCAAACTTTACCTTTATTGCGAAGAAGATATTCCAGCAAAGAAAATTCTTTTTGGGTTAGTTCTACCTGCCGTCCGTTCTTCGTCACGAAATGAGCTTCCGTATTCATCAGTATGTCTACTGCTTCAAAAATATGTTGCTCTCCGGTCTTGTTACGCAACAGCACCCTTATACGGGCTAATAGTTCTTCAAATGCGAAGGGTTTTTTCAGGTAATCATTGGCGCCTGCCTCCAGTCCGAAAACGATATCGTCCACCGTGTCTTTCGCTGTTAAAAATAAGATCGGGACAGACTTATTTGCTTTACGGATACTTCTGCAGATTTCAATTCCGCTAATACCCGGCAACATCCAGTCGAGTAAGAAAATATCATACTCATCCAGGTTGTCCAGTGCCATTTCCATCCCCTGTCTGCCGTTTATAGCAACATCTACTGCAAAACCTTCCTCTTCCAGTCCTTCTTTTATGAAACCGGCAATTGCTGTTTCATCTTCTGCCAATAAAATTCTCATGCTGGTAAGTTAATTAAAATTTCTATTGGCAAGATCACTCTTCCTTATCAATAGCGGGGTTAGAGAAATCAGGTATTGCCAGTTGGACTCCTGCACCATGTTTATACACCAATTGCCCGCCAAGGTACCCTGTTCTGGCTATAGCGCCAATTACGCATGCAAATAAGATGACACCTGCAATTCTCGCCCAGCTTTTTTTGTATTTAAAAAAATAAATACCAAGATAAACGGCAGCGGTGGCAACCGTAATCCATAAAGCCAGCGTAGCCGCCTGTTCATGCAGTTCTATCGCCCTCCCAAGAGCGCCATCTTCCATCCCCTCCCCGGCGGTATTTCCGGCAATGTAAGATGCGATCAAACCTAATGTGCCTAACAACAACATGGTAAAAGACGCCTGTCGGAAAAACGGTTTTTTTGAAAAGAAGGCAACCAGTTCCGAAAGAAAACCGGCCACTAAGAACGCAATGGGAAAGTGAACTAACATCGCGTGAAGATGAGTTGCTGATATCATAACTATTTTTTTACAAAGTTGCCCATGGGAACTTTAGAAATAGATTGGTTCTTTCTTAAGATTGGCTTAAGAAATCCAGGGAAAGTCGGTTCCAAAGTCAGCCGGGGAGTAACCCTATTTAACCGCCTGGACAAAAAAATGCAAGCCAGTTTTCACCTTTTTTATAGTGGTGCATTTCCATCATTGAGCCATATTCAAATTTTCAAATTTTCAAATTTATCCCATCCTGAAAAACTTTACTCTTTTCCAATTACGGTTGCCTGTAATATTGCTAACTTCATGTTCAGGAAAAGATCAAACTTCAATACATCAGACATTAATCAAACGCTTCCATGCAATTCAACAGGAAAAATCTGACAGACGAAACCTTACTCGCTTTATATAAAAATCTTCTCTTACCCAGGATGATCGAAGAAAAAATGTTGCTCTTACTGCGGCAGGGAAAAATATCCAAATGGTTTAGTGGTATTGGACAGGAGGCGATCTCCGTAGGGGCCACCATGGCATTACAACCAGATGAATGGATCATGCCGATGCATAGAAACCTTGGTGTGTTTACTTCGCGTAATATGCCCCTGAATAAATTATTTAAACAATGGCAGGGCAGTAAGGATGGCTATAGCAAGGGGCGTGAAAGAAGTTTTCATTTTGGCAATGCGGGATATCATATCTGCGGAATGATCTCACACCTCGGCCCCCAGCTGGCGATAGCCGATGGTGTGGCTTTGGCACATAAACTTAAGGAGGAGCAAAAAATATCACTGGCATTTACAGGTGAGGGAGGCACCAGTGAAGGCGACTTTCATGAGGCGCTGAATGTTGCCGCGGTATGGGATTTACCGGTAATTTTTTTAATAGAAAATAACGGGTATGGATTAAGCACCCCGGTGAGTGAGCAGTACCGTTGTTTTAGCCTTGTGGAAAGAGCGCGGGGCTATGGAATGGAAGGCGTCAGGATTGATGGCAATAATATTTTAGAAGTGTATGAAACCATAAAAGGTGTGAGAGAATATTGCATCGCCCGTCAAAAACCTTATTTAATTGAGTGCATGACGTTTAGAATGAGGGGTCATGAAGAAGCTAGTGGTACCAAATATGTACCTGGTCATTTATTTGATCTGTGGGAACAGAAAGATCCAATAAAAAACTATGAAAGCTATTTGATCGGGCAGGCAGTTTTGACCGAACAATCGGTTACTGATACCCGGAATGAACTGAAGGAATATATTGACTCCGAATTAAAGACCGGGTACGGGTCAGCGCCAATGGTGCCAGATACTGATGAAGAGTATGAAGATCTTTTTGCAAAGCCAGTTGCCGAAAATAGGGCTTCCATAAAAATAATTGATAACTCAAAGCCTGACTCAATATCAACAGGTGCTGCAAAGGAAGGTAAACGTTTTATTGATGGCATAAAAGAGGGTCTTTATCAAAGTATGGTAAAGTATCCCAACCTGGTCTTAATGGGACAGGATATAGCGGAATATGGGGGTGCCTTTAAAATTACAGAAGGCCTTGCAGATGCATTCGGAAAAGCAAGGGTGCGGAATACACCCATTTGCGAAAGTGCAATTGTGGGCGCTGCCCTTGGCCTGTCTCTGGAAGGGCATAAAGCAATAATGGAAATGCAGTTTGCTGATTTTGTAACGGTAGGCTTTAACCAGGTCATAAATAACCTTGCAAAACTGCATTACCGCTGGGGACAAAACGCCGATGTGGTAATACGGATGCCAACTGGCGGGGGAGTAGGTGCCGGTCCTTTTCATAGCCAAAGCAATGAAGCCTGGTTCGTTCACACCCCCGGGTTAAAAGTGGTATATCCTTCCACGCCCATGGATGCGAAAGGATTATTGATAGCAGCAATCAATGATCGCAACCCTGTTTTATATTTTGAACACAAGGCCTTGTACCGGAGCATCAGCGGGCCGATGCCCGAAGAATATTATGAAATTGAAATAGGCAAAGCAAGATTGGTGCAGTATGGCGACGATTTCAGTATTATAACGTATGGAGCAGGAGTGCATTGGGCAATGGATTTTGCTAAAAATCATCCCAGGGTTTCATTGTATATTCTGGATCTTAGAACATTGGCACCTTTGGATCATGTTGCCATTAAAGATGCCGTACAGGCAACGGGAAAGGTATTAGTATTACATGAGGATACCTTAACCGGAGGTATTGGAGGCGAAATCGTGGCATGGATCGCAGAAAATTGTTTTGAGTATTTGGATGCGCCGGTGTTCCGTTGCGCTTCGCTTGATACACCCATTCCTTTTAGCCTGGAACTGGAGAAAAATTTTATGGCCTATAGCAGGCTGGAGGGATTGGTAGACAGGCTGATAAATTACTGATGGTAAATGATTGATTGATCATGTGCCGGTTCTCATAGTTTTCAAATTCAGCAAATTATTCAATGCCTTGATGCTTTCTCAATTTTGAATCGTTAATTTGTGCAATGAGTAAAAATAAATTTACTTTTATTCTGCTATTGCTGTTTAAAATTGCCGGTGCACAAGACAATTATGAGATCCAGGTATATGCTTCTCCCACACAAAAAAAAGGCAGCACTATTTTTGAACTCCATAGCAACTTCACTTTTAGCGGGGAAAAAAATATTGTTGATGACCTGCGTCCGGCCTTTCATGCGCTCCACGAAACAGTGGAGATAACTCATGGAATAACCGAAAATTTTGAAATAGGATTTTATCTTTTTACTAATTACACCAGCCCATACGGCTACAGGATCATGGGCACACATATTCGACCCCGTATACGTGTTCCCGAAAAATGGAAATGGCCGGTTGGTGTAAGCCTGTCAACCGAAATCGGTTTTCAAAGCAGGCAATATGCTACCGATACCTGGAGCATTGAAATAAGGCCCATTATTGATAAACAGTTCGATAAAATTTATATTGCTTTTAATCCTACTTTCGGTATCGGGTTAAAAGGCAGTAATGACCATACCCCGTCTTTTGAACCCAATATAAAATCATCCTTCAGTTTTAGTAAAGTTGCATTGGGCCTGGAATATTATGGCAGCCTGGGACAATTAAATCAAATACCCAAATTAAACCGGCAAAGCCATGCACTGTTTGCAGTAGCAGATCTAAACATCGATCCAAGGTGGGAAATAAATTTTGGCCCCGGATGGGGATTAACAAAAGCCACCGATGCATTTGTTTTTAAAGTATTGGTGGGCAGGCGCATTACCTGGTAGAAATTAGGTACCTAACTTAGCAGGGAAGAACGAAAAATGTTTATTAATGCTTAATCCCATCCCTCACTTTTATTACAAGGAAAATATTTCAATCCAGTGTTAATCGCTTTGCATTTTCAGCGAGCCACATTTCAAAGTTTTGCAACGAGGGGTTTAATTCTTTTGCAAAATTAATATCACGGGCACTGGTAAAGTACTCGTCAAACTCCTGGTAAAACTGGAACATGTTTCCAAGATCTTCCGCTCCGGGAAAACCAAATCCCCTGTACATCTCCGGTGTTATTTCATTATATCTTACTTCCTGATCCAACGCTTTGGTTAATTCCACAGCCATTTGCTGACAGGTAATATGTTCACCGGCAATACCAATTGTTTTCCCTGCCAGCGATACCCCTTTCTTAAAAATGCCATAAGCACATTTCCCAATGTCCCCTGCAGCAATGCCTGAAAGTCGTTTATCCCCCATGGGATAGGTTATTGCCAATACTCCATCGGCCCCCCTCTTTGGCCCCATACCAAAATAGATCAGGTTTTCCCAATAAAAACTGGCGAGCAGAAAGGTAGTAGGTACTCCTGCATCTGTAAAAAAATGATCAGATTCTCCCTTGCCATCAAAATGAGGTACTTTATACTTACCCATTAGGGTCGGCATCCTGTTATCACTAAGTGGTACCCATTTTCTTGTATCTTCCAAAGTTGACCAGACTACGTGTTTAAGTCCTGCCTCTTTAGCAGCTTCCGCAATGCTTTTTATTTCGGCAATTTCCCTTTCCGGAGAATAATGTGCCCAGAAAAAAGTAACACAAAAAGCACCATAAGCTCCTTCCATTACCTTCCTGATGCTACCAGGCTCATCAATATCGGCAACAACCACTTCAGCCCCCATTTCTGCAAGTGCTTTAGCTTTATCTGAATGCGGATCCCTGGTAATGGCCCGAACAGCAAACTCACTGTCTTTATCCTGTAAGATGGCATGTGCTAGTCCACCGCCCTGTGCGCCGGTGGCGCCAAATATTGTAATTATTTTTTTTTGTGACATATCAATCAATTTATATATTAAGGTATTAAATAAAAAGCAAAAAGCCATAAAATCAATCAAATTAATTTTAATTGCTTCACCTGGTACCTTAGCCACCCTGGTCATTACTTTTATTGAATCCTGGAATCTATTATTACAATGACCAATGCATAATCATCTCGCTCCGGGTAATCACGGATATTTCGGATTCAATAATATTACTTTGGAAACGGAATTTCAATCACTGCCTGCACCTGTATAACCGGGATGATCAAAAGTTATCTCCTGTACTCCGTATTTCCAGATATTATCACCAAGCGCTTTAAGTAATCCCAAATCATCTTCAAATACCTTTGCAAAAATATTACAACAATCAAGGCCCCTGCCTTCTCCATAATATATTCTCAGGCAACCGGATGTCTTTGTTCTTGTAGGTTTCAAAGGACCAAAAACGACATCACCCGGCTCAGTAAATACAGAAGCATTTTCCTGGATGATATCAAGCGGTGGTGCATCGTTGATCCAAATTTCCTGCCCTGATACCCTGGCGTGCAAGAAGGCCCGGGTAAACGGAAGCAGCGCAGCAAACGCCATTGAAGTGACTGGCGCACAATCCAGGCAGAATTTGAAACGGATAGTTTTGCTGGCAGAATGGAGATTAAAGAATTGGACATTGTCAGAAATATATTCTGTTAGTTTCTTTAAAATTTTGATCCGGGTTACCGCTATCTAAATTGAATGAAGCAAATATATCGGTGAAACTTGTCGCAAATTTTCAGATTACCCCGCACTAATTTAACGGCAATATTTTAAACCTCATAATTTTTGCGGGTTAAATTTTCAAGTCGGAGGCAACAGCAAATGGCATTTGTTGCCAGCCATACCAGGATTGTTACTGTATAGATACAGGTCGAAATTGTTCTTACCCTGTCTTCTCCTGTGATTTTCCCGCCTCCCCGGGCCGCTTTGCCATGGACCAATTTTCTTATGCTGGTATAGTTCCGTCCTGAAACTTCTCCCGCGATGCATCTCGATAAAGTTGTAGATTAGACAAAAAAACGATGACATCCACTCATACACTTATTATCGGTGCCAGTGCGGCCGGGCTTGCTTCAGCAGCATGCTTACAAAGAAAAGATGTTGAGTTTGTCATTTTAGAGAAATATCCCCAGGTAGCGACTTCATGGAGAAATCATTACGACCGGCTGCATTTGCATACAAGCAAAAAATGGTCAGCCCTGCCTTATAAAGACTTTGATGATTCATTGCCCAAATATCCTGCCCGTCAACAAGTAGTGGACTATCTTGATAGTTATTCAAAGGAATTAAATATTCATCCGGTTTTTAATACGGAAGTATTATCCGTAAAAAAGGAAAAAGACAATTGGATCACTGAAACAAATAACGGGATCTATCAATCCATGTTTATAATAGTGGCGACGGGTCTGAACCATCAACCTAAAATAGCCGAATTTGAAGGAATGAATACTTTTAAAGGGGAAATTTTTCACAGCTCACAATATAAGAACGGGGCAGCATTTTTTGGTAAAAATGTATTGGTAGTTGGTTTTGGTAATTCAGGATGTGAACAGGCAATTTGTTTGCATGAACATGGTGCCATTCCCTCTTTGTCTGTTCGTTCAGCTGTCAATGTGCTTCCCAGGGATATTGTTGGTTTTCCTATCCTTGAGTTAGGTAAGCTTACTTCCATATTTCCACCCAGGGTGGCAGATATAATTACTGCTCCTATAATAAGATTGCTGGTGGGTGATATCACAAAACTTGGGCTGAAGAAATCAAATTACGGGCCAAGGGAACAAATTGAAAAGCAAAAAAGAATTCCTTTACTTGATACCGGTACTATGAAATTGATTAAACAGGGGCAAATAAAAGTGTTTGGGGATGTTTTGCGGATAGACGGCGACACCATTTATTTTGAAGATAACAGGCATCACCATTTTGATGCCATTATCTTAGCCACTGGGTACCGGCACAATCTAAAGAGTTTCCTGAATATTGGAAATGACCGTATCGATGATTTGAACAAGGCCATCAGCAGACAATTCTGGTTTGGAGAGAATGGATTGTATTTCTGTGGATTCTACCTTTCCCCAATGGGTATGCTACATGAAATAGGAATTGAAGCTAAGAAAATTGCGGAAAGTATAGCTGGCAAAAAGACCCCGCAACCTGTTTAACAGATCAGTTGGGTTTGGCTTTAGCCGTTTCTTAGTCCCTTTTTATAATCGATGATCATGAAATTCCAATATCATATCGGAAGCTTTTTCGCCAATCATAATGGTAGCTGCATTGGTATTGCCCGAAATGATTGTTGGCATTACGGAAGCGTCTGCCACACGCAGACCCAGGATCCCCTTCAACTGCAAATTTTCATTTACCACAGCCATTGCATCTTTTCCCATTTTACAGGTGCCAACCGGGTGGTATAATGTTTCCAGGTTCTTACGGATATGTGTTTTCAGTCTTTCATCAGTAAAAGGTTTGGCGGGAAGATGAACTCCGGTTGGATTATATTGTTTAAGCGGCCCCGCCTCTGTAACTGCAATTGCCCGTTTAATTGCAATTAGCAATAATTCCATATCATGCGGATGCGATAAAAAAGCAGGCTCAATTACAGGTGCATCAAAAGGATTGGCGGTTCTGATGGTAATATATCCCCTGCTTTCCGGCCTGATCAGTATAACCAAAATGCCATAGCCGTCAATTTTTGGAAAAGTATTGATATCATGAATATCAGTAGTATAATCGGCCGCGCTGCCGATAGGTGCAAAATGGAATTGTATATCGGGCCGGTTAATGGAAGGATCAGATTTCAGAAAAGCATTTGCCTCTAAAGGACTGTTACCCAATGGACCTGTTTTAAATAACAAGTATTGTAAAAAGGCTTTCGTCATGTTCAAAGGCCGAAGTACGGAATTGCCGGTGGGGATATTGCTGGCACCACTTACACCACACCATACATGATCCTGCAGATTTTTACCAACGCCCGGTAAATGATGTCTTGATGCTATATTGAATTCCTTTAATTCATCTGCATCACCAATACCCGAAAGCATCAATACCTGCGGCGACTGAATAGCCCCGGCAGAAAGGATCACTTCCTTATTGCACCGTATGGAAATGGTTTCACCCTTTTTGCTGATGATCTCAACTCCTGTTGCCCGGTCATTTTCAATGACAATTTTCTTTACCATGCAACCAGTGCGAACTGTAAGATTGGGCCGGTGCATAACGGGCTTCAGGAAAGCTTTTGCCGTGCTGTGCCGCTGGTTATTCCTGATAGTGAACTGAAGCATTGATGCGCCTGTCTGTATTTCTCCATTATAGTCAGGATTGTGTGGAATACCATTTAATTCACAGGCTTGCATGAAGGCTTCACTTAATTGGGTGGGGTGATTTGAAAAACTAACATTCAGTGGCCCTTCCTTTCCATGAAAAGGCTCACCAAAATTTTCATTGTGTTCTGATCTTTTGAAATAAGGTAATACTTCCTCATAACCCCAGCCATCGTTTCCGAGCGATGCCCATTCATTAAAATCTTCTTTATTGCCTCTGACATAGGCCATAGCATTGGTGCTGCTGCAGCCGCCCAATATTTTTCCTCTTGGTACGTAGAGCTTCCGGCCATCAACATGGGCCTGGGGCTCTGTCCAGAATGACCAATCGCATTTGGTATGATGAAGTTTGGTATATGCACCGGGAATATGAATTTCCAACTTCTTATCCGGGTCACCTGCCTCCAGCAGCAAAACTGTATAACGCTGATTGGCGGAAAGCCTGTTGGCTATTACACAACCGGCCGACCCTGCCCCGATGATGATAAAATCGTAGGTCATAAAATATGAATATTGCAATCGTTAAGTTTACAATATAATAAATTATATGCAGTTGTGGGAACCGCCGAATGAATAAATGTTTATACTATGATCATTAATTAATGTGTTAAAATTTCTTACGAATTTAAACAACAGTTAATCCAAAAGACTGGTACAATCAGTTGTTAACACCTGTCAAAAGGAAGATTAAGAAGAGCCAAAGGGAGAACTGGGTGTATTTGACGATCATCTAAAATCGAAAGTTTAATGCATCGGGTAATATTTTAATTTCCAATTTTTGTGCTTCAAAATATTCACCGTCCAGGTGATATTGAGCCGGCTTATCACTTTCAATAATGATTTTCCCGGTATGGAAATGATGAACAAAGGGTAAATTCAGGTGTTTCCCTTTTTCTATTAGCGAAAGATATTGTAACCGCCTAAGCGGACCCAACGCATCCACGATAATAATATCAAACAAACCATCATCCGCCTTTGCTTCGGGTGCAATATAAAATCCACCCCCGGCACGCTTTCCGTTACAAATATCAATTAGCAATTTTTTGCCTGTTAAGGTCCCTTCACCTGATTTTATACAATAATTATTTGAACGGTACATAAATATTTTTTTCAGAATAGTAATGAGGAAGGATGTTTTACCTGGCCGTTTTTTCTTTCCGGTTAATGCTTTTGCTACCCCGCCTTCAAAACCAATTCCGACTCCATTTATAAAATTGCGGTCATTGCATCTCCCCATATCAATTGGTTTGGTATTTGTATTTAATGCAGTTTGAAATTGCTCATCAAATGTTTTATTACCATATAGCAGCCAATGAAAATCGTTGCCGGTACCACCATTGAAAATGACCAATGGCAATTCAATGCCAGGATACTGATTGATGAAATAGTTCAGTGTGCCATCACCGCCTACGATAAAAACATCCGTAAAGTTTTCCAGGGTATTTGGCCAGCTTTCATTGAAAAGCGTATGGGAAATAATTTGCTTTGATAATTCGCCAACAATTTTTTCGGCAAGAAATACTGCTCTTCCTGCTCCGGCAAGTGGGTTGCATACAATGGCTATATTTTTTTCAAAGGTTGCCTGCATAAAAGGCCCTGCTGCAAGCAGGGCTATAAATTTTAATGTACTATCGATTGTGCTCAATTACATGAGTCAAAGAGAAATACCGTAGCACGATACGAGGACATCTGTCAACCATTAAATTGTTTAAAAAGAAACACATCGATGGGCAGTTTTGTCCTTATACTTTGGCATAGATATTTGAATTTGCAATAGATAATTTTAGCGTGAAAAAAGCGCTATTAGCCATCATAATTTGGACAGTACCCAATGAGCCGGCGCTCTGATTAGGCTGAAAACCATGCTAAGTCATTCTTCAGTTTGATAAAATATGACCAGTATCATAAGTATAATATGTTTTATTAATTAGTTTTAGGTTTTAAAAACTGGAATTATGAAACATTATCACATTCTTTCTAGAATTGCTATTTACCTTTTATCAGTGGTTATGATCGTTTTTGGTGTTTTCCATTTTCTTAAACCACACGACCTGCTCGTATATGTTCCGCCATCCCTGCCTGGTGGCATCATTTGGGCCTATTTTACAGGCACCGCTTTTATACTTGTTGGCCTTGCATTTATTACCAACAACCTGGTAAAAGTGGCGGGCTACCTGTTGGCAGGCCTTTTGATTCTCTTCGTGCTAACCATTCATGTACCCAATTATCTGGATGCCGGTGACCCTGAAATGAAGACCATGGCACTGATCAACATTCTTAAAGACACTGCGATAGCCGGTTTTGCTATGCATATTGCAGCCGGTGCCTATCACCAGCACCTGCACCTTGAAAACAGTGATTAATATTTCAAACTATTTTTTTCGTTGTGCCCCACCGGGGTTTTAAGTCATGCCTATATATATCAAAAAGTCATAACTACTGCTGTGTTAACAATAATATGGCGTATCATTTTTTTATTACACGAATTAGTAAACACGAATTAATACATGTTTAATCACTAATTCGTGTAATTCATGCATAAAATTCGTGTCATTAATTTAGGTCATTTTACACTTAACATTACACTACTTCTTAATGTTGCCCAGGTTGCATTACTTTATCCTTAAACAATTTTTTTTAGATCACAATGCTGGCGCCGGATCCATCACTAAATGCCTGGGATGAAATATTTAAGAAGCCCCTTAAATGAAATAACCTGGAGTCGAAGCAATGAACGATTCACCATTGGGGAAAAAAAGATGGAGATGTTCATATTTCACTCATGGCGCCAGTCTTTCAGTTTTCCATTTGCCTTCCAGGGCTTCCGTATACAAGATCCTGTCGTGCATGCGGCTGGGGCGGCCCTGCCAGAACTCCATACGACCAGGCTTTACACGATACCCTCCCCAATGAGGAGGCTTTGGAATTTTGCCATGCCTGAACCGCTCTGTATAATACTGAAAAGTTTCTTTTAGCATGGCTTTACCGGCCACCACTATGCTTTGTGGAGAAGCCCAGGCTCCTATTTTGCTTCCTTCAGGCCGGCTATCGAAATAGGCAATACTCTCTTTTACCATAATTTTTTCTGCAACTCCATGAATGCGTACCTGCCTTTCCAACTCTTTCCAGAAAAATAATAAACAGCAGTTGGCGTTAAATTCAAGCTGCGAACTCTTTGCACTATTGTAATTGGTAAAAAAAACAAATCCCCTTTCATCAAATGCCTTCAATAAGACTATTCTTGCATCTGCCATTCCATTGTTGCCGGTAGTTGCAAGTGTCATTGCGTTCATTTCCACAATCTTTGATTGTTCCGCATCCTGCCACCATTTTTCAAATTGGGCAATGGGTGATTCGGCAACCTCCTCTTCATTGAGCGTTTGCAATGTATAGTCAATGCGCAGCTTTGCCAGTTCTTCAGGTTTCATGTAGGTGTAATTTTTTTATTCGGCAAAGATAAACCACCTGGTGGATCACCCGTAACACTTTTAGCTTTCCTCCTTCCTTATAAACTGCCATTTATTGCGGTATTACCATTAAGACAATCCGGAATCCGGAGGCAGTAAAATTACCTCCGTTACCATCCACATTTACGGTAACCGTATGCGTACCTGCCGTCAGATTATAAAGGGTGGCACCGTTGGTAACAACTGCTTCTCCGCCATTGGCGACAGTGGCGAAATTCCGGTCGATCAATACACCATCTACAACTATATCGTATTTGCATGATTGATTACCACAAGCAAAACAGCCATTGTTAAACATCTGCCCTTGTAGTATGAACATGCCTTTCCCTGCAGGACAGGTAAAACTTTGGGAAAGACCGGGTACTCCTACATAATTTACAACACCAACTACCGTTGAAGATTGGAAAAACTGTTGAGTATTGGCAGCTAAAGCGGCTGTAGGTGATACCCATGAAGGCGCTACGGATGATCCATTGGAACCTAATACCTCGCCTGCCTTGCCCGCAGCGCCGTCAAACCGAAGGCCCCCTGTTGCATTGGTAATATCAACAAAATTTCCGGTTCCATTGATATTGATAAAATTTTTACCTTGTGACCCTAATGCAAGGTTATTGAAACCCCCGGGCTGCCCGTATTGCATAATGCCGGATGCCCCGGCACCTCCGCCGCTGAGAGCAACACCAAACTTTATGCGGTAAGATGCATTACCAATCCTTGCATCACCTTCCGAGTTGGCAAGATCATAGTTATTGAGCCCGGTTATGTCAAGCCGGTTTTGGGGAGATGTGTTGCCAATACCTGTATACCCACTGTTTGTATTCATTACCAGGCCCCAGCCGGCAGTAGTTCCATACCATCCTACATAGCTATCGCCTTGCATACCAATAAAAGCCGGCGTGGAATTATTCAGTGAGTTGTTGAGCCACAGGCCGGCCGTAATATTACCTCCTTCGTGGCGCAAACGAATGCGGCCACTGACGTCTAAAAAAAACTGCGGATCGTTGTTGCCGATGCCCATAAATCCATTTCCTTTAAACCGGAATCTTTCTGTAAAATTGTTGCTGGAGCCATACCCCATTACAATATCGTCTAAAGGAGTATAGGTGTGTAGCTGTAAAAGCCCGCTTTGCACCCCGATTCCATAATTGCCTCCATCCACATTCCCATCATCCCATAAAGCTATTTTTTGCCCCAGTGAGGGCGCGAAACTCAGGGAATACCGGGGCGTTACCGTTCCGATACCGATATTACCGGTTTGTGAAAAACCAACAGGCCCATTTAGCAAACATGCAGCAAATAAATATTTTTTCATTGCAGAATATTTAATTGCCAAATGTAGGCTTTCCCCTGATTATAGTTATCCCTTAAAAGCAGGATATTCAAATAGCATTCCTATTGCTTAAGATTTGGTAAATAAAGCAATACTTTCTTAAGCTGTTTTTTGATTCCCCGGATGAGTGGCTTCGGTATATTTTTTAAAGTTGTCAAGGATGGCTTGCCAACCTCCCTGTTGCATTTCAATAGAATTGGTAGCTTCGGCTTCAAAACTTTCCACCACTTTAGTCCCATTTCCATGGGGGGAGAAGGTTATTTTCACTTTTCTTCCATCACCAATAGTATACTCAATATATTCATTATTGGTGATTACATCATAAACGCCCCCGAAATCAAAACCCATTGTTCCGTCTCTGGATTCCATCCTTGAAAGAAAGTTGCCGCCCACCCGTAAATCATTTTCCGCATGCGGTGTATGCCAATCTTCAGATGCGTTGTTCCATCGGGTGATATGTTCTGGCTTTGTCCAGTATTCCCAAACTTTTTCTACCGGGGAATTAATGGTATTCTCCACTGTAATGATGCTTTTGTCCAACGTTTCCATTTTGATTAAATTTTTTGGTTATTGTATTTTATTTTTCTATGCAAACCTCTATCAATTGTGTAAAATAAATGCTGTGCAAAAACGACAATTACGAGGTCTTTTGCGACAACCACGAAAATCAGTCATAAATGCAGCCGTTTTTTCTATTTGCTTTGACTATGTCCCACACGAAAGAAAAGAACCCAAAGATGGTCGCTGAACTTGTCTTATCGGGACTAATACAGGAGTGAGAATCTATTTTACCTGGTTAGGTTTCATTCATTAACGCCCATAGCCTTAACGACTTGCTAAAATAATCATCAAAAGGAACATAATGGAATCAGGAAAGGCTGGAATTGATTAATACACTTTATGAATTTTAACCACCCGTTTTAGATCCTTATCAAAATAAAATTCTTCTTCGGTTTTTTTCTCAAGCCCTGATTTATCTTTTATTTTATAAGCATGGGTGATCTTAAATAAATTTTCAGGTGTGTATGCCTGCTTCTCCGCATTATTCCTTTCACTTATAGCCTTGGTGCTATCCAGCAATTGTTGCAATCTTTTACTACTTTCAGGAGATGCAGTTTTGTTTTCTTTGATTATTTTCTCCAAAGCTGTAATTGAATCCTTATAAATATTGAGGGCTTTTAAATTTGCTATATGCCGGTCGGTTTCTTCATATGGCAAAAACGCTTTCCCCAATGTACCAAAATTAAGGGACTCATAATTATTAAAATCCGGCAGGCTGGTTTTCAATTTTTCCCTTATTAAATCCTTTGCAATATCTTCATTGGATTTAGCGCCACATCCTGCAAATGCTACGCATAAAAGCAATATTCCTATTTTCATACAATAAATTTTGAACTAAAGTATAACAAGTATTTCAATCATCAAATAATATGCAGCAATAAAAGGCTAATCCATGTCCCAATTTTGGTAGCAAGTAAAACAGCAACCAATTTCTAATTGTACGATCCCATAATCAGCAACGATAAGTTTGCTGTTTGAATTAAATAGGGGATTTCAATTTTTTACATTTCACTATTCACTATCTTCCATGTTATTTGGTCCCGGTGAAAGCAGGTATAATAACCGCAACGTGATCAGTTTGAACCTTAAGCTCAAAAGAAACCTTGCCCAAAAGAAAAAAATAAAAAAGATTCATAATATATTTTTAAGCTCGCCACCACATGAATAAAGTCGTTCCTGCCATTATTTTTATTACTACACTGAATGCTGGTTTAATAAAGGCACAGGATAGCACTGGCTCCTGCAAAGTGCTGGTTTTTAACCTAGGCGATAGCTATAAAGGAGAATGCAAAAACGGGCTGGCGCATGGACAGGGAGAAGCAATTGGCCGTAACCGCTATAATGGCAGCTTCAAATATGGAAAGCCAAACGGCTATGGAGTGTACCATTACGATGACAGCAGTTATCATGAAGGCTATTTCCTGGACGGTCAGAAAGAAGGAAAAGGCGAAACACATTATTTACATAAAGGAAAGCCCGACAGTACAATAAAAGGATACTGGAGCGGCAATGAATTCCGCGGTAAAAAATATACTACATATGCCTTTGACGGCGCTTCAAAATTTGACCGTTCTGAAATTATTGGTACTCCAGAAACCGGCAACACCATCAGTTTTGAAATATCGACCACATCCGGTTCACCCACAGGGGTACCTTCTGATTTTCAAGGCCAACCCGGCTATGTATTGAGGCTGGTTGATTTAAATTCAGCAAGTAAATCGATTATACGATTGCTGTCCACGGTTGAAACCCCTACCAGGTTTCATGTTACTTACGACATCAGTGAATTTCCTGTTACTTTGTATGCTACGATGTCCAACGGAGATTCTTTTAAACTGGAATTATACAAACCAGCTAAATGGACTGTTCGCCTCTTTATAAACCGGTAATATATTCAGCTTCCCGTACCTTATTTTCCCGTTGCCGGCCTGGTATTATTGATCATCAGTGCTATGGTTTGCTTTTGGGGAATGACCAGCCTGGTAATGTATGGGAAAGGGCTTCCTATGAACGCTTTTCCACCGAAATTCTACGTGTCTACTGGTATTTACTCTATACTAAATCATCCAAAGTCCAATAAGCGCTTCGCCAGGTTAAAGAGCTGATTACAAATATCCGGCTCATTTTCTGCAAAAAAAAATTGAATCAAACTGATGTTGGTGCCGAATCCTTTTTTAAATTGCTACATTTATGAAAGGGCAGTTCGGCAAAGAACCATTTCGCCTTTTCTATGTTATTAAAAGCCCTTATAAATGATTTATTATGAAAACAATTAAAGAAATAGAATGAAATTCACATACCTGATATTCGTACTTACATGCATGTTTCTTCAAATTTCCGTAAAATGCCAGGAAGAGTGGAACTTAAAAAAAGACAAAAACGGAATTAAAGTATTTTCAAGGAAAACGAAAGATTTTAGTCTTGATGAATTAAAAGTAGAGTGTGTATTTGAAGGCAGAATATCCCAATTGGCTGCAGTATTATTTGATGTAAACAAGCATTATCAATGGGTATATAAAACAACCAAGTCCCAATTGCTTAAAGAGATCAGTACAACCGAAGTAATTTTCTATACTGAAATTGAGTGTCCCTGGCCATTTGATAACCGTGATCTGGTAGTACATATGAATATGGTACAGCATCCGGGAAATAAGGTAATGATCATTGAAGCTAAAAATGTGAGTAACTTTTTACCGGAAAAATCGAATATTGTAAGGGTTAAATATTCAAAAACTACCTGGACAATTACCCCATTAAACAATCAGCAATTTAAGATTGACTATAGACTTCAAATCGACCTGGGTGAGGGAGTACCTTCCTGGCTATTGAATTTATTCTCCATCAATGGACCGTACGAATCATTTATGAACTTGAAAGAAAAGATAAAGCTTCCTCCATATCTACATGCGAAATTCCCATTCCTTTCAGATTAAATTATTGCAATAATGGCTTTATGTTTAAATCTTTTCAGATCAGTATTTTTATGGCCACTATCATTTATCATTCGTCATAGTTTGGTACTTTTATAAATAAAATAATTAACGGGAATGCAGTTAATAAAATCCACCCCGACAAAGCATACTATTGGTAACCTTAAAAATTCAATCGTGAAAAAGTACTCTTCCCTGCTTTTTTTGATCACCCTGATCGTTTCATGTAATACAAAGCAATCCGAAAAAGTTGTGCCCGGGACTGATACAACAGAATTTGTCAATAAGACAGATTCTATCAGTATTAAAACAGACAGCCATTATTATTGGATTTCCGAAGAGGATCCCAAAAAAGGCCTGGTAATGAAGCGGGCCTTTCCACTGTCTCCGGATTCATTAACGTCAACAATCCTGATACAGATGCTGAATAAAGGGTTTCCCGAAATACAAATTCAATTCTCCAGGGTATCCAATGACAGCATATTTGTGAAGATAAGGAAAAGTGCCTATTTAACTCAGCAGATGGGATCAAGTGGCGCCGAAGCCTACCTTGCTGAAGTTATTTATAACCTGACGGAATTAAAAGGTATTAATTATGTTGATATCAGGTTTAAGGAAGGTGACCATGCGTCACCAGGCACTTATTCAAGAACAGACTTTTACAGATAAGACCCCCATCCCCCGCAATTGCTTGCCGTTCCGGCATTATCATTACTACCTGGATCCCGGTAGCCGGAAAGCCATTGATTTACGGGGAAACTTCCTTCCCGGATCAAAACCTTATTTCAGTATGGCTTCAGTTCTGGCTTCTAATACCAGGCGGCAGCCCTCAAAACCGCCTTGGGAAAATGACCCTCCAAGCAAAAAAAAAATAACTGACTAGAATCATTGTTTTGTGTGATCTCCGTAATGGAATAATTATCTATTAAGTTATACCTCTGTATGGCAAAAAAAGCTCGTAAATATGGTACAAAGTAAAAAACCTGTAAAAATGGTACAAAGTGTAAAAACCCAAAAGTATACCTACTTCTTTGGTGACGGCTATGCCGACGGAAACGAATCAATGAAAAACCTATTAGGCGGCAAGGGCGCTAACCTTGCGGAAATGGCCGGTCATCCCAATTTAAGGTTACCGGTGCCTCCCGGGTTTACGGTAACCACAGAAGTTTGCACCTATTATTACAAAAACAAAAAAACATTTCCCAAGGCACTAAAGGCAGAAGTGGAAGCGGCGCTTGCCAAAATGGAAAAGCTCACTGGTAAAAAATTTGGTGATGAAGAAAATCCATTGCTGGTATCTGTTCGTTCCGGTGCCCGTCGTTCCATGCCTGGCATGATGGAAACAGTATTGAATGTAGGCCTGAATGAAAATACCATTAAAGGAATTATTGCCCATAGTGGTGATGAACGTTTTGCCTATGACGCCTACAGGCGTTTAATCATGATGTATGCAGATGTGGTAATGGAAAAAGGTAGTGGAATGGAAGTGAAAAATGGTAAAGGCATACGTAAGATATTGGATGAAAAATTAGAATACATCAAACACAAACAGGGATATGCCAGCGATACCGATCTGACTGCAACGGAACTTAAAGAACTGGTGACAGATTATAAGAAAACAGTTAAGAAAGTGTTAGGCACAGACTTTCCCGATGACCCCATGCAACAACTCTGGGGTGGTATCGGCGCGGTATTCAGCAGTTGGAATGGGAAAAGAGCAGTAGATTATCGCCGCATTGAAAAAATTCCTGATGAATGGGGAACTGCCGTGAATATCCAGACAATGGTATTTGGGAATATGGGAAATGACAGTAGCACCGGAGTGGCGTTTACTAGAAACCCGGGTAACGGTGAAAATGAATTTTATGGCGAATACCTGGTCAACGCACAGGGAGAAGATGTGGTGGCTGGCATTAGAACACCGGCACCGGTGAATGAATATTCAAAAAATGAACAAAGTAAACAATTCGACACATTAGAGAAAACAGAACCGGCACTTTATAAAGAATTATTCAGTTATCAAAAGAGGCTGGAGAAGCATTATAAAGACATGCAGGATATCGAGTTCACCATTGAAAAGGGAAAACTTTACATGTTGCAGTGCCGAATTGGTAAACGCAATGGTATTGCGGCAGTACGCATGGCGACAGAGATGTACAAGGAAAAAATGATTGATGCTGAAACCGCTATTGAACGGGTGGCACCGAATCAACTGGTGGAATTACTATTGCCAATGCTTGATCCCAAGGCAGAGCAGGCCAGTGCAGTTATTGCGAAAGGATTACCAGCCGGGCCAGGAGGTGCAAAAGGCAGGGTAGTATTCACTTCCAATGATGCCGTGGAATGGGCACTTAAAGGTGAAAAGGTTATTTTGGTTCGTGAAGAAACATCACCTGAAGATGTGGATGGCATGCATAAGGCACAAGCCATTTTAACCACCAAAGGTGGCATGACATCACATGCGGCCTTGGTGGCAAGAGGATGGGGCAAATGCTGTATAGTTGGATGCGGAGATATTGAAATTCATAATGAAACAAAAACATTCAAAGCCAAAGATGGTGTTACTATTCGCGAAGGCGACTGGATCACCCTCAACGGAACCAGGGGGTTGGTATATGAAGGCAGTATGGCACTCGTGGCTATTGACCTCGATAAAAATCAATCTTACAAAGACCTCATGAAGCTGGTGGATAAGATAAAAGTAATGGGCGTACGTACCAATACTGAAACACCCCAGGATGCCGCACAGGGATTAAAATTTGGCGCAGAAGGAATCGGCTTGTTCCGCACAGAACATATGTTCTATGGCGAAGGAAGCGAACAACCTTTGTTCCTGCTGCGTAAAATGATTATCAGCAAGACTGAAAAAGAAAGGAGAACCGCACTCAATCAATTGTATAAATATGTAAAGAAGGATGTAAAAGACACACTTAAAGTAATGAACGGATTTCCCGTAACTATTCGTTTACTGGATCCGCCATTACATGAGTTTGTTCCGCATAACTCAGAAAAATTACATGAGCTCAGCAAAGAACTCGGCATAAGTATGAGCTTACTTAGAAGAAGGGTACTTGCACTGCACGAAAACAACCCGATGTTGGGTCACCGCGGCGTAAGGCTGGGAGTAAGTTATCCTGAAATAACAGAAATGCAGGTTAGAGCCATACTGACGGCTACTGCAGAATTATTAAAATCAGGGATAAAAGCCCAACCTGAAATTATGGTGCCTGTTACCTGTTCGGTGAAAGAATTGATTCATCAGAAAAAAATCGTTGACAAGGTATATGAAGAGGTTTGTGAGAAAATGAAAATGAAAAAAATACCCTACCTGTATGGTACGATGATAGAAATACCCAGGGCTGCTTTAAAAGCAGCGCAGATGGCAACTGTGGCAGATTTTTTCAGCTTTGGTACAAACGACCTTACTCAAATGAGTTTTGGATTCAGCCGTGATGATATTGGAGGTTTCCTTCCAACTTATCTTGACCTGAAATTGCTGAAAGATGATCCTTTCCAAACCATTGACCAGGACGGAGTGGGAGAATTGATAAGATTTGGCACAGATAGAGGCCGTGAAACAAAACCACATCTTAAAGTAGGTATCTGCGGAGAACATGGAGGAGATGCCGAAAGTGTAAAATTCTGTCACCGCCTGGGTATGAACTATGTAAGTTGTTCACCTTTCCGTGTGCCAATAGCAAGATTGGCAGCAGCACAGGCAGCAATAGAATTTCCCAGGAATTAATTATCTCTGAAAAAACAGTGCCCGGAAATTTAATTTTCCGGGCATTCTTTTTTAATTTATTAAATACGCAGGTCATTCTATTTATCAATTTCAGGTAAATGATACCCGCAAATAAACAGACTTCACTTCCCCCCTTCCAGGATCTTAATATAATTAGCTCTTTCGTATGCTGAAGGGTCCGGGATGTGTTGCTGGCTCATACTTCCCTTAAACGCCTCAATACTATCGAAGCCCATTTTATTCATCCAGTTCTGAAGGTCCTTATTCATGGTTTTTAAATAAGGAATTCCGTTTTTATATAAAGAAGAAGCTGTCATCACCACATCAGCTCCGGCAAGAAGGTATTTAATTATTTCAGTAGCGCTTTGAACTCCCGTAGTGGCTGCCAGCGATAGCCTTACTTTACCATATAATAAAGCGATCCATAATAAGGGTAACCTGATTTCACTTGATTCACTGTAATTCAAGTCGGTTTTGATGACCAATTCATTGATATCAAAATCCGGCTGATAGAAACGGTTGAACAAAACCAGCGCATCAGCACCGGCAAGCTGCATTCGCTGCGCCATATTACCCATTGCACTGAAATAAGGATTCAGTTTTACAGCAACCGGGATTCTTACATTTTGCCTGATCGAATCTATTATATTCAGGTATCGGTGTTCGACGGCGGAAGATGACATGGAAATGTCTCCGGGGATGAAAAATATGTTCACTTCAATCCCGTCCGCGCCTGCCTGCTCAATCATTCTCGAATAGTCAATCCATCCTTCACTGGTAATTCCATTTAAACTGCCAATAATGGGAATATTAACCCTTTCCTTAGCCTTGCGGATATTTTCAAGGTATTCATCTGTACCTACATTAAAATCATCAAGGTTGGGAAAGTAATCCAACGCTTCGGCAAAAGTATTGGTAGTTTCAGCCAGTACCCCTTTAAACCTGGTTTCTTCTTTACGTATCTGTTCTTCAAACAATGAAAAAAGTACCACCGCACCGGCACCACAATCTTCCATTATTACTATATTATCTGTTTGTTCAGATAACGGACAGGCGGAGACTACAATTGGGGAATCTAATTTCAACCCCATATAAGATGTTTGCATTTTCATATGTTAATTTTTAAGGTACCCACCTGCTTAAGTCATCCAACCTTTAAAAGGTTGGATGACTTAAGCAGGTGGGTTATCATTAATTTTTGTCAGGCTACCGGCACAAAATCACTCGCTTTCTTAGTTGCCAGTTCTTCATAGTTTTTCCATTTCAAATTGACAAGATCCTGCGCATGTTTCATCAGTTCTTCTGCCACCTGGGGATTGGTCACAGTCAATACCTTATATCGCAATTCATTGTAGGCATAATCCCTGAGAGGGATCGACGGTCTTATTGAATCGAGAACAAATGGATTTCTATTTTTCTTTCTAAGCGAAGGGTTGTATCGCAGCAATGGCCAGTGACCACTGGCAACTGCCAGGTTTTGTTGGTTCAACCCATTTTTCAAATCATAGCCGTGTGCAATACAATGACTATAAGCCAGGATCAGTGAAGGTCCGTCGTAAGCCTCTGCTTCTCTCATTGCCAGCAATGTTTGTTGCGGATTGGCGCCGAAGGCAACTCTTGCCACATACACATTGCCATATGAAATAGCCTGCATGGCCAGATCTTTTTTGCCACCCGACTTACCACCGGCTGCAAATTTTGCAGTTGCCGCCGTTGGAGTTGATTTGGACGATTGACCACCGGTATTTGAATACACTTCTGTATCCAGTACCAGTATATTAACATTTCTTCCGCTTGCAAGTGCATGATCAAGTCCGCCATAACCTATATCATAAGCCCATCCATCACCTCCTATCAGCCATACGCTTCGGCGAACTAACTGGTCTGCCACGGATAAAAGGTGAACTGCCGCAGATGAAGTCATTGCTCTCAATTGCTCCTTCAAATGTTGTACCCTTAACTGTTGAACTGCCAGTTCAGATTCCAGCCCTTGTTTAGCGTCAAGGATTTCATCAACAACCTTTGCCCCGAGTTCGTTTTTTAATTCCAGTAAAAACTGCTTCGCTATGTCCAGTTGTTTATCAGCAGTGATACGCATACCCAGCCCAAATTCTGCGTTGTCTTCAAACAAAGAGTTGGACCATGCAGGTCCTCTTCCTTCCTTATTAACAGTCCAGGGTGTGGTTGGAAGGTTACCTCCATAAATTGAAGAACAACCTGTAGCATTGGCAACTAATAATCTTTCGCCAAATAGCTGTGATAACAATTTTAAGTAGGGCGTTTCGCCGCAACCGGCACATGCTCCTGAAAATTCAAACAATGGTTCAAGAAATTGTGCTCCATGCACGGTAGAGAAATCTATTTTTGAACGGTCATTCCAGGGTATATTTTCAAAATACTCAATGTTCGTTTTCTCTTTATCCAGTATAGATTCTTTCTCGGCCATATTGATAGCTTTGCGGGACCGGTCGGCCGGATCAGTGGCAGGACACACTTCCACACATAAATTACATCCTGTGCAGTCTTCTACATACACTTGTAAAGTATATTGTGTTTCCGGGAAACCTCTTGCGTTGATAGGTGCGAACACAAAATCTTCCGGTGCATTTTTTAAATGGTCTTTATGATAAAATTTTGCTCTTATTACACTGTGAGGGCAGACATAAGCACAGTTGCCGCATTGTATACAGACCGTTGGTTCCCAAATGGGCACTAAATCTGAGACATTTCTTTTTTCCCATTGTGTGGTGCCGCTTGGGTATGTTCCATCAGCAGGCAATTTACTTACTGGTAGTTCATCGCCGTGGCCAGCCATCATCACTGCTGTTATTTCCTGTACAAATTGAGGTGCTTTTTCAGAAACGATCGCCAAATCATGTACTGCTGCAGAAACGATTGCAGGATAATCAACTTCATGCAACTGAGCTAGTGTGGCATCCACTGCTTTAAAGTTCTGGTCAATTACTTTTTGCCCTTTTTTAATATATGACTTCTCAATTGCCTTCTTAATTGCCTTAATGGCATCTTCCCTTGGCAATACCCCGGATAAGGCAAAATAGCAGGTCTGCATAATGGTATTAATACGTCCTGGCATGCCGGTTTCCCTCGCCACCAAAGTTGCATCAATTACAAACACTTTTAATTTCTTGTCAATAATAATTTTCTGCACTTGTCCTGTCAGTTTATCCCATACTTCGTCTTTGTTGTAAGGACTGTTTATCAGGAAGGTTGCTTCATCCATTGCAAATTCCAGCATCTCCACCTTTTCTATAAAGTTGAACTGGTGACAGGCTATAAAGTCCGCTTTTGTAATAAGGTAGGGTGCCCTTATTGGTTTTGGTCCGAACCGGAGATGCGAAACCGTTCTTGCACCGGATTTTTTGGAATCATAAACAAAATATCCCTGTGCATACAAATCTGTATTCTCCCCGATAATCTTTATGGTGTTTTTATTGGCACCCACTGTTCCATCAGCACCTAATCCAAAGAATAGTCCCTGTCTCCATCCTGATTCATCTAATTTGAATGAAGGATCATAATCAAGACTGGTGAAAGTAACATCGTCATTGATCCCTATGGTGAAACCATTTTTGGGTTGTTTTTTCTTCAATTCATCAAATACTCCTTTTACCATTGCAGGAGTAAACTCTTTGGAAGAAAGGCCATAACGGCCACCAACCAACCTGGGTAATTGTTTCAGCTTACCCTGTTGCACTGCGTTCACCAATGTGGACAGCACGTCCTGGTACAATGGCTCACCTGCCGCACCTGATTCTTTAGTCCTGTCCAATATGGCAATTGATTCTACGGATGCAGGTATTGATTTTAATAAATATTCCAGGGAAAATGGCCTGTACAACCGGACCTGTATCACGCCTGTTTTCTCTCCTGACGAGTTCAATGCATTTACTGTTTCATCAACGGTTTCACCGCCAGAGCCCATGATGATCACGACCTGTTTCGCATCTGGCGCTCCTGAATATTGGAAGAGTTCATATTTTCTTCCTGTCATCTTTTCGAAATCATTCATCACTTCCTCCACAATGCCAGGCATATTATTATAGTAAGTATTAACCGTTTCTCTTCCCTGGAAATATATATCCGGGTTTTGGGCTGTACCCCTTATAAACGGGTGCGCTGGATTGAGTGCTCTTTTCCGATGAGCAATAACCAGTTCATCGGGTATCATGGATTTTATTTGTTCATCACTCAACAACTCCAGTTTGTTCACTTCATGGGATGTGCGGAAACCATCAAAGAAATGCATTACGGGAATCCTTGATCTTAAGGATGCTACCTGGGCTATTAATGCAAAATCATGTGCTTCCTGCACACTGACTGAACTTAACATGGCAAAACCAGTCGTTCTTGCCGCCATCACATCCTGGTGGTCGCCAAAAATAGATAACCCTTGTGAAGCCAGTGAACGCGCAGCCACATGAAAGACGGCCGCAGTTAATTCACCTGCAATCTTGTACATGTTGGGCAACATCAGCATCAAACCTTGCGAGGATGTGAAAGTGGTTGTAAGCGAACCTGTTTGCAATGCTCCATGTACAGTGCCCGCAGCACCGGCTTCACTTTGCATTTCCATCACTTCAGGTATATTACCCCAGATATTTTTTATTTTTTTTGTTGCCCATTCGTCACAAAGTTCCGACATCGTGGAGGAGGGTGTAATTGGGTAGATGGCACAAACTTCATTTACACGATACGCCACATAAGCAGCGGCCTCATTTCCATCTATCGTTGCGATTGTTTTTTTATTTGACATCAGTAATTGAATTAA
>JBDTWP010000002.1:0-71704 GCA_040006615.1 Ferruginibacter sp.
AAATGGTTTAGTAACTGCTGTTTTTTCAAAAAGATATTTTTTTCACCTTTCAGGCTCTTTAATTTTAGGGTGGCGAGTTTATTCAATGTCTTTAAATAATCATTACCATCAATACCTTCAAGGGCTTTTTTAATGCAATATTCACTTACCTGTTTTTGCCTGAGCTGGTATTTTATTTTTGCCTTTCCCCATTTTTTTATCCTGAACTTTCCGCCGGCGTATTGAATAGCAAAACGTTCTTCATTCAGGTAATTTTCCTCCACCAGTTTGCTGGTCATTTCTTCTACATCTATTTTATGTAAACCATAGCAATACAACTTTTCTTTTACCTCGCTGTGGCAACGTTCCTGGTAGGCGCAATATTGCTTTATTTTTGCAAAAGCTTGCTGAGGCGTGAGTTTTTGGTTCTGCATATTTTGCAAAAATAACGGTGGAATACTAAAATGACCCTATTATATAGAAGGACGAATGCCGGTAACCTGAAAATTTACATTATCTTGTCCGATTAACTACAAAGATTTTATCTTTGGAAATCAATATATAAATATTATGAAGTTTATCGTTTCGTCTTCGGCGTTGCTTAAACAACTGCTACAGATCAATGGCGTTATAAATGCCAATACCGTTTTACCTATATTGGAGGACTTTTTGTTTGAAATTGAGAAAAACAAGTTGACCGTAGTAGCCACCGACCTGGAAACCGTGATGAAAGTGCATTTGGACGTAGAGGCCAAAGACAGCGGAAAAGTATGTATCCCGGCTAAAATATTAATGGATTCATTAAAGAATATCGCTGACCAGCCACTCACTTTTACCATCGATAAGAACTTTGGTATTGAGATAACAAGCGATTATGGCAAGTACAAGGTAATGGGTGAAAACCCCGACAATTTTCCTAAAGAACCTGTAGCTGATGATGCAAATTCCTTTACAATGGCCTCTACAGCATTGGTTACAGCGATCAACAAAAGTTTATTTGCCGTAAGCAGTGACGATCTTCGCCCTGCAATGACAGGGGTATTTTTTGAGCTGGATCCAAAAGGACTTACCTGCGTAGCGACCGATGCCCACCGCCTGGTAAAATACAAAAGAACAGATGTTAGCTGCCCTAAAACAGATACTTTTATTGTACCCAAGAAGCCTTTAAATTTATTAAAAAACGCTTTACCTGATAATGATGACGAACTTACCTTATCTTATAACAGTAATCATTTATTTGTAAAACACGGCGGCACGGAATTGGTTTGCCGCCTTATTGACGCCCGATTCCCGGATTATAAAGTGGTAATACCGGTGGATAACCCGTACAAACTGACTGTAAATAAGAACGATTTTCAAAGCGCCCTGCGCCGTGTGAGTGTTTTCAGCAACAAAAGTACCAACCAGGTTGCACTTACCATAAGTGGAAGCGAACTGCAATTGGCTGCACAGGATGTTGATTTTAGTTTTGAGGGTAATGAAAGGATGGGCTGTCAATACGACGGGGAAGATCTTCAGATCGCTTTCAACGCCAAATTCCTGATTGAAATGCTTAATGCGGCTGAAACAACTGAAATTAATATTGAGTTAAGCACATCAACAAAAGCTGGAATCATTAAGCCTACCGAATCAGAAGAGCAGGAAGACCTGCTGATGCTGGTGATGCCATTGATGTTGAATAATTAGATCCTCTGAATCTCCCGGCAGGGAGTTCCGGAGACAAATACTAATCCTGGTAACTTTTTCATTTATAGTACAGGATCCGCCCGGGCAGCTGACCCAGTTTCTTGATTAAGCGCGGGTAATATATTAATTATTTTGATCCGTTTTTTGCCTTATTGGTTGCTCCGGCATAGATTGAAGATTCCCAGCTGGCCAAAAACCAAATCCCGCTGCCACAGTTACTAATCCTCTTGTAACAAAATCAATCTCACTATTATTAATTCTTTTGATGAACTTGCACAAAAAATATTATTATGGTCTTAATTGTATTAGGCTTTATTATTCTTATAGCCATCACTGTAATAGCAAAGAATAATGCAGCTGCATCAAAATATGCAGGTGCGGGACGGATAGTAGCGCTTTTACTGATATTATTGGGCATATCGGGCTCCTGTGTTAAGCAAATAGATCCAGGGGAAATTGGTGTAAAGATATTATTCGGCAGTATACAAAACGATGTAATGGGCAGCGGACTTCATTTTATCAATCCCTTACTGGATGTAAAGAAGCTGGATGTGAAAACACAAAATTATACTATGAGCGGTGTAAATGATGAAGGAAACAAATCCGGGGATGATGCTATTAAAGTTTTGACCAGCGATGGCCTGGAAGTAACGATCGACCTAACCGTATTGTACAGGATTGTAGCTGCAGACGCACCAAAGTTATTAAGAGAAACGGGCGACGATTACAGGGATAAAATTGTTCGCCCTATCACGCGAACCAAGATCCGTGATAATGCGGTGTATTACCAGGCGGTAGATTTATTTGGCTCCAAAAGAGATGAATTTCAGCTACGCATTTACAAAACCATTGAAGATGATTTTAAAAAACGGGGGCTGATGCTGGAACAATTATTAGTAAGAAATATTACGCTGCCCAACTCGGTAAAGGCTTCCATTGAGTCAAAAATAAATGCTGAACAGGATGCAAAAAAAATGGAGTTCGTATTGCTGAAAGAAAAGCAGGAAGCTGAAAGAAAAAGGGTGGAGGCGCAGGGTATCGCGGACTATCAAAAGATCATTAACACAGGTCTTACCGACCAGCAATTACAGTATGAACAAATTAAAGCCATGAAGGAACTGGCCCTAAGCGCCAATGCAAAAGTGATCGTGATGGGAAAGGGGAATACCCCGTTGATCATTGATGGGAAGCAGTAAGGGTGAATGGTGAATAGTCAAAATACAATTTACGAATTAAAGCAACAGACCTTATGAACCTGGTAACAATAAGATCTTTTGACAATTATTTTTTAGCAAATATCCTCTTAACAAGATTGCATGCAGCTGGTGTGGAGTGCTATTTAAAGGATGAATATACGGTTACAATGGATCCCATGTTAAGCAATGCGATTGGGGGGATCAAGTTAATTGTAAAAAAGGAAGATGAATCCACCACCATTCAACTGCTGAAACAATATGAGGAAGAATACAGGAAATCAGCTACCTGTCCAAAATGCGGAAGCAATAGTTTTGCTTATATCACAAAGCCGGGTGTAGCCAACTATTTAACAGCCATTTTTACCTGGATATTTTCAAGTTATGCGATAGCGCCTGAATACGTATACCAATGCGGGGAGTGCGGTTTTGAAAGTGAACGTCTGCCGGAAACTTTTATCCAGGGTCCTTTAAATGAAAATTGAATTGAAAGTTTTGCCTTTTACCCCACCAGCATGACATAGGGACCCCAACGGTATGATATTTTTAAATACCAACTATTAAGCTCTGACAGTCAATACCTGCAGGGATCTTAGTACAGCGGCTTTTCTTCTTTTTGATATTTCTGCTGTTGAGTTATCGATCATAATAATGGTGCCATTGCTTAAGACCTGCAGGATATATTGTTTGTTTAACAGGTGGCTCCTATGGGTGCGTACAAAACCCAGGGGTATCAGCAATAGCTCAAAATCTTTCAACACTCTGGCAGTAACCAGCGAAAAACGGTTAGTAAAGTAAATCCTGGTGTAATTGCTTTTTGCCTCCAGGCGGACAATTTGCCCTGGCAAAAAAAACTCTTTACCTTTACTGGTGCGCACGCTTAATTTGCCGGGATTGTTTTTTTGCGGGTCGATCTTTGTTTGCATAGCAGTAGATTTTCTATTTATTTATACCCTGTTATTTTCAGCGCTTTTCCAGCTTCCACATTGCACGATACATTGCTACCGTAAGGTGTAAGTGATTTGCATACCGCATTAACAATATCAACATCTACATTGTGATAAAGCAAAACCACGGTATTGCCGTCCGGTACTTTATTGTTACTCCAGGTAGCGGGCTGGCTCCATTTGCCGGCTTGAATCGAAGTAACTATTGAATCCCGTTGCCATTGGGTGATGCTCCAGTTGTTGTTAATACTGTCTCTTGCCCTTATGTACAATGTGTGTGTACCGCCCGGTATATTGTTTAAAGGGATCTTAAAGTCAAAACTACCATCTGCATTTGGTAAATTAAAACTTACCGGTGAGGCTTTGCCCACACCTGGATCGGAAATGAAAAAATATTCAGCACCGGCAATCAGGTAAGTATCAGACCTGATCACTTCTATATTACGTCGCGTTGTAAGTGACCACTTACCATCATTATCTTTCAAACGAATATACAGTTTGTGATAGCCAACAGGTAGGCTGCCCGTAACCGCTGTAAAGTTTTGAAGGATCGCAGTATCCTGAGGGGAAATGGTAATGGAAGTGGCGGCTAAATTAAATCCCGGGTCGACGTCAAAGAAATACGCTCCGCCCACAATTTTCTTAATTATATTGGATGAAACCACCTCGATGTCTTTTCTTGTAGTAAGGCTCCATTTACCATTGCTATCCTTAGTACGGATATATAATTTGTGGTTGCCAACAGCTTCGCCGGTTAAACTGATGTTCAGGTTGTAAGAGCCATCAGGTAGCGGATTAGCAAACGTGAATATCGTATTACTCCCCAAACCTTTATCGACATCAATAAAATATTCAGCCTGTATTACATCTTGAGCGGTAGCCGTTATTCCGGATAAGAACCACGCTGTGTTCATTATAATATTTTTCATACTGATTTATTTAATGATTCTTGCTTTAATAATTACCGGAAGGCCAGTTGCATCTGCAACACCTGAAGTTGATATGTCATAAATAACTGGGATGGGTGCCAGGCCGGAAAGGGTATAACGGTTAATTACAGAAGCCCCGCCATAAGCGCCACGTTCAGTGCCATCGGAACCATTCGCTGAACCCGGCTTTAGTTGATATTTACCATCACTCGTACCGGCAGCTACGAATAAAGTACTCATATCTGCAATCACAAGATTGTTATTAGTAGTACCAAACTGGGCCGCATCGGCGCCAGTATTATAAGTTACATTCATATTGGTGCCGCCGTTAATATCAACTATGGCGCTTGGGTCCTTCAATAAATTATTCTGAAAAGAACCCACATACATACGTATGGAAGGACTGGAAGAGATAGATGGTCCGGCAAAGACATTATTCTTGCATTCCAACATGGCATAACCGACAGGTAATACCAGGTTTCCCAGTATTATGTTGTTATTAAATATCACATCTGTGGGAAAACCATATCCACTGGTAGTGATAGTCGTGGCAGTAGATACTCTTGAAAAGAAATTCTGCAATATCCTTATATCTGAAATACCGTAATAGAGAGATAAGTCGACGTCTACTTTGCAACGCCTGACCAGGATATCACTTACGTTAATAGATACCCCGTATGAGCTACCCCCAACATGTACCCCTATCAGTTGGGAGCCCGATGAGCCAGTAGTAAAAGTGATATATGTTAATTTTGCAGGTAAGACATTATTAGATGTATTCGGATTTTCATTTAAAAAGAACCCCGGACCAATTATTGTCAGCTTTTTGGTCAGATCGCCCCCGGCATAGTTATTGGTTGACCCCTCGAGATGCACAGTATCACCTATCTTAACTAAGTTGTTACCGTTGGCACTGTTAGTTGCATTACCGAATAGTTGCTCGAACACCGGGAAGCCCGGACTACCTCCCAAATTGGAGCCATTCGTGGCGTTTGCATTATTATTCACCCGCCAGATTTTAGCATTAGCCTGCTGCGTAAAGCAAATCAGCAAAACGATAGCTGACACTATTAGTGGTTGTTTTGTTGTCATACAAAATCTATTTGTTGGTTTAGAAAATAAAATAAAAACAATGAATTTCCTGTTAGGCTAAAGAGGTTTTTATGGAGGATGATGAGCAGGTATTTAATTGGCTGGCTGCCCTGGTTTATATATGCTGATACTACACATACGAAACCATCTACAATAAACCATCCTTTTGTTATACTTTTTTGAAATATTATATAAACAGGGCGGCCAACTCAACTATTCCAGGGTACCATTCACCAAAAACAGCATTGAACAGGATGGATAATTTTTAGTTTTACAGGCCAAACGGCCCTTTCTTTTTAGCAGAACCTTTGTACTCAAAAACAATGGATTCGGGGTTTGCCTTTATTTCTGTAAGCAGGCTTTCGCCGATGTCTCCGGATTTTTGAAGATCACAGGTACATGATTCTGTGCTGTTTATTTCAGTTATTTTTGCTGCGCCAAGCAATTTTTTCTCTTCCACCCTTTTACCCTTAGGACTTACTATATAGGAAAGGCGATAAATTTCAATCACATCTCCATCCTTAAGTCCCTGGTCGCTACCACCCCATACCTTAAATTTCTTAAGCCGGTTCTTTTTATCCACTTCCACTTCGCTGGCATATTCAAATCGCTGTGGTAAAAATTCAGCCACGTTTACCCGGGCCTGCCTGTCCATATCCTGGTAAGAAGCCTGTGTGGCTTCAGCAGGAGTACTTCCCTTTCCTTTTCCCAGGATTGTTTCAGCCTTCATGATCTCCCCGCTTTCTACATCAATAATTTTAAAAGCAAGGCTCAACTGTGCAATATACCTGGTAGTGGGAAACGGACCACCTATATTTTCCAAAGCATTAGTCGCAGCAATTACATGCCCGGTTACCAGCACTTTGGCACCCAGCTTTGAAGCTTTTCTTACAATCTCCTGGGTATTTGCTTCCTTAAACTGGTCTTCCTGTTTTATGATCCCAAAACGGCTTCTTTCTACGACTGTAAATCTTTTTGAACGCACAAAACCTGCCTCCACGGCATTACCGGCATTCAAAGCATAGTCGTAATAAGAAAACTGTGAAGTGGTAAATGGATAAACAGCTATTACGTCCTTCCCTTTTTCGGGGGTAACAGCGATCAGTTCTTCTTCAGCAGGCACGGATGTTGTAACGGGTTTGGGGGGTATTGATTTTGTTGTAGCCATGGACTTTGCAACTACTTTTGTTTTGCTCCTGGTTTGTGCAGACAGTGCACTGAAGCAGCACATCAACACAAAAACGATGGTGAAAATTGACGGTAACTTTTTCATAAAAATTATTTTGTTAGTGAATGATGGAGTAAACATACAGCGAAGTCCAGGCCCTTGTCAAACGTCATTTATTTTCTGCAGGTTTTGGTTTATTATTTGCAAAGAAGATCCCTCTTCGTAATGCATAAATTTGTTCTTTTGCTAGTCGCTGTTTAGTAAAATCTTGTTAATAACCCCATCAATCCACCTGTAAGGCACATGGCACCAAAAACTATCACTAATATTTTTTATGAGTCAAACTTACTATCACCCAAAGGCTAAGCGAACTACCATTTATTTTTTGAAGTCTCTACCTTATTTTTTGCTGCCGGTATGCAGGAATTTGAATGATGTGAGTATTATTCACCATTTCCCAGTCTTTTTTATGCGTACTGTCATTTTTTTTATTATTTTTTCCCTATTTTCAACCGGGACTTATACCCAGAAAAACGTTTCCGATTCTCTGAAAAAATTACTTGATATAAACAGAGCGGAGGATAGTAACAGGATGCTTTTATTATCATGGATGCCAATATAAATGGTTATGATAAAAGCATTGACAGCAATGGATTCAATGAAATAGGCACACTTCTTCATAAGCAGAAACAATATAATAAGGCACTTGAATATTTCCGGTAATCACCTAAAATAAAACAGGTTATGTTTAATTATCCACATAACATTTATTTTGAGCAAAGGGTGCATGATTTGTGACAATTGGATGTAATTTTTAAGACTGCTTTTAAAATTTCGGCAGATAAAATTTCCCATCACTAATCACTCTTTTCTTCGTAATATCGGTGGATTTGAACACTGTAGCGGAAAAAGTGCCTTTAATATACGTGGCTGTAATTTCTGTAATCGATGTCTTGGCATCTGCAACGGTATGTTCCCATAACCTGCCGGGACCTATTAATTCAGTAAAACCTCCCAGCGAAAGATATCCATCGGTTCCCGCTTCCTCGATATAAGTAATATGAACCTGGGGATGCTTCACTCCGCCTATAGAAACAGCCTTAAGGGGATCCTGGTAGACACTTGTTGCAAAGAATGAGGTACGTGAAAATAATATGAAGGAAAATTGGGGTTGATCCACGCCAATTGCTTTTTCATAGGCTCCCATAAAATCAATGAAGATGCCGCTCGTATCTGAATGACTAATTGTAGCAAACCCCTCCTTTTTGTATTCTTTTTGAACTCCATCCGCTTTAAAGCTGATAAAATAATCTCCCTTCGCAGGCATAACAATTTCATCTTTTTTGCAACTTACTACAGCAAGCAAAAGGATAAGTGCAAAGAATTGTAGTTTCTTTTTCATATAATTTAATTTTAAAATTTAAAGGATAGCCCTGCCGTGATATAAGAAACTCCATAACCCAACTCGGCAAATACAGACAGTTTCTCTTTAAAAAAGTAGCGTCCGCCTATATAGCCTGTAAAACCTGCGGTACTCCCGTAATTGTGTGCATTATAAACGCTGCTGTTGCCGGAATTATCCCTGAATTTATAACTTAGCATATTGTACGACCAAATGGCGCCGGCATATACATCAAGCTTATGGGAGTTAATGCCGGTGTAATGAAAAGCACTACGTAAACCTATGATGGTATAATTCCATTTTTGGCTGTAGCTGAAGCTGCCCGACTTCGAACTGCCGCTGAAAGATTTGCGACCAGCATAGCCACCAAGGCTTATTACACCAATATCGTTTACTTCCCATAGGCTCTTTTCGTATTGAACGCTGATGGCGGGGGATTGAGTGCCGCTATAGCCAGAGCCAATGGAACTACCGAATCCAATACCCGCACTTAGCACATTGGTGCCTTTTTTAAAGGGCTGGGCTTGCAAAAGAGTGGTTGCGGTTGTTACCAGCATTGCCACTAATAAGGATGTTTTTTTCATTGTAAATCCTTTTAAGTATGTGGTTGATTATATTAACAGAATAAAAGTACCTGCCTGCCAGGCGGTTGGCAACCGCCATTTATTTTATGAGCTGCCCTGTTTATTTTTTGCAACTTGTGAGCTATTCTTTGAGTAAATCAGGCTATCTTACTATTTGTAAATTATATCCTTACACTTTAGTATGTATGAGAAAAGTCATTGTATTTATCTTATTTATGTTTGCCGTTTTAAGAGGCATATCACAGGCAAAAAAGACAATTGATTCCCTGAAGAATCTCCTAACAGAATATACTGAACCTGATTCCGGCAGGGTTAAAGTATTATTGGAAATTACCAGGTTAAACTTGTTTACAGGATCAGAAAGCGAACTAATACCTCAAATGAATGAAGCGCTGGAGATTTCAAAAAAAATAAGCTGGGTAAAAGGAGAAGCCCTGGTATATATACGGTTAGGTGCATTTTACAATACAGTAAAAGGGGAGTATGTTGAAGCTCTTGGCTATTACCTTAAAGGGTTAAAAGCTAATGAAACGTTTAAAAATAAAACTTATGAAAAAGATATTATTGGAAATATTGGGTTGTTGTATCATGATAGTAAGCAATACGAAAAAGCTTTGGAATACTTAAATAGAGCAAAACAAATAGGGGGTGAAATTTCGGCAGAGGAAAAGTCAATGTTTAATATAAATCTTGCCTTGGCGAATACATTTGTCAATTTAAAAAAAATTGATAGCGCTTTAGTTATCTATAACCATCTTCTAAAATTTACAACTGAAAATAATTTAGAATTAGAACAAGGTATGACTTACGGCGCCGCCGGGTATTTTTTAATAACATTAAACAAATTTGATACAGCAAAAATTTATTTGGAAAAGGCAATATTAATTGGGAACCATTTAGCGTACCCATTTCTTGAAGCAACTGCTTTAAGGAATATTTCATTATTATATAATCAAACAGGGAAAAAAATCGCTGCTCTGGCAGCAGCAAAAAAAGCATTAAAAATCTTTCAGGAAATTCAATCACCTGGTTGGGAAAGTATGTGCTGGGAGGCAATTGCGGTAATATATCAGGATATTGGAGAATATAAGAAAGCATGGGATGCTCATGTAAACTTCATTCAGCTTAAGGATAGCACAGCCAGTGCTGCGAAGCAGCAGGAAACAGGAATACTGCAAGCCCAATTTGAATTTGAAAAGAAAGAAGCTGTACTAAACGCGACACACCAATCCGAAGTGAAGCAGGAGCACATAATACGCAATGGAATAATTATTGGTTCAGGTATCCTGATATTTGTCGGCCTCATTTCTTTCATTTTCTATAAACGAAAAAGAGACGCGGTGGCAAAAAAGAATGAAGCAGAATTTAAGACCGAGGTAGCCGATACGGAGATGAAAGCTTTGAGGGCCCAGATGAACCCTCATTTTATTTTCAATTCGCTTAATTCTATCAGCGATTATATTGCCAAAAATGATACACAGTCTGCAGACAGGTACCTGGGTAAATTTGCCAAACTAATGCGGATGATATTGGAAAACTCTGAGCAAAAGGAAGTGCCGCTTGCTGAGGACCTCAAAGCGCTTGAACTCTACATGCAGTTGGAAGCCTTGCGGATGAACAATAAATTCAGCTACGAAATAATAGTGGATGATTTAGTGGATAGAGAAGAAACGATGGTGCCGCCCCTGATCCTGCAACCCTTTGTAGAAAACAGCATCTGGCATGGCATTGCCAGGAAAGAAGGCCAGGGTAAAATACTGATCTATATAAAAAAGGAAGGGGAAGATATGATCAACTGTATTGTGGAAGATGATGGCATTGGCAGGCAGCATTGGGCTGATATTAAAACAACATTGTCAAAGCAGGAAAAAACTTCTCTGGGTATGAAGATCACCCAGTCAAGGATTGATATCCTGAACAAAATAAAAAACACAAAAGCTGCTGTGCAGCTTTTTGACCTCGCACATGGCCTGAGAGTTGAAGTAAGACTGCCTTTGGCCAACAACCTTTAAAATATGATAAACGCAATTATTGTAGATGACGAACAGCATTGTACAGACAGGCTTACAGGCCTGCTGACAAAGTTTCATTCAAATGAGATCCATCTGTTTGCTCCTGTAAGCTCCGTAAAAGAAGGAATTAAGGCCATTAAACAACACCAGCCTGATCTGATTTTCCTGGATGTACAAATAAAAGACCGTACCGGTTTTGATCTGTTAAGGGAATGTGATAAAATTAATTTCAAAATCATCTTCACCACGGCTTACGACAGGTTCGCCATACAGGCAATAAAATTCAGTGCTATCGGATATTTATTAAAACCCATTGATGAGGATGACCTGGCAGAGGCTTTGGACAAATTAAAAGAAATGTCGGTAGAACATACCAGCCTGATGGCCGGTGTGATAGAAAATAATTTAAGCCAGCCTCCAAGGAAAAAGAAGCTGACCATACCAACCGGCAATGAGTTGCTTTTTTTAAATATAGAAGATATCATCCGATGTCACAGCGATATTAACTACACGACGATTTATAAAAAAGACAAACAAAAAATCGTGGTGGCTAAAACACTAAAAGAGTTTGAAGAACTGCTGGCTGACCAGGATTTTTTCAGGATCCACAACTCCGATCTTATCAGCCTGGCCTGCATAAAAAGTTACAATAAAGGAAAGGGCGGCTCCGTAATATTGTATGATGGAACCGAACTGGAAGTATCCACCCGGCGGAAAGAGGAGTTTCTAAAAAAGATGACAGAATTATAAAAGCATTTTTTATTGTTGCTGCTGTTTCATCTGTACATACCTCCTGTAAGAATTATCGTCACCACTGCCTTCAGTTAAAGAACCCTTTACTTCCTGCGGTGTTAAAACAGCCAACAGTTCTTTTGATACCGCAGTATCTTCAAAAGAAACCGATACACCCACTTCCAGTGTTTGTTTGGCAGTGCCTTTGTAAGTACCTTTCACGGGAGAGCAATCGCTGAAATTTCTGCCAATTGCAAGACGCACATGCCGGTCATTCACCACGCAATTATTGGTAGGATCCAGACCCAACCAGCCATAAAATGGTATATAGGCTTCTACCCATGCATGAGTAGCACCTTCGCCACGCAGGTTATTATCATGTGCACAAACATACCCGCTCACATACCGTGCGGGGATATTCAGCAGGCGCAGCATCACCAATAACATATGCGCAAAATCCTGGCAGACCCCTGCTCTCAATTTCCAGACTTCATCAAGTGTAGTTTCAACACTCGTAATACCTTTTATGTACTGGAAATTCTCATACACGTAATTATTTAACTGTTGCACTGCCACAAAAACTGAAACTGATTTATAAAATCCGGCGTCTGCGATTTGTTTTACTTCGAGCAAAGCAGTGAAGATTTCCTGTTTCAAAAAGTCTATAAATGGTACGATGTTTTTGATTTGAATTAAATGATCCCATTGCTGCTCAATGGGTATTTCATCGGAAGGCAATTTTATGGGTTTTGTGATCACTACGATATTGGAATCAATCCTCAGCTCCTTGTGTGGTGCGATGTTCATAAAGGAGCCGGTTTCATTGCCATAATAGTCTCTGAATTGTTCAACGAAAGGTTCGCCGGTTATAGTTAGCCGTTGGCTCTGTACTTCCTGGTTTTCATCTTTTACGGGATACAACATTATTTGGTTAGCACTGTCGCGTACGGGTTCCGGATAGGTATATTTTGTAACATGGTGAATAAAGAATCGCGGCATAATGGGGAGCTTTGTTGCTGTTGGTTATTAATTTATATTGTTGATTCAAACTTCAATTCCTTCGGGTACCCATGTAAAGTCAAACCTGAATTGTCATTGGTGAAAGATCAATTGTGAAATATTGACTATTCACGAATAAAACCCCCACTTTACCATAAGTATATCACCCGGTATTTTTATAGAAATGTTGTTGCCGGCATATCCGAATCAGGCATATGCAAAATAGTTTTGGTTCAGTTTATTGCCAATTTCAAAGAGGCCCTTTTTGGTTTCATTTAGAAATAGATGTAAACCTTCGCCAACAATTGAATCGGGTGTAGAAAATTTCACTTTACTTTTAATTTTACCGATCATGAAATCAATATGGTTAAAGTCGGATTTATTGTGTTCGTGTTTCAATCGCTCAAAATACCGGTGTAACTGGTTAATAGAATAAATTACCGAACGCGGGAATTGTTCATTTAAAACGATCTGTTCCACTACGTTTTTGGCTTCAAAACCACCACGGTATGTTTTTAAGTACAATTCATATCCGGCAATAGACATTAATAAATATTTCCAGTAGGTAGTATCGGTAATCTTATCCATTTCATAATTCATGTCACTGAATTTTACATCCAGGATATCAGTCGATTGAATGGCTCTTTCCAAAAACTTACCTATATTGATAAAAGAATTGCCTTCACCTCTTGCCATTGTAACATCAGTGGTACCAAAATACAACAGACCTTGTTTAATTAAATTATCTAGTATGGTGATCGGGTCTTCCAGCTGAAATGACCCGGCCAGTTTATCCTGGCGCATAATATGATAAAAATCGTTGATACACTGCCACATTTCTTTGGTGATATGATCCTGCACACTTCGCCCGTTTTCCCTGGCCAGGGTCACGATGTTCAGTACGGAATTAGGATTGTCTTTTCCGATCACCATAAATTGTAACACAGCACTGGTATCATGAGCCAGGGCATTGGCTTCGTCTTCACCTAAAAAAGTGAAAATTTTCAATACCGGCTTCCAGCTAAACTCCTGTGTATCATCCTGGGATGAAGCATAGTTAATTTTCAACATTCTTAAAATACCGTCAGTCCGTTCCATGTACCGGCTCATCCAGTATAAACTATCGGCAACTCTACTTAGCATAATAATAATAAACAAAAGCCTCCTGCCTTCCAGGGAAAGCCCCCCTGCCCCCCCTGGGGGGTTCAATGCAGACTCTTTTTAAATCGAAGTGAATAATATTTTTCAATCGTTGGTCTTTTTTATTAACAACCCTGCCATTCTTTTAAAGAAAACTGTTCTGACAATATTACAATTTTATTCCAGGACCCTCCCCTGGGGGGTAGGGGGGCCGGCCAACACCCAGGTATCCTTACTTCCGCCACCCTGTGATGAATTTACAATCAGCGATCCTTCTCTCAATGCTACCCTGGTTAAACCACCCGGAACTATCTCAATCCCATCGGGCCCGCATAATGCATAGGGCCTCAGGTCCACCCTGCGTGGTTTCAATTTTCCATCCATATAACAGGGAGCCGTTGATAAACTGATAATTGGCTGGGCGATGAACTGCCTTGGATCCTGTAGTACTTCCTCCTTATAATTTAAGATCTCTTCTTCGCTGGCAGCACTTCCCATCAACATGCCATAGCCACCGCTTTCATTGGTTTTTTTAATTACCATCTTCTCAATATTCTTAAACACGTGTTCTCTTTCTTCATCCTTTCCCAACTGGTAGGTAGGTACATTTTTCAAATGCGGTTCTTCATTCAGGTAATAGCGGATCATTGCAGGCACAAAAGTGTAAATGGCTTTATCGTCGGCTACGCCATTGCCAACAGCGTTGACAATCGCCACATTTCCTTTGCGGTAGGCACTCATGATACCTGCTACCCCCAACATACTTCCCGGATCAAATACCAGCGGATCCAGGTATTCATCATCCACCCTCCTGTAAATTACATCCACCTGCTGTAAGCCACTGGTTGTTTTCATATATACCTTATGGCTATCTACCACTAGGTCACTCCCTTCCACCAATTCAACACCCATCAATCTTGCTAGGGTCGTATGTTCAAAATAGGCGGAATTATAAATTCCGGGGGTAAGCAATACAATCGTGGGGTTCCTGGTTTGCCTCGGTGACAATGATACCAGGTTTCTATGTAAAATAGTAGGATACTCTGTTACACTTCGTACGTTGCTTTGCGGGAGCAGGTAGGGGAAGATACGTTTGGTGATTTCCCTGTTTTCGAGCATATAGCTTACGCCACTTGGCGTACGTAGATTATCTTCGAGTATATAAAACGAACCATCATTGTTACGAATGAGGTCAATACCGGAGATATGAATATAAATATCATAAGGAACAGGGAAATTGTGCATTTCCCTGAGGTAATGCGGGCAACTATAGATCATCGCAGCAGGGATCACACCATCCTTTATGATAAACTGGTTGCCATAAATATCCTTTAAAAAAAGGTTAAGTGCCTTCAGTCTTTGCTTAATCCCTTTTTCAATATATTCCCATTCGGCAGCGGTAATGATGCGGGGTATGATATCGAATGGAAATATTTTTTCTATGCCTTCGCCACTGCTGTAGACTGTAAAAGTTACACCCTGGCTCATAAATAAACGCTTGGCGAATTCTTCCCTTTTATTTAAATCATCTATTGAAAGCTTTTCCAGGAACTCAACTGCATACTTATATTGATCCCTTACAGTTGAATTTGTGTACATTTCATCCCAGGTATTGGCATCCACTAAATACGACTGCATTAATTCACTTGTTTGCATAAAAAACAGTTTTGGAAATATTAATGGCAGGCTATCGCGCGTTCTTAGCTCTTCAAATATAATAAATCAAATTTGTTTTCAATCATCCTGGCACACATTATTGGTAACTTTGTTTGTACTAATTCCTGAAGGATGAAGAAAATAGCAATGATACCGGCCCGTTATGCAGCCACCCGTTTTCCCGGCAAACTGATGCAAATGCTGGGTAGCAAGACGGTTATCCGGCACACTTATGAGAATACGGTTGCCACCGGGTTATTTGATGAAGTACTGGTAGTGACCGACAGCGATATTATTTATAATGAAATAGTAAGCAATGGGGGCACTGCTATCAAAAGCGCCGGAGAACATGAAAGCGGCAGCGACCGGATTGCTGAAGCTGCGGCGGAAATGGATGTGGAAATTGTAGTGAACGTGCAGGGTGATGAACCCTTTGTCCGAAAGGAGCCTTTGGAAAAATTATTGAAGGTGTTTGAAGGAGAAGCCGGGAAAAATGTGCAGGTTGCTTCATTGATGCAGTTACTAAAGGACCAACAATTTATTGAAGATCCCAATTATGTAAAAGTGGTGGTCAATCAAAATATGGAGGCGTTGTTCTTTAGCCGGAGCGTTATTCCTTATAACCGGGATAAACAGGCTTCGCCCGTATATTATGAACATATCGGTGTATATGCTTTCCGTAAGCAGGCCCTGGTTAATTTTACCAACTGGAAGATAACGCCTTTAGAAGCTGTAGAAAAAATCGAATGCCTTCGGTACCTGGAAAATGGGATCGCAATAAAAATGGTGGTAACAGAATACATGGGAATAGAAATTGACACGCCGGAAGATTTAGCGAGGGCGACGGGTTTTTTGCCACCGTCTGTAAGCGGGGATTTGTCCGAATAGTTCAATTTTCCCCCTAATAAACAAAAATCAAATTAGCCCGGTGACTTGCATGGGACCAAGGTTGGGAGAAGCCAGGAGGAACCCGGCAAGATCAAAGTATGATCCCAGGGCAATCAGCCGTGATCGGTATCCCCACCAACCACAGCCGGGCGACAATTTGAAATGCACCCGGGTGGTAATAAGTTTATTGTCGGTTTGCTGCGGAAGGGATTCAAATAACATTAATCATGTATATTTTTTATTGGTGGCTAATCTAGGAATAGATGTCAGCGGTTTGTAGAAATTTCTGCCAGTCTTCCAGCATCTTACCTTTCAATACCCTTGGGAATTTATGCTGGCCACCAATCTTGCCTTTTGATTTCATAAATTCCATAAATGTCTCTTCTGAAAGAACCGTTACAATCACATCTTTCAGGGCATGTTTTCTTTCTACCTCATAATCATCATTCAATTCTTTCAGTTTTTCGTCTATACTAAAACGCAGGTCTTTATTGTTTACTATATCGTCGGTAGCTACATACCAATGATGGGCGAAAAACATTCCATATGGCTCACCAGTTACCGTAAATTCGGGGATGGAAATATTTAATTCTTCACTCGCCATTTCTATGGCTTTGTTCATATTGTCCACGCTCAAATGTTCACCCACCAGGCTTAAAAAATGCCTGGTTCTCCCCGTAATGATGATCTCGCTTTTTTCCTTGTCTACCAGGCGCACGGTATCACCAATGGCATAACGCCATGCTCCGGCATTGGTACTTATTAAAATCGCATACTCTTTATTTTCTTCTATTTCATGAATCATGTATGCTTCCGGGTTTTCGACCATTTTTCCATCAATGTCAAAGTTGATTTCATCAAAGGGAACGAATTCGAAAAAAATATTATTATTTAATGCAAGGTGCATACCTACCGCACCCTGCCTGTTTTGGTATGCCAAAAACCCTTCACTCGCAAGGTAGGTTTCAATATAAGTGATTGGTTTGCCCAGTAATTTTTCAAAACCCTTTCTATAAGGCTCCATTGCAACTCCCCCGTGTACATAAAAGGCGAGGTTTGGCCAGATTTCGTGTATATTGTTCAGTTTGTAACGGAGAATGATTTTTTCCATGCACAACTGCAACCAGGCGGGAACACCTACAATAAAACCTATATCCCAATCAGGAGCATTGTCAACGATCTCCTCCAGTTTTTTTGCCCAATCTTTTTCTTTGGCAATTTTTTTTCCGGGTTTGTATAAACCAAGTCCCTGGAACCAGAATGGAATATTTTTTTGTTGAATGCCACTCAGATCACCTGCAAAATAAGTTGGTCCTTTTTGCAACTGGGTACTTCCACCCAACATCAACCAGCCTTTGCCTATTGCACTCCTGGGGACATCTTCGTATTTGGCAAGACTTAACAGTTGTTTGAAACTGGTAATGGTATTGCTGCGTATGAGATCTTTTGTTATAGGAATAAATTTACTGGATGCTTCGCTTGTGCCACTACTAAGGGCGAAGTAATGGATAACTCCAGGCCAGCAAACATCAGGTATGCCTTCTTTTGCCTTGTGCCACCATTGCGCATATAATTTACTGTAATCGTAAGTAGGGACCAATTGCTGAAACTTCCTGCCCGGATGACTGCTCATTAAAATCTCGTCAAATTTAAACAATTGGCCAAACTGTGTAAACCTTGCCTTGCGCAACAATTTTTTCAGCACTTTTATTTGTTGCCGCCTGGGGTCGCTAACTGGCAGTTTTAATGCCCTTGCGATACTTTTGGGGAGTTTCAATTCAAAGATTGGCATGCATTGGAATATAGGTTTTGAACAAAATTACTGCTTACAGTTGTTTTTTGGGCAATAATTTATCTGGGATACCGGTTTATTATTCTTCCCAGGATCAGCGGCAATCATTAAAGCAAAATAAATATACTACAAAAGTACAGAACAATTGCTATATGGTTATTGAAGCGGCACATTTCCAATTTGAATGCACCCTTTTCAAGAGTGTAATGGATCTCCTGCCAATTATATAATTAAACCATTGCCGGTTAACTATGATATATTTTGAATCTTTTATAACTTTATATGATGGGAATATTGAATATCGAATTTAAGGCAGTTACTAATAAGCTTGCGGAACTGGAAGAACTTTTACAATCTTTTGATCCGGTATTTATTGGTGAAGACCACCAGGTTGATACTTATTTTAATGTATCTTCCGGAAGATTAAAACTAAGAGAAGGAAATATTGAGAATGCCCTGATACAGTACGATAGGGTAAACACAGCCTGCAGTAAATCTTCGCATGTGTCATTGTACCATCCTCAGCCCGGAAACGCTTTAAAGGAAATATTGGTTAACTCATTGGGAATAAAAGCGGTGGTAGACAAAAGAAGGAAGATTTATTTTATAGGTAATGTCAAATTTCATTTTGACAGGGTAAAGGATTTGGGGACTTTTATAGAAGTAGAAGCCATAGATAAAGAAGGGACCATTGGAGATGAAATGCTGCAGGCACAATGCAATCGTTACGCTGCTTTTTTTAATATTGCCGAAAAGGATTTTGTTGCAGGGTCCTATAGTGATTTGGTCATGGAGAAATCTATGATGTCAGGAATAAATTAAAAGACATATAAATAAACCTGTATCCAATAGATTATTTATCTAACAAAAAAAACCGACAATGAAAAGATATTTCAAATCAATTCTGACAATTTTATTTATGGTGTCTGTGTTAACTCTTGATGCGCAAAATGAATCTTCTTCCATCAAAGGAGAGGAAGTAACCTACATTGACGGTACTACTACTTTAAAAGGGTATGTAGCATACGATGAAAAGCAGCAGGGCAAACGGCCTGTCATTATTGTAGTTCCTGAATGGTGGGGTTGTAACGACTATACGCGTATGAGAGCGAGAATGTTAGCGGAATCAGGATATATAGCCATCGCGGCAGACATATATGGCGATGGAAAAATAGCCGACAATCCTACTGATGCACAGGCATCCGCCACTCCGTTTTATAAAGATCCGCAGTTAGGAAAATCAAGATTGGAGGCGGCAGTTAAAAAAGTAAAGGAGTTTCCCCAGGCAAACGCGGATAAAATGGCTGCTATCGGTTATTGTTTTGGTGGATCAATGGTATTGAATGCCGCAAAATTGGGTATGGATTTTAAAGGTGTGGTTAGTTTTCATGGGGGGCTTGCTACTGTACCGGCTACACCCGGGATTACCAGGGCAAAAATTTTAGTTTGTCATGGTAGTGCAGATAAGTTTGTAAGCACTGAAGACATAAAGACTTTCAGAGATAACCTGGATGCATTAAAAGTGCCCTATACCTTTAAAGTATATGAAGGTGCAACACATGCATTTTCCAATCCAATTGCAACGGCAACAGGTAAAAAATTTAACATGCCTATCGAATACAATGAAGTCGCTGATAAACAATCCTGGAAGGACATGAAGGATTTCTTTAAAAAGATTTTTTGATCAATTGAACGAATTCTAAAACACGAATTACACGAATTAAAGTCCGGCAACCTTTCATTAGTCCTGATAAAATGTATTTATTTTTGCATTATGGCTGAGGACTTAACAATTTTCCAGGGAAATAAAATTGAAATATACCAGTCGCTTATTCCACAAATTGCTGCATTAATTGATGGGGAACCAGACCTGGTTGCCAACCTGGCCAATATTGCGGCGGCATTAAAAGAACAGTTCGGCTGGTTATGGGTTGGGTTTTATTTAGTGAAAGATGACGAACTGGTCCTTGGCCCGTTCCAGGGGCCGGTAGCCTGTACCCGTATCAGCAGGGGAAGAGGTGTTTGTGGAGCATCCTGGCAAGGATCACAAACTTTAATTGTTCCGGATGTTGAAAAATTCCCCGGCCATATTGCCTGCAGCAGTTTATCCAGGTCTGAGATCGTAGTTCCTATTATTCGTGACAATGAAGTATTGGGAGTACTGGATGCAGACAGTGAATCATTGAATCTTTTTGATGATACTGATAAACAAAGCCTTGAGGAGATTGTGAACCTGCTGAATTTTAGAGCTTTTTAGAAAACTGTAAAATTCAATAGGATTTTTTATAAGTTTGGGGTATCATCCTTCCAGCCCCATAAATACCGGCATGCATAGGTTCTGTAAGGTTTCCATTTTTGCGAAAGCTTCAGCATTTTTTCTTTAAATGCTTTTTTATCCAGGTCCTTTAGTTTATACAATTTTTTAATGCTATTTTGTATGCCCAGGTCATCCAAAGCAAACACATCCTCCCTGCCAAAGGTAAACATCAGGATCATTTCCACGGTCCACTGCCCTACCCCTTTAATTTGCGACAGGTATTTTATCAGATCTTCATTGCTTAGTTTATGAAGTTTGGCATCTGTGATCTTTTGTTCTATAAAAAACCGGCAAACATTCTGTACATAATTTGCCTTTGCATAACTAAGCCCGATGCTTCGCAAGGTTTCAACCGGAGTATCAACAATTTGCTGTGGGACAGGCTTTTGGTTCTCATAAAGATTTAAAAAGCGATTAAAAATAACAGCAGCTACTTTTGTATTTAATTGCTGGCTCATGATGGAAGCGCACAGGTCCAGGTATACATCTTTTCTTTTTACCAAAACAAATGGTTGTTGTACAGCTATTATTTTTTTTAGATGTTTGTCTTTGCTTAGGTGAATTATATGTTCCATTCATTTATTTAACAGATAAAAATAAAGGTAAAATTAATTCCTATTTTGTTCCAATATGACTGGCTCACCAGGAAAATTATTTCATTGCAGGATGTTATTAAAAATGTGGATAAACGGGCCAGGTTATTTTGACCATTGAGATATTTCGAAGAAAGTGGCCGGGCCTTAAAGAATTTATCAAAATTGTTACCAAACTTTGTTTATGGCGCCTAATATAAAAAGTGGTAACTCTTTAACAAATAATAAAATAAATTAATGAATAAAGAGCAAATCATTCGTCTCATTATAGCATATATTTATCTAGATTTTATTAAAAAGGCTAATTAGGGCTCCTGCTCCGCGACGGCGGAGGTTCTGATCCCTTAAAAAGGCGCTGAACAATGTTATCACTTTCCGGAGTAGTGTCAATTTTACAGGTATCACTTTACAAACAACGGTAAACTGTATAGAATGGTCCACCAGACTGCCTTATATAAAATATTATATTCCTTCTTAACGAGGATTATCATCGGTATTTTAGTTGTGGGAGGATCAGTTGTTTTAGTAGAAATCGCTGGCAGGTATTTAATTAACAAAACTCAAATAACCGAAGAATTGGAAAATGCCATTGTTGGAATTTCTGATGCGGGAATAGCATTATTCAGTTACGTTTTACTTTTTAGATTTTATGAAAAAAGGCAAATTAAAGAATTAAGCTGGACTACATTTGGGAAAAATGCGCTTATTGGTTTTTTTGCAGGGTTGGCCTTACAATCCTTGGTAATTTTAGTTATTTACCTGGCCGGTGGCTATTCCATTATACATTCCAACCCTGTTTCATTCCTTTTACCGGCATTTGTCGCTTCACTGACCGCAGGATTTGTTGTAGAATTACTAATAAGGGGAATAATATTCCGGTTAACGGAAGAAAAATTTGGGACTTTAATTGCCTTAATTATTTCTGCCCTGCTTTTTGCGCTTTCGCATGCAGCCAACAAGGAAACTTCGTTTCTTTCAGTACTTTCAACCACTATCCAGGCGGGCATTTTGCTTTCCGCAGTATATGTATTTTCCCGAAACCTGTGGATTTCAATATTTTTACACTTTGCCTGGGACTTTGCTGAGCCTGGAATTTACGGTGGAATTAATCCTGGTATTAATATTGAAAAAAGTTTACTCACAAGCAAAATTACAGGTTCTGAATTGTTAACGGGAGGCCAGTTTGGACCAGGAAATTCAATACAGGCATTAATGTTTTGTTTAATAGCCGGGCTGTTACTGTTATGGTTGGCAAAACAAAGGGGCAAATTCATAAAGCCTTATTACAAGAAATAATGGGGTGCCGGGGGTAGTAATTTATTGTGGCTTATTGGCATAAACAAAAACATCTATCAGATCTTCTTCTTTGTTTAAATTAAGTTTGTTCCGGGTTATATACTCTTCAATATTTTTACCAGGAAAAAGTTTACCGATGTTCTTCTTGTTGGCTTCCGCAAAATGCCCGTTTATAGAACTTATATAGTACGTTGTTTGCTTTAAAAATACCAGCACTTCGTTAGCATCCAGCTGATGATTCGAAATATCCAAAATCACATCATGGCTTTCTACTTTATTAGTCGGAGAATTAGTTATAGAAGGGGCTAACTTTTCTCTGTGCGTAAGTCTCAATGTCCGTTTTACAGCAAGCCTGGCACTAGCCGAACTGGCAACCCATTCAAAATACCTGTTATCATAAAAGAAAGTGTCGGAACCAATACTTATGCAATTAATATCTTTTTCATTAGCTATAACAAGTGTATCTCCTTTCTCATCAATATATTTCATCGACTCATTAAAATAATCATAATTAAATTTTCCGTTCGCTATATCCCCGTTTTTAAGGTAGACCCTGGCCCGGGTGAACGCAGGAAATTTGTAGGCTGCTTTTGCAATAAAATCATCAGCTTCTTTCCCTACAACTCTTATGGTCTCAGCTTTTTGAGCAAAAACGGATGAAATGCAAAGGAAAAATATGCAGGTAAAGTTAAGTACTGTTTTCATAATTATATATTAGTGAACCAGTCATGTGAACCGGTCTATGCACACTTCACAAAATCTATTGATGAAAGGTAGGATTTATTTTTCAAGTGATCCCGTTCGGCTCACAAAAAATCCCCGGTTTAAAACGGGGGGATTTGATTTGCATGTTTTTTATCTTAAGCTTCTTGTCCCATTGACTTGGAAACTCTCTTCCGCTCATCTTCGTTTAAAATAACCTTGCGCATTCGTACCGATTTTGGAGTCACTTCAATACACTCATCCTGCTGGATATATTCCATGCATTCTTCCAAAGTCATTAAAATTTTGGGTGCTGCACGGGTGGCATCATCACTGCCACTTGCACGGTGATTGGTTAATTTTTTTGGATCAGTAGCGTTTACATTCAAATCACCTGGTTTAATATGCTCGGCAATTACCTGTCCTATATAAACTTCTTCACCCGGGTCAACAAAGAACCTTCCCCTGTCCTGCAGTTTATCAATTGAATATGCGGTGGTTCTGTCCTGGTTTTTAGATAATAAAACACCATTACTCCTTCCCGGAATTGACCCTTTCCATGGCCGGTAATCGGTAAACCTATGAGCCATTACTGCCTCTCCTGCCGTGCCGGTTAACATACTGCTGCGTAATCCTATTAAACCTCTTGATGGGATATCAAATTCCAGGTGTTGCATTTCACCCTTACTTTCCATTACAAGCAATTCGCCTTTTCGCTGGGTAACCATATCAATTACTTTACCACTGAATTCCTGGGGCACATCTACCACGAGGTTTTCATAAGGCTCGCACTTTTTGCCATCAATTTCTTTAATCAATACCTGTGGATTACCTACTGTTAATTCAAATCCTTCCCTTCTCATTGTTTCTATTAATATGCCGAGATGTAAAATACCTCTTCCGAATACCAAAAAACGATCCGCACTATCCGTGTCTTCAACCCGAAGTGCGAGGTTTTTTTCAGTTTCCTTCATTAACCTGTCTTTTAAATGCCTGGAGGTTACAAATTTTCCATCCCTGCCAAAAAACGGTGAGTTGTTAATGCTAAACATCATACTCATGGTTGGCTCATCTACACTGATCACGGGTAAAGCTTCCGGAAAATCCACATCACAAATAGTATCACCGATATTAAACTCCTCCAAACCAACTATAGCGCAAATATCACCCGCACTTACTTCGGTGGCTTTCTTTTTACCAAGAGCCTCAAAAGTGTAAAGTTCCTTTATTTTCATCTTCCTGATGCCTCCGCCAGCCTGCACCAATGAAATCTGCTGTCCATCCCTGACAACACCACGGGCGACCTTACCTACCGCAATTCTTCCAAGGAAGGAAGAATAATCCAACGACGTGATCTGCATCTGGGTAGTACCTTCATTCACTTTGGGTTCGGGTACAAACTCTAAAATGGCATCTAATAAAGGGAAAATATTATCTGTTTCCGTGAGTGAAGTATTCATCCAGCCCTTCTTGCTGCTACCATATATGGTAGGAAAATTCAATTGCTCTTCCGTGGCATCCAGGTTAAAAAACAATTCAAAGACAGCGTCATGTACCTCATCAGGGCGGCAGTTTGGTTTATCCACTTTATTTATAACAACGATGGGAAGTAACCCTAAATGCAACGCTTTTTGCAATACAAAACGCGTTTGAGGCATTGGCCCTTCAAAAGCATCTACCAGCAACAATACCCCATCTGCCATTTTTAATACTCTTTCTACTTCCCCGCCAAAATCACTATGGCCCGGTGTATCAATCACATTAATTTTAACATCTTTATAGATCACTGATACATTCTTACTAAAAATGGTGATCCCTCTTTCCCTTTCAAGATCGTTGGTATCCATAATCAATTCTCCGGTTTCCTGGTTGTCACGAAAGATGTTGGTACTGTGTAAAATCTTGTCTACCAACGTAGTTTTGCCATGATCAACGTGTGCAATGATGGCGACGTTTCTTATATTCATTATTAAATAGCTTTTTGCCTTTAGCTCTTAGACTACCCATTGGTTGAAAGCTAATCTATGCTGCGTGCTGATTTTCGATGTGCAAAAGTACGCTAATCCAGCCGTATCGCAAGGTTAAACTTGAGATATTGGGATGCCGGAGGGTTGGGATATCCAGAGATGGACAACATGGGGATAAGTCCACAAAAAGCCCATTACTTCTAATGACAAGTAATTGATTTTTATATGGTTGAGTGGGCATTTCCGGCTGTTTAGGCCAGGCCCTTCTGCTAAACCCGTATATAGATCTTTTTTTTATCCAATATATAACCCACTAACCAACAGCAAAGCATAAATGTCAGTGCAAAGAGGAGTGACCCGGTATATGCACCAGCATGGCTGAAAATATTTAGCCATAGCCATCGAAACAGGGTAGTCTTAGGATCCACTTTGAAAATAAACAGGAGAATGACAGCCAGTTCAGATAACAGGTAAATGAATAAGGGGTTTCGTCCAAAGACCTCAAAAAAATTAGTCCAGCGGGTTTTGCCCAGGAATTGAGTGATGTATATAATAAAAGCCAATATAACACAATCGAGGCCAACGGTATACAAAACAAAGGAACTTGTCCATAGTTTTTTGTTTACCGGGAAGCTAAGATCCCAGCAATAACCGAGAAAAGTTAAAGCCACTCCCAATAGTAATAAAACGCTTAGACCTTCGTAGGTGTTTCCTTTCTTCTGTATGTATCTTCCGGCTATATAGCCGGCCACTACATTACCGATGGCCGGTAAAGTACTCAGCAACCCTTCGGGTTCAAATGCAACGCCTTCACCATGGTACAGGTGTTTATCTCCCAACAGCCAGCGATCGAGACGTAGCACGGCATTTCCTTCTAAACTCAATGGTGCGATAGGGTCACCCAATATATACAACAATCTCCAGTAGATGAATAAAAGGATAACACTGATGATCAATGCTGTTCCTGGTTTCAGGTAATACAACATGAGTGATGCAATGCCATAGCAAAGTGCAATTCTTTGTAAAACACCAAACACCCTTGTTTCACTAAAAGGGAACCCAATGACCTTATTGGCTGCATTAATCTTTACAAAAGGAAACCAGTACATTAGGTATCCCAGCAAAAAAATAATGAAGGTTCTTCTAAAGATCTTCCACAAAACTTCATTTTGTTTAAGGTTATTCCATTTGGGCATCACAAAACTCAATGCATTTCCCACAGCAAATACAAAGGAGGGAAAAACCAGGTCGGTAGGTGTAAACCCGTTCCAGTGGGCATGCAGTAACGGGGCGAAAGTAGTTGCTCCGTTACCGGGTGTATTTACAATGATCATAAAACAAATGGTCATGCCCCGGAATACATCCAGCGCTAAAAATCGTTTTGGAGCAGTGGTCATATTAATAATTTGTAGTACTCCAATTTAGGTAATTTTATCAACAGGATTAAAAGTTAAAGGATTAATCTTTACAGGTTGATTGCAGGGCCCCTGTAAATATAGCTGACCAAAACTCCCTCTTCGCCGGTAAAAATTGGTACAGGACACTGCATTTTTGTCGCCCCACGCCGGGATTTTGATGGGGCCACTACTTCGGTCTGTCAAATTGCTGATATCGATCATACAAGTTTTTGATGGGAATCATCCAATTAAAAAGCAAGTTCCCACATCTTTGTAGCAGTAGTCTTCTCTTAAATCTAAATACAGTTATATCAAAATAAAGAGATCCATACCGGTAAGTTGCTTTCATTGTGGTGAACTATGTGATGATTTCATTGAAGTTGAGAGTAAGAATTTTTGTTGCGAAGGTTGCAAACAGGTTTACCTTTTGCTGAACGAAAACAATCTTTGTACCTATTATAATTTTGACAAAAATCCTGGCATAAAAGCAAAGGGGAAATTTATTTCAGAAAGATTTGCATATTTGGATGATGTACCTACGGCAAAAAAGCTGGTACAATTTAGTTGCGAAACGCAAACCAATGTAACTTTCAGTTTACCTCAAATGCATTGCTCCTCTTGTGTTTTTTTGTTAGAGAACCTGCACCGTATTGAACCGGGCATCACCAAATCCCAGACCAATTTTCAACGCAGGGAATTGTTCGTCATTTTTGATCCAGTGCAAATTTCATTGCGTAAAGTGGTAGAATTGCTGGCTTTTATTGGTTATGAACCAGATATTAGTTTAAAAGACAGCACGATAAAAAAAGCAACCACCTTCAATAAAAAACAATTATATAGAATCGGGGTAGCAGGATTTTGCTTTTCAAATATTATGATGCTAAGCTTCCCGGAATATTTTTCATCCGGCAATATTGAGCAGGCCGGATTAAAGGCAAGTTTTACCTGGCTAAATTTATCTTTATCGCTGCCCGTGTTATTTTTTAGCGCCGCCGGTATTTTCACAACCGCATGGAAGGGCCTGCGTCAAAGGTTCCTGAATATTGATGCGCCCATTGCATTGGCAATAATTGTCACTTTCGGCAGAAGTTATTACGAGATCATATCAGGTAATGGAGCCGGATGGCTTGATTCCGGAACAGGAATTGTTTTTTTTATGCTGACAGGCAGGTGGTTCCAGAATAAAACTTATGATTCTCTTTCATTTGACCGGGATTACAAATCTTATTTTCCACTAGGAGTCAGTATTATCAAAAACGGGATAGAAACTAACATTCCTGTTACCCAACTTAAAAAAGGAGACTGTATCATTATACGTAACGAAGAGATGATACCAGCAGATGCCGTATTAATAAAAGGAAATGCAAGTGTGGATTATAGTTTTGTAAGCGGCGAGAGTTCGCCCCTCCGGAAGAATAAAGGCGACCTGATCTATGCCGGTGGCAAACAATCAGGTAGTGCAATTGAATTGGAAATAATGAATGAAGTTTCTCAAAGTTATATTACCCAGTTATGGAACAATGATATTTTTAAACATAAAAAGAATATAGATAGTTCATTCATTCACCCCTGGAGCAGATATTTTACATCGGTGCTTTTTTCAGTAGCCGTTATTGCTGCTGTATTTTGGGCAATAACGGATAGTTCTAAATTGTGGCCCGCCGTTACGGCGGTTTTGATTGTTGCCTGTCCCTGCTCTTTATTGCTATCGGCCACCTTTACCTATGGCAATATGTTACGCATTTTTGGCAAAAATAAGCTGTATCTTAAAAATGCTGGTGTTATTGAAAGCCTTGCAAAAACAGGCACGATCATTTTTGATAAAACAGGTACTATTACTCAAAATCATTCATTTGCATTATTGTATAATGGCACCCCGCTTACCAAAAAAGAACTGGCTGTCGTACAAGCAGTAACCAGTCAATCTTCTCACCCGCTCAGTAAAATAATTTCTCATAATTTGGAAACATACCAAACTGATCAATTATTAACGGTAGAAAGTTTTAAAGAATTTACAGGCAGGGGAATTGAAGCGGTGGTGAACGATATGCCAGTAAAGATTGGTTCTGCTGCTTTTGTTAATGAGTATTACGGTGCAGCCGGCTACGATACCGGTTCTCACATTCATGTATGCATCAATGAAGTACATATGGGTGCCTTTACGGTCAGTAATGGATACCGGCCCGGTATCAAAAAAGCAATCAGTTCATTACAGCAAAAAAAATATGAACTACACTTGTTATCAGGCGATAATGATTCGGAAAAAAATACGCTTACCAAATTGTTTGGTGCGGATGGCAATGTTCAGTTTAACCAGTCACCGCAGGACAAACTCGATAAAGTAAAACAATTGCAGTCTCAGCATAAAAAAGTATTGATGATCGGCGATGGCCTCAATGATGCAGGCGCCCTGATGCAAAGTGATACCGGAATCGCCGTCAGTGATAATTCAACACAGTTCTCTCCCGCCTGTGATGCCATAATTGATGGCAGTAAAATTGAGATGATCCAACAATTTCTTTCCTATGCAGGGACAGGTAAAAAAATTGTGACTACCAGTTTTATACTCTCCGTCTTGTATAATATAGTCGGGCTTTTTTTTGCCGTACAGGGAACAATGTCACCCATTGTTGCGGCCATATTAATGCCCGCGAGCAGTATTAGTATTGTATTACTGGTGACCTTGCTGTCGTCTGTGAGTGCGCGGAGGGTTGGGTTGGCTGTTAGTTGATGGTTGGTGAAGGGTATGCTGGCTTTCTGTTTCTCACGGGGCCCACCCTGTGCTGTCATATTGCGACTTTCCTTTGGCCGCTCCGTTCCTGGGTGAAGCGACGGGGAAATCGTTTGCGAAAAAAACTTTGATCCGTATTGCAGCGAGTCAGGCACCCAAATTCCCGACCAGGAACCGGGAATCTTTTAGGAAGCGCGGAAGGTTCCAAAAAGGATTTCCTTACCCAGGCACACCCTGGCGGCGATGATACCATGAAAAGCAATTGTAGGTTACCCCTGGGTTTTTCTTTACCGGACTGTTTAAGGATTATTCCCTTATTGCCTCTTCACTCCTAACCAGTTACTGTTCATTATGACGAAAATCACCTGCCGGTGGGATAAACATCATATTTTACAATATTGTACAATGATAAATTTGTCCATAATAAAAATTATCACCATTGAGTGCACTATTTGTATTGATCGGCATCAGCATCTTTGTAGCGGGCAGTTTTTTAGCCGCTTTTTTATGGAGCGTTAACAATGGTCAGTACGATGATGACTATACACCTTCCGTAAGAATACTTTTTGATGATGAAACTGCCGCAACAACAAGCAATTCAGAGGAATCTTTAAACCCAGCCAAATAAACGATAAACATGCAGGTAGAAAAATTTTATTATGACAACAAAACTGTAAAAAACTTTGCATTCGCTACCATCTTATGGGGAGTAGTCGGGATGCTTGCAGGCCTGTATGTAGCCTTGCAGTTGGTTTTTCCTTCACTCAATTTTACCCAATATGGTTCATTTGGAAGGCTCCGGCCCTTGCATACCAATGCCGTAATTTTCGCTTTTGTAGGCAATGGTATTTTTATGGGGGTATATTATTCACTGCAACGGTTGTGTAAGGCACGAATGTACAGTGATGTATTAAGCAAGATACATTTTTGGGGATGGCAATTAATAATTGTTGCCGCAGCTATTACACTGCCACTTGGTATAACGGCGGGCAAAGAATACGCTGAGTTGGAATGGCCGATTGATATCGCCATCACTGTTATGTGGGTTGTATTTGGCTGGAACATGTTTGGCACCATCTTAACAAGAAGGGAAAAGCATTTGTATGTTGCCATTTGGTTTTACATCGCAACATTTGTTACCGTAGCAGTATTGCACATTGTAAATTCAATGGAATTGCCGGTAACCTGGTATAAAAGTTATACCGTGTACGCTGGCGTGCAGGATGCGCTGGTTCAGTGGTGGTATGGCCACAATGCGGTCGCCTTCTTCTTAACGACTCCCTACCTGGGTTTGATGTATTACTTTATACCCAAAGCGGCAAACCGCCCGATTTACTCTTATAAGCTTTCCATCATACATTTTTGGGCGTTGATATTTCTGTATATCTGGGCGGGTCCGCATCACCTGTTGTACACCGCTTTACCCAACTGGGCGCAGTCGCTGGGGATAGTATTTTCTGTGATGCTCATTTTTCCGAGCTGGGGAGGTATGATCAATGGCCTGCTGACACTTCGTGGTGCATGGGACAAAGTGAGGGACGATGTAAACCTGAAATTTTTGGTTGTAGCCATTACCGCTTACGGTATGGCTACGTTTGAAGGCCCGATGTTATCGCTTAAAAGTATTAGCGCAATCAGCCATTATACCGACTGGATCGTTGCCCATGTACACGTCGGCGCTTTGGGATGGAACGGTATGTTAACCTTTGGTATTTTGTATTGGCTGATCCCAAGAATATTTAATACGCCACTTTATTCTAAAAAATTAGCCAACCGTCATTTCTGGCTCGCTACACTGGGTATTGTATTTTATGCCGTTCCGTTGTACTGGGCTGGCTTTACACAAAGTTCTATGTGGAAGCAATTCACCGAAGCCGGCCAGTTAAAATATACTTTTCTAGAAACTGTTACTTACATGAAGCCATTTTATGCCATGCGTTCTTTGGGAGGCACATTGTATTTGATTGGAACATTATTGATGGTATACAATATTATAAAAACGGTAAGAGCAGGAAAACTGGTGGCCGATGAAGCTGCAGAAGCGGCTCCGCTGGAGAAAGTATATACGGCGCATAGGGGTGAACACTGGCACAGATGGATTGAAAGAAAACCTGTACAATTTATGATCATCAGCTTAGTGGTAATACTGATTGGTGGCGCTGTTGAAATGATACCCACTTTCATGATCAAATCAAATGTGCCTACCATCAGCAGTGTAAAACCATATACACCACTTGAACTACAGGGCAGGGATATATATGTAAGAGAAGGCTGTTATACCTGCCACTCTCAAATGATACGGCCGTTCCGTAGCGAAACGGAACGTTATGGTGAATATTCAAAAGCCGGCGAATTTGTATACGATCATCCTTTTCAATGGGGAAGTAAAAGAACAGGGCCCGACCTTGCAAGGGAGGGCACCGGTAATCTTAAGAAAACGGATGGCTGGCACTTCCGGCATTTCAGAGAGCCCTCCTCTATGAGCGAAGGGTCCATCATGCCGCCTTATGCATTTATGTTATCAGATAATCTTGACACTACGACCACCCGGGCTAAAATAAATGCGATGAGAACATTAGGAGTGCCTTATGAAAAAGGATTTGAAAACATTGCAAATGATAACCTGATGGTTCAGGCTAAAGGAATTTCAGACAATCTGAAAGCAGATAGCATCAGAGTTTCGCCCGACAGGGAGGTTATTGCATTGATCGCATACATACAACGTATGGGAACTGACATAAGTAATCAACCAGCTAATAAATAAGCCATGTATAAATTTATCAAACAGTACACCGAAAAAATGGATCATGCAGCTATTTATCCAATGATCTCCCTGTTCATTTTCTTTTTATTCTTTGTAGTGCTCCTGGTATTGGTAAATAAAATGGATAAACAAAGGGTCATAGAATTATCAAATATACCATTGGACAAAGATGAAACCACTACCACCAATTAAAAGACTTTTATGAGTTTACAAAATTTAATATATAAAAAAATAGCAGTTACTTCATTGTTTCTTTTGACTGGGTTTACCATGCTGGCACAAAATGCGGTGGCTGCTAAAACGGTTGAATCCGGGAATAATTTATTAGCGACCTTACTTATTATCATAGCCATTGTGTTGATTTTTGTAATATATGGAATGGGTCAGGTGCTTATTGCAATTTCGCGGCAGTTACTCGACAAAAATAAGGCGGGTTCAAAAATTACTCCGCTTTCGCTGTTGGTAATTTTGTCAATACTTTCATTATATGTGTCGGCACAGGATGCAGTAACAGGAGGCGCTGTAAAAGTTATACCAAACTACGGGGGGCTTTCTGCCAATACATTTTATTTTTTGACAGCCGTTATTGCAACAGAGATCATCGCTATCTTATTCCTCTTTTTTTCCATCAGGAGAATATACAGGGAAATGCTTCCTCAAAAGGCAGCGGCTATTGCAGGAGAATCTAAACTGGCAGCGTTGTGGGTAAAGCTGGATAAAAAATTATTTACAAAAGCCATACCACTGGAAAGAGAAACGGATGCATTGCTGGATCATAATTATGATGGCATCCAGGAACTGAATAATGCATTACCGCCCTGGTGGAAATATGGTTTTATCATCACAATTGGTTTTGCCCTCGTTTATTTATTAAATTTTCATGTATTGGGCAACGGTAAAAATCCGACGGAAGAATACCTGGTGGAAATGGACAATGCAAAAATTGAAAAAGAAGCATTTGAGGCTAAAAATAAAGATAGGATTGATGAGGCAAATGTACCAATGGCTGGTGCAGAAGGTGTAAAAAAAGGGAAAGAATTTTATATGGCTAATTGTGTTGCCTGTCATGGCCAGAAGGGCGAAGGTGGTGCGGGTCCAAACCTTACAGATGATTATTGGCTTCATAAAGGTTCGCTGAATGATATTTATAATACTATCAAAAAAGGGTATTCCGATAAGGGCATGCAATCATGGGCTATAAAATTTAACCCAAAGGAAATCAGCGAACTGGCCAGTTTTGTTACAACCCTTAAAGGCACGAACCCTCCCGGGGGTAAGGCTCCGCAGGGCGATCTTTATATTGGAACTTCCGTTACTGATTCTTCAACAATAACCAAGCCTGGTAACGACGTAACAGCAAAATAATAGCCATGGAATTTGTGCAAAATATACCTGTTAAAGAATCATTCCGGGACTCTGTTGCTACCATTACCAGGGAGGGAAACAGGAATTTTATTCATCCTAAAAAACCCAGGGGTAAATTTTATAGCCTGAGAAACTGGTTTAGTATTTTTTACCTTATCATATTTTTTACATTGCCGTTTATTAAAGTAAATGGCGCGCCATTGTTGATGATCAATATCCTGGAACGCAAGTTCATATTGTTTGGCCTTATTTTCTGGCCGCAAGATTTTTTTATTTTCGGAATCGGGATGGTTACGTTCATTGTTTTTGTCATTTTATTTACGGTAGTATTTGGCAGGATCTTTTGCGGATGGGCATGCCCGCAAACTATTTTTATGGAAATGGTATTCAGAAAGATCGAGTATTGGATAGATGGGGACGCCACACAGCAAAAGCATTTGAAGGCAATGCCCTGGAACACGAAAAAAATAATGAAACGGGGGATTAAATTCATTGTTTTTTTCCTGCTTTCGTTCATAATCGCCAATTTCTTTTTAGCCTACCTCATCAGTATGGATAAGTTGCTTGGTTATATGACGGACCCGGCAGGTCATATAGGTACGCTTATTTCATTACTTGGATTTACTACCATTTTCTTTTTTGTCTATTGGTGGTTTAGAGAGCAGGTTTGCATTGTAGTATGTCCATATGGCCGGTTACAGGGAGTGTTGCTTGATAAAGATTCTATCGTTGTAGCTTATGATCGTTTAAGGGGGGAACCGAGAGGAAAGCTGGTGAAGAAAAAAGATCATTATGATGGCGGCTACGGGAAATGTGACGAATGCAAAGCTAATGGCTCCTGTAATAGTTTGACCGAAACTTTTGTGCCGGTGGCAAAAGCCGCGGATTGTGTTGATTGTTATGCCTGCGTAAGGGTTTGTCCAACGGGTATAGATATCCGTAACGGGACGCAGTTGGAATGCATTAACTGTACTGCATGTATAGATGCTTGTGATGCCATTATGATGAGCATTAACAAACCGGTGGGTCTGATCCGGTATGCCTCTGAAAATAGTATTGTAAATGGAGTTCAACTAAAGTTTAGTTCCCGGATAAGGGCCTACACAACAGTGCTGGCTCTTTTAATATCCCTGCTGGTATTTCTATTGGTTAGCCGGACAGATCTGGATGCAACGCTGATGCGCACTTCCGGAATGACCTATACTGCATTAACCGATGGACGAATCGAAAACTTATACAGCTTAAAGCTGGCTAATAAGACTCATAAAGATATTACCATCAATTTACGGCTGGAAAATATGGCTGGAGAAATTACAATTGTAGGCAGCAGTAACCTGGTGGTCAAACGAGAAGATTACAGTAACCTGCAATTCTTCGTTAAACTTAATAGAAATGAGGTGAAGAGCTGGAAAACAATGCTGAAGATAGGCCTGTATCAAAACAATAAAAAAATAAAAACCATCTCTGCGAAATTTATCGGGCCGGAAGAGTATGAATAATGAGTGATGAGTAATAAGTAATGAATGGTGATGAACATTGACGAAACAAAATCACCGCAAAAAAAAATTTGACTATGAACTGGGGACATAAAATAATAGTGGTATATGCAGTATTTGTTGCCGGTATGTTATTACTGGCTTATAAATCTTCCAGGCAGAATATTGAACTGGTAACCGAAGATTACTACGCCAGGGAACTCGTGTATCAAAAAAAAATCGATGAGGCAAAACGGACCGCATTATTGTCAGCACCAGTAAATATTAAATTCAGCAACCATGAGTTAAACATTAATTTCCCAAAGGATTTTGCGGCAAAGGAAATTTCCGGTGAGCTGATATTGTATTGCCCTTCTGATGAAAAAAGGGATATATGGCGGAAATTTAAAGTAACTGACGGTACCGTAAAAATTACGGTGCCTGGAAGCAATCACGGATTACATTACGTTAAGATAAATTGGGATACGGAGGGGGTAAATTATTATTACGAACAGAAAATAATTATATAACAATGGCAGCTTTGTTTTTCGCGGCATTAACCCTCGGCATGATAGGAAGCTTTCATTGCATTGGCATGTGCGGGCCACTGGCATTTTCATTGCCGCTCAGCAATAATAGTGACTTTGCGAAATTTGCCGGCAGTTTTTTATATAATATTGGCAGAATGGTTACATACGGCAGCCTGGGTTTATTATTCGGATTGGCAGGAAAGAGTTTTTCACTTTTTGGCTTTCAGCAATGGTTATCTGTCTGTGTGGGAATGGCCCTATTATTTTTTCTGTTCATTCCCAAAAAATGGATCGCCATTATGGGCTCAAATAATATCGTTTCCACATATACGTATAAAATAAGGTCGACACTTGGTCAATTATTTCTTAAAAAAAATTACCACTCATTATTTGCAATAGGTTTATTAAACGGTCTCTTGCCGTGTGGCTTGATTTATATCGCTGTCGCAGGTGCAATTGCTTCCGGGGATCCTTATAGAAGCGCTTTTTTTATGGCGGCGTTTGGCCTTGGCACTTTACCTGTTATGTGGAGCGTTTCTTTCTTTGGTAATTATATGGGGATCGGGCTACGACAAAGAATACGAAGTGCCTATCCGGTAATGATGGTGTTGATGGCATGCCTGTTAATAGTAAGGGGGATGGGTTTAGGCATACCGTATCTGAGCCCGGCAAAAAATAACAATATTCAGGAAGTGCAAATTTGTCATCCTGTAGTTCAGAATTCGAGGCCTTAATCCCGGTAGTGATATTAAGGTACCAGGTCCTAAAAACTTCAAAGTGCAGCCGGAGGAGGGCAGCCCGGATTTTTGTCATTGTTGGTTTCCGGACAAACTGCAGAATAGAAAGGATAACAGGGGGTTTAAAAAGAATTTAAAATAAATAGCATTTGCTTAACGTTATAAATAATAAAGAACAACTAATGACCGGTTCGAATAAAGCAGAGCAATTTTTACACGAAAATATGACGTGGAAGCGTATGCTTGATTTTTTTATCCAGGAAAACAGTTTTTTAAAAACCAGGCTAAGTGAGGTAGTTGACCGGGAGAATGATAAAATATTTATCGCCATCGCCGAGCAGTTTCAAAATGAGTTCATACAAAAAGATGAGTGCATATTTGACATCAGGAATGATATAAAGGCCCAGGAAAAAAACCTTCAACTTGCATTTTCACAAAAAATGGAACCTGATCATAGGACCTGTAAGAAGCAGGAAAAGCTTCGAAATGAAATGTCTTACTTTGAAAAAGAATTCTCCAATTCAAAAAATCAATTTAATAGGTACCTGCTTTCCATAGTGTAATGTGCTTATGGCTGAATTGCTCAATTACTTGATTGCTCAATGAAGAAATCAATTTAATAAAGCTGCGAGTCGCTTTTCGTCCAGGATGACGATGGAACCATCTTTAATATCAATTAATTTTTCACTTTTGAAATCGCTTAAAGTCCGGATGATTGATTCGGTGGCTGTTCCGGCGATTTGAGCAAGGTCTTCCCGGGAAATATGTATAGAAAATTTCCCTTCCTCATCTTTCGTATATTTTTTTTGCAATAGTACCAATGCTTCGGCTACCCTTTTGCGTAAAGAGTTGTATGCGATTCCCACCAATTGTTTTTCCCTGTCGGTAACACTTTGAGCCAACAGCTGAATGAATTGTTGTGCCACTTCCTTGTTGGTACGCAACAATTTTTCAAATTCATCTTTGGCTATGATTGCCAGCGAGGTATCTTCAATTGCTTCTGTAGTTTCTTTATAGACGGTACCTTCCAATATTGCAGTATAGCCAACAAAATCACCTTCACCAAAAAGACCAACTGTCAGCTCCTTACCGTCATCGTTTGTCTTAAAGGTTTTTACCTTACCTTTTAGTACATAAAATAATCTTACAGGGTGATTCCCTTCGGCATAGATCAACTGTTTCTTTTTATAAAAATTAACAGCACTGTTTTCTACCAGGACCTGCAGCATTTTTAAATTGCCGGATTCACCTGTTGCCGGCAGAGCAAAATTGTCTTGAATATTCTTTTGCAGCAGTGTCACTTTCCTGAGCCGGCTTTCTATGGCTGTTAATAATTCTATATCATTAAAGGGTTTAGTAATGTAATCATCTGCACCCATTTCCATTCCTTTCCGAAAGTCGCCCCGCTCTGCTTTTGCCGTTAAGAAAATGAAAGGAATATTTTTCAATGTTTCGTTTTTTTGTAACAAATGCAATACGCCATAGCCGTCCAGAACCGGCATCATTACATCGCAAATAATCAGGTCCGGTGTACATTGCAAAGCCTTCTCCACACCTAACTTACCATTGGGGGCAGTATCCACACTATAATTGGCCAGTTCAAGAATCTCAGCCGTATTTTCTCTTATCTCATCATTATCTTCAATCAGTAAAACACGTTGCATAAAAAATAACATTTTATAATTGCAAGATAAATAGTTATAGCATATTTGCAGCATTGTTATCAAAAGTAATTGTAAAGGATGTGCCTTTTTCCAACTCACTTTTAAAGTCAATATTTCCATTCATTAGTTCAACATATTTTTCCACAATATGTAAACCTAATCCGGTGCCCTGGATATTGGTTACATTGGCACCCCTGAAAAATCGTTCAAATAAATGTTCTTTGTCTTCATCGGAAACGCCAATTCCACTATCTTTCACTGTCACGAAAATAAGGCTATCCTTCAATTCACTGTTAACTTCTATTTTACCATTTTCATGGGAAAATTTAATAGCATTGGAGAGTAAATTGATCATAACATTGCGAAGCAGGAAGGGGTCAAGCCGCACCACCTGTCCGCCTTTGTGATGATAATTGATTCGTTGGCCTGTCTTAAAAATACCCGAAATTTCATTACAAACTGTTGTAATTAATTCTTTCATATTAATGAGGGTGTAATTGGCAATAATTTTGCCATCCTCAATTTTGCCGATAGATAAGAAGTCATTTAAGATATCCGTCAGATTATTTACGGCGGATTTGATGCGGTTTATATGTTTTTCTCTTTTTTCCTGCTCGTCCTCTTTCAAATATTTTGATACCAAAGAGGCTGATGAAAGGATCGTACTTAGCGGTGTACGAAACTCGTGAGATGCCATTGAAACAAACCTGCTTTTTATGTCACTTAATACTTTTTCCTTGCTGAATGCTTTTTGCAACTCTTCTTTTGAAATCTCCAGTTCGTTTAGTGTTTCCTGTAACTGACTGGTTCTTAATGCTACCTGTTGTTCAAGGTCATTATTGAATTCTGCTATCCGCTTGTTGATAATGGCAAGTTGTTCCTTTTGGTGTATTGTCGCATTCTCTATTTCCTTTCGTTTGGTGATATCACTTACAAATGCAATTACGAATGATTCTCCTTCCCCCCGGTAATTGCTTAAACTTACCTCTACCGGGAATTCTGAACCGTCTTTTTTTGAAGCAAACAAATCCATTCCCAAACCCATTGGTCTTCGTTGCGGTTTCGCTATATATTCATTTCTATCATGTACATGTGCGGAGTGAAAACGATCCGGTATCAGAAGTTCCATTTTTTTACCGATCAGTTCACTGGCATCCTGATAGCCAAATTGCGAAAGCAGGAAGGTATTTGCAAGTATAATTTCACCATGTGAATTAACAACCAATATTCCAAGAGAAGCATATTCAAATAAGGCTTCAAATTTAATTTTTTCTATTGCTAACTGATTTTCAGTAGTGGACATTTGTAACTGGGGATTTGTGCAAAAGTAAAGCATCCGGACTTTCAGTTTCAATATTATGCTTTTTTGCAAGGAAACAATTGTACCCTGCAATTTTGAGTATCCGGTCTCAACCTTGTAATTTGTATCCCGGGGCCACGATCTTATCAAATGCTATACCGATGCTCTTTCCGGTAAAAACTGTCCTGGTTATTGGTTACTCTTCCCAAATCAATACAATAACAGGTTTAAACAAGTTGGCTATCTGCTATCAGACTGCTATATAGCAATAGCAGATTAAATTGATATTATCGCCGTATCAATCCACATTATTGTGGATTAATGTGGTATTGTTGTGGGAATGATAAGGAAATGACTAAAAACAGACAGGGTATAGATACCTGTGTGGGATAATCCTGAAAACAACCCAGGGAATCTTTATTCCGATCTCTTTCGTATAAAAGCGCTTGCATATTTTTCCTCTGCGGGAAGTGTAATAAAATGTGCTAATTAGATAACGTGCTAGCGAGAAAATGAGATAATTTTAAAGGGATGACCTAATTTGCATAAAATCATTTCAAGTGCCATTTAATCTTCAATCACCATATTCCCCGTCCGGAGATCAGCCTGATGCAATCCTCAAACTTACAGAAGGTATACTCGAAGGGGAGCAATACCAGACACTGCTTGGCGTAACAGGCAGCGGTAAGACCTATACGATTGCAAACGTTATACAAAATGTACAGCGGCCAACCCTCGTGCTTACGCATAATAAAACATTGGTGGCACAACTGTATGGGGAGTTCAAACAATTTTTCCCCGATAATGCCGTAGGCTATTTTGTAAGTTATTATGATTATTACCAGCCTGAAGCATATATGCCCGTAAGTAATACTTACATTGAAAAGGACCTAAGCATCAATGAAGAACTGGATAAGCTCCGGCTACAGGCAACGGCTCAGTTGTTAAGCGGGCGCAGGGATATTATTGTTGTGGCGAGTGTGAGTTGTATCTATGGTATGGGTAATCCGACCGAATTTGAAAATGGAATCGTAAGGATCCAAAAAGGGCAGGTCATTTCTCGCCAGGGTTTTCTGCATGCCTTGGTAAATAGTCTGTATAGCCGTTCGCAGGGAGATTTTACAAGGGGCACTTTCCGTGTAAACGGCGATACGGTTGATATTAATTTACCATACGTGGATTTTGGATATCGGATTACATTTTTTGGCGATGAAATAGAAACTATTGAAACGCTGGAGCTTACTACCAGCAAACGAATTGGTTTAGTGGATAATGCCGCCATCTTTCCGGCTAATTTATACCTGGCACCTAAAGATATTATGCAGCAGGTAATTTTTGAGATCCAGGACGAAACCGCAGCACAGGTAGCGTATTTTAAAAGCAGCGGAAAATTTATTGAAGCTCAACGATTGAGTGAAAGGGTAAATTACGACCTAGAAATGATCAGGGAACTTGGTTATTGCAATGGGATAGAAAACTATTCCCGTTTTTTTGACAGGAGAAAGCCCGGTACCCGGCCATTCTGCCTGTTGGATTATTTCCCGAAAGATTTTATTTGCGTTATTGATGAAAGTCATCAGACCATTCCGCAGGTAAGTGGGATGTATGGCGGCGACAGAAGCAGGAAGCTGGTACTTGTGGATTATGGCTTTCGTTTACCCAGTGCGTTGGATAACCGCCCGCTCAACTTTCATGAGTTCGAGAATATGATCAATCAAACTATTTTTGTGAGTGCAACACCCGGAGATTTCGAATTGGAGAAAACAGGTGGTATTGTGGTAGAACAGGTGGTAAGGCCTACCGGGTTATTGGATCCTCCTATTGAAGTGCGTCCTTCCATTAACCAGATAGATGATCTGCTGGATGAGATTGACAAAAGAATAACCATGGGCGACCGTGTATTGGTAACCACGCTTACCAAACGAATGGCGGAAGAGATGGATAAATACCTCCACCGCATTAATGTAAAAAGTAAATACATTCATAGTGATCTGGATACCCTGGAAAGAATAGAAATTTTACGTGAACTGCGTTTAGGCTATATTGATGTATTGGTAGGCGTAAACCTGCTGAGAGAAGGATTGGACCTTCCGGAAGTTTCGTTAGTTGCCATTCTGGATGCCGACAAGGAAGGATTTTTACGCAATGAAAGAAGCCTTACCCAAACAGCCGGGAGAGCAGCCCGTAATGTGGATGGGCTCGTAATATTTTATGCGGATAAGATGACTGAGAGTATGCAGAAAACCATTGATGAAACCAGCCGCAGAAGAGAAAAACAAATAACCTATAATATCGAACATGGCATTACACCAACTACCATCATCAAAAGCAAGGAGCAGATCTTCGCCCAGGGATCGGTTTTAGATGTAAAGGGATACGATCCCTCCAATCCTTATTCCATCGCTGCGGATCAGGATATCGTAACCGCGGCAGCCGAAGAACAGGAGGTATATAAAACTATTCCCCAAATAGAAAAAGCTATAGTGAAAACCAAAAAAGAAATGGAGAAAGCTGCCAGGGATTTGGATTTTATGGAAGCGGCAAGATTGCGGGATGAAATGTACAGGATGCAGAAAGAACTGGAGGGGATGAAGGGGTAGCCCCGGCCTGAAGTATTGTAGCCCACAGTCCCTTATTGCGAGGTCTGGAAACAGTATTATTTTTTGAATTAGTTAAATAAAGTAAAATATTTTCATTTTTAGATATTAAGATTTTCGAAACTTAAATATAATCAATATTGTTAAAATAAGCACTATTTTGATTTAGGAAATCTTTGTTTATGTTACCGGCAATTCGCAGTTAATATAAAGGATCAGTTAACATGCTTGTATCATGATTATATATTTAATTCCTGTTTCTACCGGGCTCATCAGGATAAAGAATTTGAACAATATCACTTTGCCAAAACTGTTTGCTATGAATATCCATGATGGTAAGCCTTCCACTAAAAGCTGCACCAGTGTCCAGGTTCCACACATTTATTGCGTTCATGGGTTCAAAGCAGTTATAGTGAAGTGTAGGCGTATGGCCCACAAATATTTCATTAAACAATTTTAATCTTTTAGGATACAACAATGAATCTTTTTTTACGTTTTTGTCCATACACAAAGCCATTTCCCAAAGCGTACGATCCAAACTGTAATTACTGCTATATCGTTCTTTATAAGGTCCCTGCTGGGATGAAAAGCCTGCATGAATGAACAAGCGGTTGTCATCATCAATATAAAAATTCCGCATGCACCGGAAAAACTGCAGGTGATTTAATTTATCCGCTTCACTTTGTTGCAAATAGCTTTTAATCGTGGCCTTTCCCCCGCTGAACAACCAGTTTTCATCGTGAATATTTTTTTCCAGCCAAAGCTGGCACCACTGGTCGTGATTTCCTTTAATAAAAATGCATTTCATTTTTTTCTCCAGTTCAACGAGGTATTGAATCACTTCAAATGACTGGCTCCAGCCGTCAACAAAATCACCTAAAAAGATCAGTTTGTCATTTTCCTGTACTGCCGCCCTTTCCAGGATTTGTTTCAAAGCCTTAAAGCCGCCATGTATATCGCCAATTACAAATGTTCTGAACATAGTATTTAAATTCAATGTATCTTAGGGGTACGCAGTACAATTATTTCGATTTTCATTCCTCCGATTTACTTATCAAATCTACCAACTCATTGTTTCTGTTTGAGAAATTTTTATAAGCGCCTTTGCCGGCGGATTTATTTTTAAAAGTTTTGGCATTTAATAAATGACAGTAAACCAGGGTTTTTATTAACAGGGTATCTAAGGTTTTTAATCTTTTTCATGACCCCGGGAAAAAAAACAGGCGCAATTCAGGAAATCCGGGCAAATAAATTCCAAATCAGTAAAGAACAGTCTTAATTTTTTAAATAATTTGCTATCTTTCATATCCATCACTTAATTATACAAATTTTTTATTTTATGATAACAGTAGCACTCTATAATCTGAAAGGTGGCGTTGGTAAAACGGCCAGTTGTGTAAACTTTGCCTATTTAGCTGCAAAGGATGGTTTTAAGACCCTGTTGTGGGACATTGATCCCCAGGGTTCCACCACGTTTTACTATAAGATAAAACCTAAGGATGCCCGGGGAATAAAGAAATTAGTCAGTAAGGATGCCGATCTGGAATCGGCAATCATGGCTACAAATTATGAAAACCTTGAGATTATACCTGCTGATGCTTCGTCAAAGAGTTTTGACATTATGCTGGAAGAAATGAAGGGGAATAAAAATAGGCTAAAAAGCATTTTAAAGCAATTTGAAAAAGAATATGATTTTATTTTTGTTGACTGTCCACCCGGATTTAGCACGTTAAGTGAAAATATTTTTAATGCATCAGATGTGGTATTAATGCCCGTTATTCCCAGCACTTTATCTATCCGTACCTATAATATGGTGAAGGATTATTTTAAGGAAAGGGATCTTGACAGCAGCAAATTGATGTGCTTTTTCACCATGACCGACCTTCGAAAGAATATGCACAATGAGATAATGGAACAACTGTATAAAGACAAGAAATTTTTTCAAAACTATATACCTTACCTGTCGGACGTGGAAAAAATGGGCATCCATCGCCAGCCGATTGAAGAATTTGCCCGCAGCAGTTATGCGGCTAAATGCTATCACGAACTGTGGACCGAAATTAAGGAAGGTGTGGTGGAATAGCGGAGAATGGTCGATTGTTCATGCTTCATTGTTGATGGTTCATTATTTACTCCTTCCGGCAACAATGAACTCACTCACCCGAAGCGAGAATTAAAGCTCACTATTCAAAGCTGTAGCTCGTGATTTGGATATCCGGGAACAAATAACTTACTCTCCAATTAGTAAGGCACACTAAACTGTCCTGCCGTTATTGCTTTCGTAACAGTACCTGATCCGTCATTATCATATAAAGTGCCTGAAAAAGTACCTTCTATCCTGTTGCCGGCATAGCTTGTTACATTCACAGAGAATCCCCCGGACTGTAATATTCCGGTAGCCCATCCTGTTGCGGCAACACCATCACTGTATGCTATTCCACAATATGTGCTTGTGTTAGTTAAAGAGAACCGGTCATAATTGCCAATGGTAACAGCCGGAGATTTTGCTAAACTTATTTGAAAAGACGGGGTGACTGAAGCTGATGTTTCATCTCCGCTAATTGCGACCAAAGCGGGATCTGGAATAACACTTGAAATATTCAGATTAAAAGTCCGGTCAATGCCGTCAATAGTACATCTTAAAAAATCAGTTGAAGGAGTGCCTGCGAATACCGTTATGGGGAATGAACAGCCATTGTTGGACAGCGTAAAATTAAAATCGCCTTCAGTAGCAGGTGTGCCAGTTCCGGTAAGCGTAACTGAGTTTATACCGATGGTGGCAAAACTACCCGAACCAGAAAAAGAAAATCCATTCACCAGCGGAGTTGTGATTAAATAGGTACCGGTGGCAGTAACATTTACATCGACTATCACTATGTTTGAAGCAGTCAGAACGTTACCGGAAGTAAATGTTCCCGAAGGGAAAGCAGTTGTACAAATGCCTGTACCTCCGTCATAAGTGAAAACCGCGGAACCGCTGCTGCTCCCCGTTACTGTAATGGAAAATGTACAGCCATTGGCACCGGGTGTAAAATCAAAAGTTCCTCCCACGATGGGCGTCCCGGATCCGTTAAGCTGAATAACCTGGGTTCCCGTGGCCGTGAAAGTACCGTTTGCTGAAAAAGTAATACCATTAACCGTATTGGTGGAAACGGCGTAAGTTCCCAATGTTGTTACGTTCACGCTAACTGATGCAAAATTGCCGGCTCCCAGGGCGGTACCTGCAGCGTAAGTGCCTCCAGGAGTAAAACCTGTACAGTTGCCCGAATTTCCGTCGTAAGTAAATACTGAGGTTCCTCCACTGCTTCCGCCGCTGGTAATGGTGACAGGGAAAGCACATCCGTTAACGCCCGGGGTAAAGGAAACAGTTCCCGGTGTATCCGGTATGCCTGTACCGGTAAGGGAGATTGTCTGGGGACCAGTAACAGAAAAACTGCCCGATCCTGAAAAGGAAATACCTTTAAGCGTGGTTGTAGCAATTGCATAGGTGCCCGGTGTGGTTACGTCAACGGAGATTGTTACAATATTTGTAGCATCCAGGGCAGTGCCTTCCTTGTAAGTACCTGTAACACTCGCATTGGTACATATACCGGATGCACCATCCAGTGTATATACTGCTGTGCCGCCTGCCAGATTTCCTTCAAGGCTATATTCTTTCTCACAGGAATAAAATATAATTGACAGGATTATTAAAAGAAAAGAAGATTTTAATTTTAGCATCATAACACGGAATTTAATAATTTAGAGAAATTTTCTCCAACTCAGCAAAAATACCGATTCTGTTGCACAAAATTTGCCGGGTGTTGAAATCAAATTATATTACCAGACTTAAGACAAATTTTTTTTATGAATAGACAATTAACAAATTGGTTTAGCCCTGCATTACAAAAAGAGATGCCGGTTGTTGTATATGGCGATTATGGCTTTGCGTTATTGCTGGTACCTACCGCTGGTGCCGATTACTTAGAATATGAACGCTTCCAGATGATTGACCATCTGAGCCCTTATATCAACAGTGGTAAGGTGAAAGTGTTTTCGGTTAACAGTATCAATAATGAAAGCTGGATGAATAATAATATGTTAGGTGAGCACAAGGCCATCCGCCACAATCAATTCAATCAGTATATCTACAATGAAGTAATACCATTTATAAAAGGAAATACCTCCTGGGATACCCCCATCATTATTTCCGGGGCCTCGCTGGGAGCACTTCATAGCATGAATCTTTTTTTAAAACGCCCCGATCTGATCAATGGGGTAATTGCCATGAGTGGCGTATACGATCTGACAGAATACACCAAGGGTTTCTTTGATGAGCAGGTATACTATAATTCTCCGATGCATTATATGCCCAACCTCACCGATCATGGAATTTTGGAACAAATACGCAAAAGCTACCACATACATATACTTACGGGTTCCGGTGATTATGAAGATCCCGAAGCGGGCAAGCGTTTTGCAGGCGTGTTATATAATAAAGGGATTAATTATGAATTAAGTGTATGGGGCAATGAATGGAGACACGACTGGCCAACCTGGCGTGCTATGTTACCATTGTTTATAGATACAAGATTTTGAAGATTGGATGAATATACCTGTTGCCCACCAGAAAAGACAGGTGATTAGATATAAAAGGAGCTTATTCCGGTGGAAGGGATTTATACTATATCCTGATGTGTCAATAGATGTAACATGAAATTATTAATTATTGGTGGCACGGGAGGTACCGGTAAGGAGCTTATGGGAGAAAACGTAGAATTTACAAGCACGGAACTAGAGTTGGGAATTATGTTCTTACTACAATGATCTCAAAGGCTGATCTGGCCCAGTTTATGTTATGCCAGTTGACGGATGCCACCTATTTGCATAAAGCATCAGGTGTTACCTATTAGAATCAGGTAGCTGCCCGAATTGAATTTTTTGAATACCCCTATAATAGAAAACGAAGTTGCCTGATTGAGGATTAAGATAATTTTAAAAGTTAGTCTGATTATACGCAGTAAAATTATCCGATTTTATAAAAAGGATGATTGGTTTTGGTGTTTATTCTATAGCCGGTTTTGGAGATTCCTAAATCATTTATTAAAGGGAAATGATAATTGAAATGAAAAACTGAAGCTTTTGGGTTCAATTCAAATTGTCGTGGCAATAGGTGGTTTGCGAGGACACAAACCACGGCAGAGCCTCGGTCGGTGTCCCCACCGACCGAAATCAGGAGCGACAATTTGGAATGCACTGAAGCATTATTACTTTTTACATTAAAGACTTACTTTTACTACATGCAAAAAAAGTTATTTCTTCTCGATGCATTTGCCCTTGTTTTCCGGGCCTATTATGCATTGATCCGCAATCCCCGCATTACCAGCAAGGGCAGGAACACCAATGCACAGTTTGGGTTTACCAACACTTTAGTTGACCTGATCAATAATCAGAAGCCCACCCATATGGCCGTATGTTTTGACACGCACGCGCTAACAGAGCGCCACATAGATTTTGCTGATTACAAGGCAAACCGGCAGGAAACACCCGAAGATATTCTGTCAGCGGTTCCTGATATTAAGCGCATCATTGAAGCCCTGAATATACCGGTAGTGGCAATTGACGGGTATGAGGCAGATGACGTAATTGGTGCCCTGGCAAAACAGGCAGAGAAAGTTGGATACGAGGTTTTCATGGTTACACCGGATAAAGATTATGGACAATTGGTATCACCCAATATTAAGATTTACAAACCACCTTACCAGGGTGGCAGCATTGAAATTTTGGGCCCGGCAGAAGTGTGTGCCAAGTGGGGGATTAAAAATGTAAGCCAGGTAATCGATATCTTAGGTTTGATGGGAGATTCTGTAGATAATATTCCGGGAATAAAAGGTATCGGCGAAAAGACAGCAGCTAAATTATTGGAAGAATACGAAACACTTGAAAATATACTGGAGAATGCAGACAAAATAAAAGGATCAGTTGGCGAAAAATTAAGGGCAGGCAAGGAGATGGCGATCATGAGTAAAAAATTAGCCACCATTATTACCAATGTACCTACTGAATTTCACGAAGAGAATTTCAGAATAAAAGAAATGAACAGGGATGCGCTGAAGGAAGTGTTTATTGAACTGGAATTCAAAGCATTAAGCAAAAGAATTTTAGGTGAAGAAGGTGTGTTGGAAGCGGGATGGATCAGTGTGGAGACCGACGTTTCAATTCCGGTAGCGGCAAGCACCCAGCTTGACTTATTTGGAAACCTGGTTGAACAGGCCCCAACAACAGAATTAAAAAGTGAGGAGGCGGAAGCAGGTCCGGGAAATGACCTGGTGGCAGACAGAAATATCAACAACACGCCACATAATTATATCCTCGTAAATTCCGACGAAGGGATTTCGGCATTAACGGATATACTGGCCGCCAGGCCTGAAATATGTTTTGATACCGAAACTACAGGTATCGATGCCAACGACGCTGAGCTTGTAGGATTAAGCTTTTCTATAACTCCCGGTGAAGGATATTATGTTCCTTGTCCTGCAGACAGGGAAGGGTGTATACAACTTTTAAATAAATTTCAACCGGCATTTAACGATGAGGCCAAAACCTGGGTTGGCCAGAATATTAAGTACGATCTTTTGATGTTGAAGTGGTATGGGTTTACCCTGAAAGGAAATATTTTTGATACCATGCTTGCACATTATGTGCTTGAACCGGAAGGCAAGAGAAATATGGATGCAATGAGTGCAAAATACCTGGGGTACATGCCGGTTTCGATAACAGAACTGATTGGCAAAAAAGGGAAGGGACAAGGCAATATGAGGGATGTAGAATTGGATAAAATAAAGGAATATGCTGCGGAAGACGCCGATATTACCTTGCAATTGAAGAATGTTTTTTTGCCTCAGTTAAAGTCCAAAGCGGTAGAAAGAGTCTTTTACGAAGTTGAGAATCCCCTTGTGAAAGTATTGACCGATATGGAATTTGAAGGTATCCGGATCGACCCTTCTTTCTTAAATGAATACAGCAGGCAATTGGAAGTGGAAGCAAAAATAAGTGAGGAGAGTGTGTATGAACAAGCGGGTGTTCGGTTTAACCTCGCAAGCCCAAAACAATTGGGGGAAGTTTTATTTGAAAAATTGAAGCTGGATCCAAAGGCGAAGAAGACAAAGACCGGTCAATATGCAACGGGGGAAGACGTATTGGCAAAGCTGGCGCACCAGAATAAAATATGCGATGATATTTTGGCTTTCCGTGAATTAACAAAATTAAAGAACACTTACATAGACGCATTGCCCCTCCTTGTCAATAAAAAAACCGGCAGGGTACATACCAGTTATGCGCAGGCGGTGGCTGTTACGGGAAGGCTTAGCAGCACGAATCCTAACTTACAGAATATACCGGTACGAACTGAAAGAGGCAGGGAGATCCGGAAGGCGTTTATACCAAGAGATGAAAACCATGTATTGATCTCAGCGGATTATTCGCAGATTGAATTGCGTATCGTTGCCGCCATCAGTGGAGATATAAATATGTGTGAAGCATTTAAGACCGGGAAGGATATTCATACCGCTACAGCGGCAAAAGTTTTTAATGTGGAAGAATCGGCCGTGACAAAGGAAATGAGGTATAAGGCGAAAAGCGTGAATTTTGGGATCATTTATGGCCAGGGCGCCTTTGGGCTTGCCGAAAACCTGGGCATACCAAGGGCCGAGGCTAAAGAGATCATTGATAATTATAAAAAGCAATTTCCCAATATTCAAAAGTATATGGATGACACCATCAACTTTGCAAAGGAAACGGGTTATGTAGAAACCCTTATGGGGCGTAAACGCTGGCTACGGGATATTAATTCCGCCAACTTTACAGTACGTGGTTTTGCGGAGCGGAATGCTATTAACTCGCCAATACAGGGCTCCGCCGCAGATATGATCAAACTCGCGATGATAAAGATTCACCAGGAGTTCACCAGGCAGAATTTTAAATCAAGAATGTTATTACAGGTACATGATGAATTGGTGTTTGATGCGCATAAGGATGAAGTGGATCTGATACGGCCGGTTATATTAAACTGTATGCAAACAGCACTGCCTTTGCCAAATGAAGTGCCAACCAGTGCGGAAATCGGGGTTGGAGAGAATTGGCTGGAGGCGCATTAAACATAAAGGCCCGCTGAGTCTCCCTTAGGGGGTGACTCACCCGGATATGACTACCGTTCATCCATTATGAAAAATTCCACTATAAACCGATCGCTATTTTCGTCGTTTGAAATTAATTAATATTATGAAATTCATTGTAGCAATTCTCGCGGGCTGTTTTGTTTGCAGTTCAGGATTTTCCCAGGATCAACCAGCAACACAAAAAATGGATTTCGAAAAATATGACCCGGTTTCCACATTAGTTGTACCCGAACACCTGACCAGGCATTCTAAATTTCCATTTATTGATGTACACAATCACCAGTGGGACATGGCTACCAGGGATCTTTCATCGCTCATACGTGATATGGATACCTTAAACATGAAGGTAATGGTAAACCTGAGCGGGGGAAGCGGGGATAACCTAAAGCGTAGTATTGAGCATATAAACGCTGGTTACCCTAACCGGTTCATAATATTCGCCAACATAGAATTCAAGGGGATTGGGGAAAACGGCTGGACGGAAAAAACTGTTAAACAACTGGAAGCCGACGTTAAGAACGGGGCTAATGGGTTAAAGATATTTAAAAATCTTGGCTTCTCTGTAAAGGATAAGGAAGGCAACCGGGTTGCAGTGGATGATCAAAGACTTGATCCGATATGGGAAAAATGCGGTGAACTAAAAATTCCTGTATTGATACATACTGCGGACCCTAAACCATTCTGGGATGCCACAGATGAGCACAATGAACGGTGGCTGGAAATTGTTACACATCCCGGCCGTAAGCGTGGTGCGGACAATCCCCTGCCATGGGAAACCCTGATTGAAGAACAGCATGCTATGTTCAGGAAACATCCCAATACAACTTTCATCGCAGCCCATTTTGGTTGGTACCCGAATGATTTGGCAAAACTGGGAAGTTTATTAGATCAAATGCCAAATGTGATGGTAGAATTTGGTGCCGTTATTGCGGAACTTGGCAGACAACCGATCATGGCAAGACAGTTTTTTACCAAATACCAGGACAGGATACTTTTTGGCAAAGACAGTTGGGTACCTGATGAATATAAAACCTATTTCCGGGTGCTTGAAACTTCAGATGAATATTTTCCCTATCACAAAAAATATCATGCTTTCTGGAGAATGTATGGGTTGGGATTACCCGATGATATTTTACGGAAAGTGTATTATAAAAACGCTTTACACATTATCCCGAATATTGATAAGAGCTTGTTTCCACAATAGGCAATGGGCAATGGGCAATGGGTTGCCAACCTTTCAAAGGTTGGCAACCCTTAAGAATGGTGATTGGTGATTGATGATTGATGAGCGATTAGTAATTAGTGATGAGAAATGAGTGACAAGCAATGGGCAACCCTTAAGAATCTCCCGTGATTCCTCCCCATTAGGAACATAGCAGGGACTTTTAATCCTGTTTCCATTCCGGCACCCTTCCCGGCGTATAGGGGGCACCGTTCTTTTCTAATTCATCTTCCACTTTTTTAAAGGCTTCACCGATGGACCTTATCTCTGCTAACGCTGGTGCGAATTGTTTTGCCGCAAGTGCATAGGATTGCCTGTGAGTGTTTGTGGGAGCAGCAGTGGTTCTCCATAAGGAACTAACAATTGATTCTATTCTTGCATTGATCGATGGAAGGGTTTCAAACTCTCTTTTTGCCAAAGTCGCATCGCCGTTTAGTAAGGTATTAACAGTATTGAGCCTTTTTTCAAGATCATATATATCTTTTGAAATACCAACGGGAAGCCTGGGCGTTTCAAAAACAGCGGGTTTGATGTATTTCAATTTGTTCATCAATTCGCTTCGGTAATTATCAGCGGCCGAAGTTGCCCTTCTTAATTCGGCTACTTTTTTAGAAAAATCCTCCAGTGACTTTTTATCAGCAGCCGGCAGTGATGCAGTATTTAATGAAATAGTTTTAAATGTTTGTTGCGCACCTAATTCTTCATATATACCATCTTCAAATTTGCTTAATGAAACTTTGTAAGTTCCGGGCAATGCCATATAACCGGTTTCCTGGCCACTAAAAACAAAGGACTCATCATAAGGTGTAAGATCGATGGGTCTAAATGGGGCATAGCGAAAATCCCAGCTAATACGTTGTATGCCTTTTTTTGCCGGGGCCATTATTTTTCTTACAATATTACCGGCCTCATCAGATACGGTAAATAATAAATGAGGAGCGGGTTGTTCGTCTTCCAACCGCATTGAATCAATGGAAATATACCAGGGGGTTTCGCCTTTTTTAATCTTCACTTTTTCTTTCTCCTGTCGTTTCTCTTTAAGCGTTGTGATATCTTCTTTTAAATAATAGGTGAAAACAGCACCAGGTTTTGGGTTCGGCGTCGTAAAAAAACTTTCTCCCTGGAAGCCTTTTCCTCTGACACCCAGCGGTACCGATTGTACATACATTAAAGCATCTTTAACCGGGAAAATGACTGCCGGTTTAGCCAGTTCTTCCTTTTTTAGATTGCGCAGCACCGTATAATCATCCAGAATATAGAACCCCCTTCCAAATGTGGCGAGCACCAGGTCATTTTCTCTTTTTTGCAGTTCGATGTCACGTATGGCGATGGTCGGTAATCCTGCTTTTAATTGTGTCCATTTTTGTCCTCCATCAATGGTATAGTAAACGCCAAACTCCGTTCCCACAAATAATAAATCAGCCATCAGATGATCTTCCGCGATGGTATAAGCCGTGCCTCTTTCAGGTAGATTATGTTGAATGGCAGTCCAGTTTTTGCCGGCATCCTTACTTTTAAAAATATAAGGATGAAAATCTCCGTAACGGTGATGGTTAAATATTGCATATACCGTGTTTTTATCATGCTGGGATGCAATGATCTGGTTAACATATGTTTGCCCGGGTACACCCGGAATATTGTCAATCCTGGTCCATTGTTTTCCTCCATCCCTGGTAACCTGGATCAAGCCATCATCCGTTCCGGCATACAGAAGGTTCTCATCCAGTTTTGACTCAGCAATTGTGGTTATGTTGCCATAAATATCTGTTGAGCCGTTTTTTGCTATGGCATCCATACTCCATACCTTACCCATTACCGTGAGTTTGTTCCTGTCTATACCCCTTGAAAGGTCACCGCTGATCACCTTCCAGCTTTCGCCCCTGTCATCAGTACGAAAAACTTTATTTGCGGCAAAGTACAAGCGTTTATTATCGAACTGCGAGATCACCAGGGGAGCATCCCAGTTCCAGCGCATGGCTGATTCACCTTCCTGTTCAATTGGTTTTATATCAAGGGATTCACCGCTCTTTTTATCATACCTGACCAATCCACCGTATTGAGATTGCGCATAGATGATATTAGGATCGCTTTGATCTACCTGGCTTTCAAATCCATCACCAATACTCGTAAAATACCAATCTGAATTAATGATACCATTGGCACTTGTGGTTCCTGAAGGGCCGCCAATACTAAAATTGTCCTGCGTACCACCATGCACTCCGTAAAATGGTAAGGCATTATCGGTGGCGACCTTATAAAATTGGGTGATGGGTAAATTAGGCTTAAACAACCAGTTTTCCGCACCATCAAAACTTTCATACAATCCGCCATCACAGCCTACCAGAAAATGATTTGTTTCTTTCGGGTCAATCCAAATAACATGATTATCGATATGCTTGCTTTTTTCGCCCAGAATTTTGAAATTTTTCCCTCCATCGAGACTAACTGCCATATAGGCGTTGATAACAAATACTTTGTCAATATTGATGGGATCGCAAAATATTTTCTGGTAATAATTCCCTGAAGTGGTATAACTACTTTGTTTTTCCCAGCTTGCACCGCGATCATTGCTTTTATAAACACCCGCTCCGTCATTAGCTTCCACTACCGCGTATAACAGGCCGGGCTTTACAGTTGACACAGCCAATCCAATTCTGCCTAAATCTCCTGATGGCAGGCCTTTCATAATTTTATTCCAGGTAGCACCGGCATCCGTGCTTTTATAAACAGCAGATTCAGGCCCGCCACCAATATAGGTAAACACTTTACGCTGGCGCTGGTGTGCGACTGCGTATAATATATTTGAATTGCGGGGATCCATATGTATTTCGCTGAATCCGGTGTTTTCGCTAACGGTAAGAATGGATTTCCAGGTTTTTCCAGCATCTGTAGATTTATAGATGCCCCTATCACCCCCCGAACTCCATAAGGGGCCATAAGCAGCCACATACACAAGGTCGGAATTACCCGGATCCACAACAATTTTGCCGATATGTTCTGATTTTTTCAATCCCATGTTATTCCAGCTTTTTCCACCATCCTCAGATTTGTAAATACCATCACCGTAAGCAACGCTTCGCTGATTGTTATCTTCACCACTGCCCACCCAAATCGTATTCGGGTTTCCCGGATCTATAGTTATGCAACCAATGGAATAAGCGCCTTCTCCATCGAATACAGGTGTGAAGGTTACACCCGCATTGGTGGTTTTCCATACACCACCAGAAGCTGCCGCAACATAGTATTCATAAATATTTGAAGGATTAACAGCAAGGTCTGCAATGCGGCCACTGGTGATAGCGGGGCCAAGACTGCGGAATTTTAATCCATTCAATAAGGAAGTTGACATTGTATCTCCCGTATCCGGGTTTACGGCAGTAGCGGCTTTCTTATTTTGTGCGATCGTATTAGTGGAAATCAAAAAAAGAAGCAGAAAGGCGGGAAACATAAAAAATCGCATAATGCAAATGTTTTGTTGGTAAAAAATCAGGAATTGAAAGTTACATAAAGATTGCGGTACGGCAAATCATTATAAGGACAAGCTGAATTGGGAAAGGATAATCCGGCCGGAACGAGGTTAAAAATCATACAGATTGCAAACTGAGCAGGTAAAAAAAAAGGACCAAGATAGAAATCTAGTCCCGATTTAAAATCCAATATCCTATGAAAAACCGGGACGAAGATATAGTATGATTTTAACTTTTGCAAGCTCAATTAAAGAGTATTTAGCAAACGGTCAGTTTTGCTGAGTAAACGGTAAGCATCATACCAGATTTTTTAAAGACGGCCCGCAACTATATTACAATAAGAGTTTAATACCACCAACACTTTTTAATTCTATTTTAAAAATTAAACATGGAAAATTATACCAACTTTGCTGAATGGATAAACCAATATTAATTTACTGTTACGATGCATACTGCGGCTGGTGCTATGGATTTAGCCCGGTAATAAAAAGAATTTCCGAAGAATATGGAGACCAGTTTGAATTTGAAGTATTAAGTGGCGGAATGATCATTACTGAAGAATCCAGGCATATCAGTTTTACAGCAGGATATATACAGAAGGCGTATAAAGTAGTGGAAGAACATACCGGCATCCAATTTGGCGCTGACTATTTATGGCATATCAATAACCCTGACCTGAGCGATTGGTACCCTTCTTCTGAAAAGCCAGCCATTGCGCTATGCATTTTTAAAGAGTTCTATCCGGAAAGGCAGATAGAATTTGCAGCTGATATGCAATATGCCTTACATGATGAGGGTAGAGATTTGTGCGACGACGAAGCATACCTGCATTTGCTTGAAAAATATTCTATTCAGCCTGAAGCTTTTTATTCCAAATTAAAAAGTGAGGAATATAAAGAAAGCGCTTATTACGAATTTGCATTGTGTAAACAATTGCAGGTTACAGGTTTCCCCGCTGTATTGATGCAGGTGAATGAAACTAAATTTCATTTATTAGCACGTGGTTATACAGGGTACGCGGAATTGAAAGGGCGGATTGAGGAAGTAATAAGAGAAACTGTTCAAAATTAGATTTTACTCCTGCAAAGATGTGCTGATCCGGCGGCACAACAAAAGGAGTATACACCACTTTGGTTGGAATTGGTATCATGAATTGCCTCGAGCTTTAACCGGGGAACAAATAAACTTAATCATTTTTTGGGTTTAGCCAGGCCAATCCGGAAAAAGCTTAAATTCAATTCGGCTCAAGCCACAGTGTATTGCATTTTTCATTGTCCACAAGCTTTAGCCGGTGGCAATTCAATACCAACCAGGCCCCTCCAACCCTGGTCTATAGGAGATTTGCAAATAATAATATTATTGTGAACGAATTGGCTGAGCGTTTATCCATGAAGCAACACAACTTATGAAGATCAAACCTGTACATATCATTGGGGGCAAGAAGCCGAATAGCAATACTACCAGGAACAAAACGCCAAAAATAATGGATTCAACCAGGAGCACTCCTTTCCATAATTCAGACGCGATATTTTTTCTTTTTAATAACCAGTTTAACAGGCCGCCAAATAAACATAACAGCGTGAGGCTGACACTGAACGAAACAACCAGCTGGCTATAGGTTCTGAAAATTCCATTGCCCATATTCATTTTATACGTGTTCATTAGCTCAAGCATTTGCTTCTCCGTATCATTGGCCGCTTCAGGTTTTATAATAAAGGATAGGGAATGAAAAACCGCTGTTAACAATTGAAAAATTATGGCCGCCCAAATAAAGATTGAAAATCGCTTATGCATATTTGTTATTTTGAGCTTAAAAAATATTTAGCTGATGAAGTAATAGGAATTAAGCAATAAGCAATAAGCAACGGGCAACAGTCAATGGGCAAGCATTCACTATTCATCTTTCAACCCACCATTCAAAATTGACCATTCCCTTAGCTTAACAAAACATAATACAACTTTGAAAACCGTCAATACCTGAATATTTAAAAGTCAATTATTGTTTTTGCCTGCTGTATCGAAAAGCTGATTTCTTTTCTGGAATTTGTTTTCCGTCATCGATCCATGCATGAAGCGAATCTTTGTTTATGAAGCTGTATGAAATTCTTTTTGGATAATCATGTTTTGGGTTTTCAAACACAAAGATATTATTACCGGCAGAGGTAAGCCTGAAGGCGACGGGTTGCCTGTTGTTTTGGTCCACAACGGTGGAGGTATAATAAATTCCTTCTTTTGTATTTCGTAGTGCCACTCTTTCTGTTGTAATTGTATTATTAGCCCTGATTATAAAACCCCGGTTTTGTAAATAATCCTTATTAATTTTTGTCCATTCTTCGCCAATCGTACCATTTTTTGATTTCATTATCCATTTTCCTTCCAAAGCATATAAATGTGCAAATCCCTCATTATTTTGTGCTTTATGGTTTAGGAAGGCCGGGAATATCATGCTAATTATTGCTGCTGCAAGCCATTTTTTCATTTCTTCCTCTTTTTAGACACTTTTGCAATTGTATTATAATCCAGCGCAAGTTTTAGCCAGTAATCCAGTTTAGTTTTAGTATTTAATGACTTAACAGCCACAAAAACATATCCTTTCATTGTCCTGCCTGAAAAGTCCATGGCTGTCACACCTTCTTTTTCCATCACCTGCTCATACAAGGCAGGATCAAGCCGGACCATCAGCCTGTCAGTTTCAACACCTACACACATCTTATCATTCACCATAAAGCATAATCCACCGAACATCTTTTTTTCTTCTATAATTCGGGGTGTGGCTGCAATGATCTCCCGTACCCGGTAAGCAAGTTTTTCGTTGTAAGCCATATAGTATATTTTAATACCAGCGTTTACCTGGCCTTAGTTTCTGACAGACCACCCATAGCCGGAAGAGCCACACTTAATGACCGGCTTTGATGGCGGTTATCTTTTTAAATTCTCTTCATACTTATTTATCCAATCTGCAACTGTCATTTTTCCAGCCAATTCACCAATTAATTTGTTTGGAATCGTTGCAGGCTTTTTAAAGCGAACGCAACTTTTTCCCATATCCGGTTTAGCGGTTGTATTTTTTGCATATTCTTTTACAAACCATTCCAGCAAATTTTTATCACCGTACATTCCCATATGGTATACGGCTATAAAATTCTTTTGGGAGGCAATACTCATAAACGGTAAGGGTAATTTGGGATCGCAGTGATATCCTTTTGGGTACAATGTATGTGGCACTACATAACCAATCGTGCCATAATTCATTTCTTCCCTAAAGCCTTTGGGTAAATTTTTCAAAATTTCTTTTCTGAGTTTAATCATGGCTTCCTGCCGGTCCGGGGGTAACTCCTTTAAATATTGCTCAATGGATGATGCTTTTGATTGCATGCATTATTTATTTGCAGGTGAATGGTCGAAAATTCGTAATTCCCGAACAATGTTTCTTTATTGAACTGATTATTCACTAACCGGTTATTTATATTTATTGGGGCCCTGAATGTAAACCAATACGGTTTCCCTCTGTATCCAGGATCACGGCCATGAACCCATATTCGGGTGATATTTCCGTTTTAGGAACCATGATCGTTCCGCCTGCTGTTATCACTTTATCCAAAACCTCTTGAACGTCGGGATCGCCGTTTAAATATACGAGTGGCCCGTCTGTGGACGATGGTTTATGAAAACCACCGCTGTTCACAACGGCACCCCCAATACCGCTCATCGGGTCATCCACAGGAAACATCCTCATTTTAATATTCGGCAGATCCACGGGCGACATTTTAATACCGAAAATGGTTTCATAAAATTTTTGCGCCCGTTCCAAATCAATCGATGGAATTTCGAACCAGTTGATTGCATTATTCATAAATTTTTTTTTGACCCCATAAAATAAATTATGGGAAATGTTAGAATTTTATTTTGTTACTGCATTTAAAAAAAATGCCACCAACCGCTGATAATTTATCATTGAAGGATAGGTTTATAATTTCATTTTGGTTTCTTTCAAGCCCTTGCTTTGCAGGTATTCCAGTAATTCCTTTGCATCATCGCCCCCTTTTTGTGCATGATGTAATAAAGTAAGTCCATGCGGACCTCTTGCATTTAAGTAACCGGGATAAGTATCCAAATATGTTTTTACAATTTGTGTTTTGCCTAACATGGTCAAAACAAATAAATTTGTTCTTGCGCCGATGCCAATTAAATAATTAGCAATTTCTTTGTTACCAACGTGGCCAGCCCCTTCGAGGGCGGTTTCAAAATCGCCCCCGCCCCAATCCCATGTTGAGTAAAGCAATGAGGGTAACTCAAGCAACATTTTTTTCGTTTTGTCAAAATCCCCATGGCCTGCAATAACAAATTCTTTCACTGCTTCAGGAAGTAAGGGTTCAATCGCGGTTTGTTTTTTTGGGGTAACAGTTTGTGCTAACGATAAATAGGGTGCTGCCGCAATAATGCCTGATCCAATCACTGCATTTTGTAAAAATAATTTCCGGTTCATATTTTTTACTTAAAGTTCTGCAAATTAAAGATCAAAATGTAACCGCCTGTCATTTTTTTCTGCGATATTCAAGGTCATATTCAGTGACCCAGGTAGTTCCATTGTCTTTTGAGATCTCACCGAACTGGCGCACTTTATCTTTATTGAGATCAAAGAAACTAAGGCGTCTTATTGCGATTGTGTCGTTCGAATAGGGAAAGGGCGTTGTAATAAAGACGATCGAGTTATGTTCATATTTACCCTGCAGGTATTCATTGCTTCCCCCGGCATTATCCACCCAGGTTTGCTGCCATTGGTTGGTGGCTGCGTTGTAGGTATTGAAACTCTTACCGGAATATGGTGACTGGCCTTTCGCAGCCAAACTTGTCCATTCTTCCAATACGATGCAGCTGTCGAGTATTATGCTGATCCTGCTGTCTCCTGCTTTTTTGCCATTTTTTCCATAGGCTTCCCATTCTCCCACCCAAAAATCGAACTGCCTGTAAACCGGATTACTGCAATGAAGCGTTTGAGCATGGCAAATACCGGGAAAACCGAAAACTACCAGGAGCATGCATATTATTTTCATACATTATATTTAGCACCGGTGTATTGGATAATTAATGCTTTTTAAAATACCGGCCTTACAAAATACATAATCTTGATATCTATGTTAAAAATATTGGTGTTAACTATTTTATTCAATGCGTGAATCATTGTATTGGTACCTGAACTAGCATGGTATTATCGCCACACGCCAATAATTGCCCCCATCAACGTGAGGCCCAGCAGGCTGTAACCCCCATTAATGCAAATAACCCTGCCGGTGCGATGTTCAAACAGACCATGAATGGCAACGGCACAAAATACCCAGATGCCGGCCAAAAAACCGGCTATAGCACCCCACACAATATCAGTTTTTTGAGCGCAACCTATAGGGCAGGTGGAGGGGCCATCTGCCAGGTACATGGCCAGGTTGGATGCCATGATTAGTGAAAGAATAAAGGCGACGCCATAGATCTTAAGCATATTGCCTTTCTTTATTTTTTCAATGTCCAGTTTATTATCAGCCATCCATGCATTTCCAAATAGTGCAGGTGAATACCATACACCTCCTAATACAAATGCGGATATACCTGCTACCAAAACGGCTAACCAGTTGATCGATGACATGTCCATAGTAAAGTAATTGAGGTTAAAATTATTTATTGAATACCTAAACTAATTCGCAAACTTTACATTCGCAAGTGCATACAGGATAAAGCCATAAACAATGCCGATAAAACCGGGAAAAAACCCGACAAAATCTTCCAATAGCCGGGAACGGTTAAATGATATCGGTATCAGGGTATTGCTGATACCTTTTTTTGGGATTTCTATACCATTACTTACCCGGATGGTACCACATGCAAGCCTTACCAACTGGCAAATTAAATTCAGTTATCTCTACACGATAATGATCGCTTTTATTATTTATGAGGGCACGCGCTTTTTACATTTTACACTACGCAGTTACTTTGACTGGCTGAATAAACCTTTAAAAAAGGTATTGGCCATCCTCATTACCATCCCTTTTTATTGTGTGCCGGTAAGTATTTTGCTGTTGGTTGTGTGGTATCATATTTTTTTAGATGGAAGGGTAGACTGGCAGGTGGTACAGCTATCGTCAATTATCATTACCTGTGCAGTGTTTTTTTTGGTAAATGTATATGAAACAGTGTTTGCCGTAAGAGATATGGCGGCTGATAAAATCAACAAGGAACAACTGGAACGGGCCAGGGCAGAGGCTGAATTGGAAGCTTTGAAAAATCAAATTGATCCGCATTTTATTTTTAATTCTTTAAATACCCTGAGTCATTTAATTGAAAACAAACCAGTTAAGGCAAAACAGTTTAATGACAGCCTGGCGGATGTATATCGCTATATCCTGCAAAATAAGGCGCGTGATATTGTTTTGTTGAAAGACGAAATTAATTTTTTGCAGGATTATTTTACTTTATTGAAAATCCGGTTTGAGAAAGCGGTAGAGATGAACCTGGATATTCCCGGGGAAAATTATGACAAGTATTTGGTTCCACCGATCTCCCTGCAAATATTGGTTGAAAATGCGATCAAACACAATGAATTTTCTGATACCGTTCCTTTGAAAATTGATATCGTACTCCAGGGAGAAATGCTTGTTGTTTCTAATATTATAAGAAGAAAGGTTTTAAGAAAATCGTCATCGAATATTGGATTGCGAAATTTGAGTGAACGGTATAAACTGACTACTAATAAGGCGCTTACAATAACAGAGGAAGATGGCAAATTCATTGTTTATTTACCCTTGTTAAATATTTACTAAGTACTTTTTATGAAAGTAATCATTATTGAAGACGAAAAACCCGCAGCGGAAAAACTGCAGCAAGCAATTGCCCAATACGATGGCAGTATTGAAGTGCAGGCCATCCTGGGTAGCGTAGGAGCGTCTGTAGACTGGCTGCAAAATAACCGGTTGCCTTCGCTGATATTTATGGACATTGAATTAACTGATGGGTTATCCTTTAAAATATTTGATCAGTGTGCTGTTGACTGCCCCATTATTTTTACGACAGCTTACGATGAATACTGGCAGGAAGCATTTGAATACAACAGCATCGATTATTTATTGAAGCCAATCCGGCAGGAAAAATTAGCATCCGCTTTTAAAAAATACCAGGCGCTCAGGCAATATTTTTCTGCTGATTTTCAGCAGTTGATTCAATCGCAACAAACACCCCGGTATGAAAAATATAAGAAGCGCTACCTGATAAAAAGGGGATCAGATTATATTACCATTAAAACTGAAGACGTTGCATATTTTTTTGCTACGCATAAACTGGTATGCATGGTTGATAAAAACAACCAGAAATTTATCCTGGACAAATCGTTGGCTGAACTGGAAAAGGAAATAGATCCTGCACAATTTTACCGCGTTAACAGGAAATATTTAGTGAATATCAGTGCAATCAAAAAAATAAAGACCTATCCCAGGAGTAAATTGCTGCTTGAGCTGGAGCCGGTGATCAGGGAAGAGATTATCATCAGCCAGGAAAGTGTATCGGACTTTAGGGAATGGATGGGGGGCTAAAGGATATTTTATTTTTTTGCCACCCGTGTAATTTTATTTTTTATTTTCCGGAAAAAACCTAACTTTCTTTTACTAAAACCATATATCATGAAACCAGCCATACTAATTTGCCTGTTCGTTATAATTGAATATGTAGCGAATGCACAATTCACCATTACTCCCCAGTTAGGTTTTGAAAACTCCAGGACCTCAATTGGATACAATGAACTTCCTTACTTCACTCCAACCGGAGCAAACCTGTCTCCACAAGCTGGTATTCGACTTGATTATAAATTCAGAAATTTGCATGGTCCTTTTCTTGGAATGAACACCAGCCGGTCAATTGTTAAATTTAATTTTTCAGATCCGCAAACAGGGATGAGTTCTTATGCAGCATCAAGAGGTAATACACAAATTCGCCTGGAGGGTGGTTATCAGGTTAGCAGCAAACCTATCTATTTTAAAAAGCCCGGCTCAACAAACAAAACAGCAGGAATTCACTGCCAAAAAAATGCAATAAGAAAGAGTTGCGGTAATCCACTGGTTAGAAATAGTTGTGGAAGTAAGACGAATAAGGATGCCGCTGCAAAATCTCCGGATAAAGGATCATGGGTTCGTATTCAGCCTTCGCTGGGGATTGCATATATTCCTTTTAATCCAGCCACAGAAATATATATAAAGTCCAAGGGTACTCCAACCAGTTATGAATACAATGCGGGTAACTGGAAGACTGCATTGATTAGTGGAGTTGGTTTTGAGTTTGGCAATAATTCAGGCAGGACATTCGTGGTTAGCATAAATTATTTAAAAGGCATGGGGAATCTTACCACACAAAGTATTAACACGGTATCAGGCAATAAGCCAGGCAATACGAGCCTGAAATCTGAAACCTCAGGCTGGAATCTTACAATGGGTATCCCTATTAGTCTTGGTAAAAAGAAACCTGCAGTAAAACAAATAGTGGAGAAAATCTACAAGGAGGAAAAAAAATGTAGTCAATATAGGATGCGATGCCATAAAGCATACTAATACCCGGGAATCCTGTTAAAGCATGTGATTTTCTTTCTCCATTTTGTGGGTGGCAGGTGCGGCTATGCCCAGGCCGCACCTGCCAATTTGAAACAATATGCAACCTCCGGTATAAGCAGGGCTCCAGGATTGAAATCTAATAAGGTACTTTCCGCAGGTCATATAATATAAAATGAAAGCCGCTTCTTCGCCTGGATTCCAAAGTGTTAAACCCATCAGCAATCCTGGATACATCTGTAAACTTAATACTGGCTAACCGCCCATTTGCTTCAATCAATTCCCCTGTGGAAACTGCCTGGTCCCAGGATCCGTTTCCAACTGCTGTGACCATTAGCAACATACTGTCTTTATAATATTCATGAGGATTGGTAAGCGAGAGCCGGTACCAGTGATTCGTAGCATCCCAGTCCACGGCGTAGCTGAGACTACCATTTATTTCCGTACCAAAGCTGTCTACAACCCCCCACACTATCATTCGAGGGCCGGTGGAAACAGGTTGCCACCGGTTGTTACTTTGACCAATGAATAATGATGTCCGGTAACGCATATAACTATACAACTGGTGCTCGGTTGTATTGTACAAAAGCATTCCCTGTACAGGGCTTGTTACATCATTCATTTGCGTCGATGTGAGCCTGGGAAGCACAATCGGCTTTGCGCTCGGGCCCAGGTCAAGTACTGAAGAATTATTGGGTGCGTTTGTCCCTATTCCCACGGATTGTGCCATAGCAAAGCAGGAAAGGAATAAGAGAGGATAAAAGATGATCTTTTTCATAAACATTTTTTAAATTGTTAAAACGGGTTGCTTGTAATGATTTATAGTTCGGATGTATATAATAAATATATGTTATAAGAACCGTTTACAGGGACATTTTTATTTAAATTATGGCAGAAGGTTTAAGTGGGCTATTGTTGCAGTTTTCGTTATTTTCTCAATAAGTAGAAATGCAGGTTCGTACGATCATTACAAAAATAAGTATCAAATTATAAAAAAGTTAATTTTTGTGATTTGTGAAGGGTGAGATACTTTATCATCTGCAAGCCTTATTGTGGATGTGTTGCCGGGCAAATTCGGGTACAAAAGTAGAAGGAAACCCGGGATAAGTATGGGGAACCTTATATAGACCTTAAAGAGAAGTCTTGACTTGAACTGGACTTGCTCTGGATATGAACTGGAGTAACACTGGATTTTAAAGTCAATAAAATGGGAGAAATCTGAAAAATTCTTTAGGAAATAAGTATTTTTTGGTTCCTGAAACCTGGTGCTTCAGTAACTCTAAAATACAAATTTTATATGGTAATTCAAAGAAATATTTTCAAATTTATCCTGCAGAACCTGGTGATATCCTTTACATCCATTGCGGAAAAAATTCTGTACGGAGAGCATTCATCGCGAATGAATTTCCCGGGTCACCATGAAGAAAACATTGGGTCTTGAAGCGCCAACAGAGCCGCCTGAAAGGAATTGGGTTTGGCATTATCATTTCACAAGTGGATAGTGATAAACATGATCCCGGAATGGTGCTTTATGATTTGCGGGGCATACTGTGAAAACGGGACGGGAGTTTTTTGTGTTATCCTATTTTTATTTATTTATACTTTTAAAAATGAACCAAACCACATTTGCTTTTCGTCTGGCCAAATTATTGGTTGTAACCGGCGTAGGTCTACTAACCTTCCTGGTAGCATTTAACAATATGACTGATTATTTCTCTTCTTATTATTTTGTGGAACACGTAATGAAAATGGATACTACATTTTCCGGCAATAAATTAATATATCGTTCAGTGAACGCTGTTGTAATTTATCATTTAGCCTATATCCTGATTATAGTTTTGGTAGCCCTCACGGCATATTGCTGCCTGAGAGGCGCCTGGAATATGTACAGGAATATTAATAGAAAGGTGCCAGATTTTCAGTCTGCCAAACTTTGGGCAATATATGGTCTTACCCTGGGCATCGTTATCTGGTTTATTGTTTTTCAGGCAATCGCAGGCGAATGGTTTGTTATGTGGCAAAGCCTCAAATGGAATGGCTTATACAGTGCGGATAGAATTGTAACATTTATCGGAATATCACTTATCATGCTGATGCTGAAAGAAGATGAATTGAAGGTGCTTACTGATGGAGATACCAGGTAATGGGAAAAGCCAGATAGTTGTTGAATCAATTTGAATGTTTGGGGGCAATAATTAAGGGGTCCTACTCAATTAGAATGAAAATCAGTAACTGTTTTATTTATGAATGGGGGTGAAATTCAAAAAACCTGTTTTGATTGATTTGGGTGGGAAAATGGAAAAACTTCCATCTGGATCCAAAAAAAGGGCCCCGCCATAAGCAGGGCTAACTTTACCAAAACCAAACTTCTTTACCTATTGGCCGGGACCATTTCCTCTTTGTGGTCTCAGGGACGGTTCAATTTCTTCTGTCCATTTTTTCATTTGCTCAGGTGTAAAAATAGCTTTCAATTTGGCATCTCTTGCATCCGCCAGTACTTTTCGTTTAGCCATCATCGCATCCCTGTCCATTGTGCCACTTGCACGCATTTCATCCCTTGCTTTTTGCTGCGCATTGTTAAATTCTGAAATGACTGCTTCCGTTTTTGCTTTTGACGCAGTATCTAAATTTAACACTACCAGTTTTTCCATGGTTGCCTTCGTTCTTTCCTCGGGTGTCATACGCTGTCCGCCACCACCTTGCGCATTTACAGCAGTAATGCTAAGGAGCGCGGCAACTGCCATTAATACAAATTGCTTTTTCATGTTATTTTCATTTAAGATTTAAGATTAATATTATATAAGACGACAGATTCATAAGAAACAGGCGTTCGTTTTTATTTTTCGGCTTTTTTTCTTCCTTCACCCCTCCGGTTGAATACTTTAATGAACAAAGAATCAAACTTAGGCCGTTGCTCTGGTTTACAAAGCATCCTTATACTTTTAACATGATTAAGCATATACACTTCTATTATTTTCTGGGTTGCCACAGATTGATCTGCTACAAGCTTTACTGCCGAGTCGCTAAAATTAAGTACAACCAATTGTTTGAATTGCACGGATTTTTTATTCCGGATATTTTCAAACAGGCTGCTGATATTTTCATGGTGGCGATTGCTTAAGCTATCATATTGTAATAGCTGGGATTGATCAAAACCTATCTCTTTTTTCAGGAAGTTTGCAATAAAGGCCTTTCTATCCTGCCTGCCACTTTGTCTATCCGGTACTTTTTTCTGCAAGAAAAAGGCAAGTATTGCAATATTTGCAATCAGTAATATTGCAATGATCGCCAGCAATAGCTTATTCTTATTTTGATTGTTTATCATTATGGTTCGGTGTTTTCAATGTCATAAATTGTGGATACTGTATAGGAAAATTCATCAGCCTGGGCCGATTGTTCTGTAGTTGTTGTAAATTGGTCAGACCCTTTAAATACAATTACCAATACATTAATGATGATCAGCATTGCCAATGCCGGGATTGAAATTGCCGGCCTCCCAATAAACAACAACATTTTTTCCCACACATTTTCATTTGTTTTATTGAGCCGTGCATTAATACGTGTAAGCAGGAAGGGCATTGGACTGGCCCTCTTTATATTGTCCACACTGTCTATTGCTTCATCAATCAATTTATTGATCTGTTCTATCTTATTCATAGTGGGTTTTTTTTTGGTCAGAAAATCTTCCGTGGTAATAATTATATAGTACTTTCTTTAAATTGGCTTTTGCCCTACCCATCAATGATTCTATTGCATAAAGGCTGGTTTTCATTATTTCAGCGATTTCCTGATGACTCTGTCCTTCTAATTTATGAAGGGTAAAGGCGATCCGTTGTTTCTCTGGCAACTGTTTCAATGCTTTAAATAATTCACCCGCCCTTTCTTTATTTTCTAACTGAACGCCGGGATGGTTGAAATCCACGGGGTGAAGATGTTCATTATCCGGGCCGCCAAACAGGCTTTGTACAAATCCAAATCGTTTTTTTCTGTTTTTCTTCTTTTCATGATCAAGTGCCTTCGAAATGGTAATGCGGTAAAGCCAGGTAGATAACTTTGATTCACCTTTAAAAGCATGGATCGAAAGAAAAACCTGTACAAAGACTTCCTGCGTAATATCATCTGCATCATCGGCATTTTGTACCATACTGATGGCGGTATTATACACCATATCCTGGTACAGATCCATAAAAGCGGTAAATCCGGCCTGGTCTCCCTGCTTTAGTTTATTTATTAACTCTTCAGATTGGTTCACCTCATGCTATTTATTAAATCCAATCTAAATATACTTAAAAGGATGGACCCATGCCGCCCGGCCTCATCTTTCCATCCCTGTTTTGATTAAATCCTCCGTTTGATGATCTTGCAGCTACACCAAAGTTTTTAAGGCTGTAGCTAAAAGTGAGCATAAAATATTGCTGCAATACCTGGCTTTGAGAATCTTCAATATATGCTCCCGTTACGGTTCTGACAATACTTTGGTTTTGTTTGAGTAAATCAAAAACTGATAATTTCAGTTCAGCCGCCTTTTTCTTCCCGAATTTTTTACCAACTGCGGCATTCCACAACCAATAGTTTTGATTAAACCCGTCCGTTAAACCGCTGTATATTTGATTGGACAGATCATTTTGAACGAACCATCCATTTTTATTCAATAAATTAAGCTGCAGGCCGGTAGCCTGGTTTATGTACCTGCTATTAGTAATCCTGGTAGAAGTTGTTTGAGCATTGTTAAAATTAGCGCTGTATGAGAGGTTGAAATCAACATACTCACTGATATTACTTGCGAAAACAATCCCTGAATTATAGGTATAATTATTAGTATTTGTTTTCTTGTAATTTAATAATCCCGGCAGTTTTGCATAGCTGAATCCTGCATTCAGGTTAATCGTGGTTTTAATTGCATTCACCGGCAGGCTGTATGTGAAAAATGTACGGAGGCTTTTGTATCCGTCAAGGTTAACTGGTTTTGTTAACTGAGAACCGCGTTTCAGAACTACCCTTTGTTGAATAACCGAGTCGGCGTTCTCAGGGATATAAATCGCGTTGGAAATATAATCGCTGGCTGTTTGAAGAAATATATTTGCAAAAAAACTCCGGCTCGTTTTTGAATTCGTATACATATACCTGGTTGCCAGGAAATGAGTGTAAGATTGTTTGAGCTCCGGGTTGCCGCTACTTACCCTTAATGGATTAGAAAGACTAACCACATCTTGTAACTGACTTACAGAAGGGAAGTTAGTGGATGCCCTGTAAAATATCCGGATATTACTTGTTGGGGAGAGCTTTTTTAACCACCTTGCATTCGGCAATATATTAGTAAATGATTGATTTACGGATGACTGTGTGGGAAAGATCCGTTGGCTTTCCAGTTTAGAATTTTGAAAATTTACACCGAAAGAAAGCTGATTATCCCGGCTTTGCCCGAGCCTGTAGCTGATACCGGCATTATTGGTAGTAATGGTATTATCAAACCGGTTTGATAATACCGTATCAAACTTTGAATATTTTATTCCATCAAACAGGAATGTTTGCTGATCGGCTTTATTCTTTTGGACAGATGGTGTATAATCAATTTGAAGTTGTCCTTTTTTTCCAATTGGCTCTGTATAGGCTATATTACCGCCATAGGTATGTCCATTGGTGGCATTATCAGAAAATTGATCCTGAAGTGAATCATTGGCGAATCCACCTAAGTCATCATAAAAGCGATACCTGGCATCAATGATCGATTCGCCATCATTTTTTGTTAAGGCCGTATTAAATCCGAATGATAGGGAGCGGCCTTTTTTAGCAAAGGAATGTCGGTACATAATATTATTTCTGATATTGTAACCACTTCTGTTGGCGCTTGAATTGGCCAATGAGTTATTTACAGAATCCTTTACACTATTAAGAGTTTGCAGGGAGGAAAGAGACCTGGAATTGTTGTTTTGAAAGTTGATACTCGGAATAATAAAAATTGAATTATTTGAATCAATTTTATATTCTAACCGGAGGTTGATACGGTGATTATTGTTTACGGTATTACTATTGGCACTTTGTGTAGAAAATTGTTTCTGATCGCCAATTGTTTCTGTATTTATCAGCGACTTGTTATTATTTGTGCTGTTGTTAAAAAAGTAACTTCCGGACACATTCATTTTTTTACCCCATTGATCGTTATAATTGATACCAAAAGCATTTGTTTTACTTATTCCATTGGATTGACCAACTGTAAAATTATCCGATCCTCCACCACCTCTGCCTCCACCGCCGCGTCCGCCACCACCGCCGCGCCCGCCACTGCTGGTAAGACCCAGGAGATCCTGCGAGCCAAAATTTTGCTGATTGATATTGTTAAAATTTCCTACCAGGGAGATACGCCTGGGACCCTTAAAAAAGCTGATATTTCCGCCGGCAGCATAGCGGTCATCTGTACCATAACCTGCATATAACCGGCCAAACTGCCCGTTTTTAATTCCCGATTTAGTAACAACATTAATTGCTTTCACCGAATTACCATCATCAAATCCGGTAAGCTGGGCCTGGTCACTCAGCCTGTCAAAAACCTGTATTTTATCTACTACTTCTGAAGGCAAATTTTTCAACGCAGCAGAAGCATCATCCCCGAAAAAATCCTTTCCATCAATAGTTACTTTTTTTACCTGCTCTCCCTGAGCGGTGACCGTGCCATCCTTGTCAACCGTAATTCCCGGCATTTTTTTGATAAGGTCCTCAGTTGTAGCATCGGGGTTTACTTTAAACTGGCTGGCGCTGAATTGTGATGTATCGCCTTTTTGAATAACCGGGGGAGCTTTCGAAACAACAGTAACATCTTCGAGCACCTTACCTCTTTTCATAAAATGTATGGTGCCAATGTCGGTTATCCCTCCTGTGGTTACGAGTCCTTTTTTTATTTTTTCATAACCGACAGAACTTATTTCAATAAGAAAACTGTCATTATCAATGCCTGTAAATTCAAAATTTCCTTTTGCATCCGTCACCGTACTTATTTTACCGCTTTGAGATGAATCTTTTTGTAAAAAAATAACCACCGTTGCTCCCGGAACAGGTAATTTATCAATATCATCCCTAACTATGCCTTTAATGGTGGAGTTTTGTGCCATCAGGCCATTAATAAATAGGTTAAGAAACAGTAATATTCCAGAAAATCTTATCATAAAGTTTATTTTAACTACTATACATAAGACGCCGCTGGCAACAAAAACAGGCGAAATATTATTTATTTCAATTACCAGGAGGCTATTAGCTTAATTGATAATTGAAATGGTTCCTGGTTACCAGGATTTACAAACTGGCCTTGTTACAGTTTTTTCGCTAATGGAAAAATAAGGTGTCAATTCTACAGCACTCAAAATCTGACACCCGGAGATGAATGAATCACAAATTCCGGGAAGTTGTCATAGGCGTACGCACCAGTCGGCCAGGGCCAATACGAAACTATTTTATCGATTGAGAAGTATAAAGCAAATTATTGGACAGAAGTTGGCGAACTTTGCAACCGGAAAGCTGGAAGGAATGATTGCGGCCAAAAAAATTCGATAACGAATAATATAATATCCAAATGAATAGTAGCACGATCATAACTGTCACTTTAAATCCAGCAATTGATAAAAGCACAACAACGGATTTGATTCAACCGGAAGCGAAACAACGGTGTACGGATGTTTTGAATGAACCCGGAGGTGGGGGAATCAATGTAAGCAAAGCTTTGAAAAAATTGAAGGCATCTTCTGTGGCACTATTTCCGGCTGGCGGCCACAATGGGGAAATGCTTAAAAGCCTTCTGACACAGGAAGGCATAGAGTTTCATTCGATCAATTCTACCGTGGAGACAAGGGAAAATTGGGTTGTGCTCGAATCTGCGACCAATAACCAGTTCAGGTTTACTTTTCCGGGAAGATCAATTGACCAGCAGGTTGTAAAGGATTTGATTGATGATATACTTTCCTTTAGCCCGGGGTATGTGGTTTCCAGTGGTAGTTTACCTCCTGGCTTACCTGATTATTTCTACGGCCTGATCGTAAAGACGGCGAATGCTGTTGGTGCAAAATGTATTGTAGACACTTCAGGTGCGGCCTTACAGGCGTTAAAGGGAAAACACGCCTTTTTAATAAAACCCAATATTGGAGAACTGTGTAAAATGCTAAGTATTTCAAGATTGGAAAACATTGAGGTACCGGATGCGGCACAGCAAGCCATTAGAGATGGGTTTGCGGAATTAGTTGTAGTGTCAATGGGCCCCGACGGGGCATGGCTAGTAACCGGGGAAAAAAAATATTTTGCAGCGGCGCCCCGGGTAAAAAAGAAAAGCACTGTCGGTGCCGGAGATAGCATGGTGGCGGGTATCACTTACATGTTGCAAGAGAAACAACCCTTACAACAAGTAATAAATTTTGGTGTAGCCTGTGGGACTGCTGCAACAATGAATGATGGTACACAATTATTTAAGCTGGAAGACGTACAGACATTATATGCGCATATCAACAGTAATAAATAATTATATTTTAATGGGAAAATGCGAAAATAGGAAAATGTGAAAATTCCTCAACCGGTTATGAAATTTGTAACCTTTTTTGCATATTTACAACTAACTTGCAACCCTAAAAAAATATTGATAGTATGGATTATAACAGACTAGTTTCA
>JBDTWP010000003.1:0-62214 GCA_040006615.1 Ferruginibacter sp.
ATAAAAAGTGCTGGAAAATTTCAATATGATCCGTTAAGAAATCAAGGCTGTTTGAGCCGGGCATTAACTTAAAATCATTGAACTACTTGCGGCGAGTCCTTGATTTTAGGATCATGTTGAAATTTTCAGTCTTTTTATTCGCAGCCTTGATTCCCAGCCTCGGTCGGTGTCCCACCGACCGAAATCAGGATCGACAATTTGGGATGCACCGGGAATTATTTGAAGTATATCTTTACAAAAAATCTTTACATACACATCATTTTTTGTAAATTCGGAATCACTCAATTTATTGTAATGACAAACTCCCCATTTTCCCGCCGCAATTTTATTACCACCGTAGCTGCAGGCGCTACTACCGCGGCGAATTTTAGTCCTTTCCAGACCTTCGCAAACTTAATACCGGAAGACCAGCCTACTCTTCCTGATCGCCAGATCAGGATCATCAGCACCGGCAATTTATCTGCAATTGAACAGGAAAGGATCAGGGCAGTGTCGAAAAATATTGACCTGCAAATTGTGTCAGATTCAAAATCACCCGCACTTGAAGAAGCCGAAGTTATCATTGGCAATGCAGACGCTTCGATATTTCAACGTGCCAAAAAATTAAAATGGGTGCAGGTGTTGCATGCGGGTGTGGAACATATGCCCAGGGAAATGATAACACATCCCCTTGTGCTCACAAATATGCAAAGAATATTTGCACCCGTGATCGCTGAAAGTGCAATAGCTCTTTTAATGAGCCTGACGCGTGGCATAACACAATTTGCCATTCCCAATTTTCAACAGAAAAAATGGGTGGGCAATCCGCCGGATAATATTAAGCTTGATGACCTCTATAATAAAACTATCGGCATTGTAGGAATGGGTGGAATTGGTTCAGAAACTGCAAGGCGCCTTCATTACGGATTCAACCTGCGCGTATTGGCAACTGATGCAAAACCAATGCCTAAACCGGATTTCGTGGAAGAATTGCATGACCCGTCCTGGTTTATGGAAATGGTGCCAAAAGTGGATGTGCTGATGAGTGCGGCACCGCTTACAAAGGAAACTAAAGAAATGTTTAATGACCAGGTGTTCAGTAAAATGAAAACAGGCTCGTATTTCATTAATGTGTCGCGGGGTGGATTGGTAAATCAGGATGCGTTGATAGAGGCATTGAAATCTCAAAAAATCAGGGGTGCTGGTTTGGATGTGGTCAGTCCTGAACCATTGCCTGCGGATAATCCCTTATGGACTTGTCCCAACCTGGTAATTACAGGGCACAATTCAACAGTAGCAGACAGCCGCTATGAAAGAATGTTTGGCCTGGTAATGGAAAACCTAAGACGCTATACTTTGGGATTGCCACTGATGAATGTCGTTGACAAGGAAAAAGGATATTAACCATAGTTATTATAAACAGCTTCCATAAGTAATTGAGGTTTCAAATTGAAATCCCCGGGAATGATGGGTGCAACACCAGCTTAAATTTATGAAAAAATTTATTTTAAAAGTAATTACCATCTTTTTTCTTGTTATAATTCAATCAGTACAGGCTCAGCAATTTACACTGGTAAAAAGGGGTAATCCAAAAAGCAGGATCATTATTCCTGAAAAAGCCACTGTCGTCGAGATCCAGGCTGCTAAAGTGCTACAGGATTATATTGAAAGAATTTCGGGGGCAGCTATACCCATCGAAGCGGATAATACCCCGCAGCAGGAAGGCGAAATTTTAATAGGCAATGTAAACAGGCCTGAATTGAAGGAGGTTCCAAAAGAAAAACTCGGTAAGGACGGATTATTTATTAAAAATAACGATAAAAGTCTTGTAATTACAGGAGGAACAGGTAAAGGTATTTTGTACGGCGTTTATACTTTCCTTGAAAAGTATATGGGCTGCCGCAAGTATTCATCTGCAGTAACTTATGTGCCCAAAAAGAAAACGATAGTTTTAAGTTCAATCAACGATATGGAATTACCTGCTTTTGCCTATAGGGAAACTTTTTACAGGGATGCGGTTGACCCTGAATACCAGCTTTGGCATAAGCTGGACTCCCACGTTGGCCCCGGCAAAAGCGAATGGGGCTATTGGGTTCATACATTTGATCTTTTGTTAAGCCCCAAGGAATATGGAGAATCTCATCCTGAATATTTTAGTTATTATGATGGTAAGCGTCATGCGGGCACGGTACCTTCATGGGATGGAGCAGGCGTACAACCTGAGGCCCAGCTATGTTTAAGCAATCCCGGTGTTTTGGAAATTGTTTGCAAAAACCTCCAGGCCGCTATCAATAAAAACCCGGAAGCAATATATTGGTCAGTAAGCCAGAATGATAATGTTAATTACTGCCGCTGCCCGGACTGTTCTGCTTCGGATAAAAAATATGCGGCATTTGCTCCTGAAGATAAAATGTATTCAACCCATGGCGGCTCTAAGTATCCTGCGCTTGGTATGGGTTCAATACTGACTTTTGTTAACAGGGTGGCAGAAAGATTTCCCGATAAAATCATATCTACGCTTGCATACCAATACAGTCGTGTACCGCCAAAAGATATTCTGCCCCGAAAAAATGTAAATATTATGTTGTGTAGTATTGAAAGCGCAAGAAATACGACGATTGAAATAGGTGATACCTCCTTTAGCAACGATCTCAAAGGATGGGGTCAATTAACCAATAACATTATCATATGGGACTATGTGATCAGGTTTTCAAATCTTTTTGCTCCTTTTCCTAACCTTCGAATACTTCAACCCAACCTTACCCTCATGCGTAACAACAGGGTCTCTGCAGTTTTTGAACAGGGTAACCGGGAGATTGGAGGGGAATTTGCAGATTTACGGGCTTACATGATTGACAAATTACTTTGGAACCCGGATATAAATATTGAGGAGGTAATGAATGATTTTCTAACCGGATATTATGGAAAGGCTTCAAAACAAATAAGAGAATATATAAACCTTTTACATGATAATAATATGGAGCAATCGGGATATAAGCTTTCCATTTTTGGTAACCCGGCAATGGAAAAAGAATCTTTCCTTTCTGATTCATTAATAACTGTCTATAACAACCTCTTCGACCAGGCTGAGAAAGCGGTATCGGGGTCTCCCGAAATTTTGGAACGGGTTAAGACTGCCCGGTTACCGGTATATTATTCAATGCTTGAGATTGCAAAAGTTGAAAAAACCGGGAAACGGGGAGCTTTTATTGTCGCTGGCAACGATGATAAAATCCCAAATCCAGCTATAGTTAAAATACTTTACGATTTTGTCTACCAATGTATCCGTACCAATGTTACAAGAGTAACAGAATGGCGCACAACTCCCCTGGAATATCTTGCGGAATACAAAAAGTTCCTTGAATAAAATAAGAAGCTACCAGGTAAAATATGACATAGCACTAGCTTTTGGAAACATTCACAAATAAATACTGGGGAGCCGTTTCAGGACCTGGTCCGTCTTTGTCAGCATATCGGTGTACTAAGTTAATTATATCGTCTTTCGCCTTTTGAGTGGGTTTAGTCGGGTCACCGGATTCCCGCCATTGGCTTATTAACGCCTGGCCAAAAACGCCACCAAAACTTGTATATAAATCAAACGAGCCATTTACTCTTCTTCCATCATTGAACAATATCAAAATCTGATTCACTGCAACAGGATTATAAGCAATAGCGTCTTTTCCGAAATTTGCAAACTCCCTGCTCTGGTCATTTAATATGGTATCAGATGCAAATGTTAATGTGGCATTAGATGCAGACTGAGAAGTAGCACTAAAATCAACCTTATAAATTGAACTGCCGGCGGAAATGAGAAACACACCCTTATCCGGCGTATTAATATCAAGTGGAGTTACAGTTAATTCTGATATTACGCCATCAATAACATTGGGAATTACAACAGGAGTATTCGGCCCTGTTACATTTTTTGAACAAGAAATAAAAGTACTAAACACAAGAAAAAGTGCAGGAAACCGGTACATAAATTCAGATTTACTTTATTGCAATGTACGTTTTATATGGCCTTTTTAGAATCTGTTGCATAATTTCTTGCCTCAAAAATTGTTAATTATTAAAACTGTTTCGATATTTTTAGAAACGCAACAGGTAAAAATTATACCAGGACATTTGCAGACAAAACATTTCCTGGCACTTTTGCGGTCACCACAAAATACATGTGTAAAAGAATCCATGCTACTGTATTAGGAAAAGAAACGGACAATAATATTATTATGGAACTGACTCATTTGCATGAGAAATCCATGCATGATATCCCACCTGGGACCATGCCGGTTAAAATGTATTAACTGTTTTTATCTTTTAACTGGCTTAGGGTAACATAATGCCTGTGACCTTTTTTATCTACCCAGTAATACTCCGATTTGTTGTTTATATATATTGTTTGGCCGCCTGGTCCCTGCTTTCCTTCGAATTTTTTATCTACAACTGCAGACTCACCTTTAGATGCTAATTCCGCTGTTTTATTTCCTACCTTCACAGCAGTTTTTTTAATTGCGTGGCCTGTCTTTTTGGCTGCCGCTTTTAAATCCTCACCTGCACTGGTTGTGTCCTGTGCATTTATATTAACTGCAGCAAAAAGCCCGATTGATATGGCTACAAAATACCTTAATAAACTCTTTTTCATAATTATATAATCTATTTGTTCTCTTAAAGAGCAAATTGTATGCCTTTCCATATTAATAATTGTTAAAATACCTTTTTTCAAACTGCAGCAATAACATCGCGGGTGCCGATTTTATAAAATGAGTGAAATCCCGGAAGCTCCGGATACGCTAAAAACGTAAAAAAAATATTGAATTATCTTAATTTCCTCCGAGGCATACTACTATAGGTCCTGATATTTTATTTTGATATTTCTTAACATTTTTTAAATTGGCAAAAATTTTTAATACTTTCAAATATAATATGTTATAAAATGATGGGCCATATTAATAAAATCATACTTTTTCTGATTATATTTTTTTCTGGCACATATAATCATTGCCTGAAAGCGCAGGCATTAAACATATCCGGGGATACAATATTTGTGAATTCAGAGGCCGAAATTCAGGTTATTTTTCCTACCAATCCGAAAGGCGTCTCTACAATACCCAATAGTACACCGTGCCATGTGAAGATCTCAGGCAAAAGGGTAAATATAATTGCACAGGCCGAATTTACCGGTCTCACAACCTTAAGAGTTACTGAAGAGGGGCGAAACCATCGTTTCAATATCCTATTCAAAAAAGACATTGATTTCGGCAATGCATCGGAGCTTATTTACGATTACTCCACAGAAAAAAAATTAGAACAGCATATCAGGGAAACAGCACTTCGCAGATCTCCGAAACCTGGAAAAACCGTCGTAAATGTAAGTTCAAAAGCGGAACCGGTTGATAATTCTTCCATTTACAATAAATTGTTGGAAAAAGGGGAGGAAGATCTGAAACAGGAAAATCTGGAGGATGCAAAATCCAGCTTTGATATGGCCCACATACTTCGCCCGCAGGATGTAATTCCAATACAAAGACTCGGGGAAATTAAAATCAGGTTGGCCGCAAAAGAAAAAACAGGCCAATCGAAAAATGGGAATGATTACAGTACAATAATTGCCGGCGCGATTAATTATTTAGGTCAAAAAAAATATGCCCAGGCGCAGGAGGCATACAAACAGGCATTATCCCTGAGGCCAGGCGATTTATATGCAACCCGCCAGCTGGAAACAATAAACGGCCTGTTATTGGAGGAAAAGAGTCAAAAAGAGCAACAAAACTTTAAGGGCTCATACGATGAGTATATTTCGCAAGGCGAAAAAGCCTATAGCAAAAACCAATTTAAGGATGCAAAGATGGCTTTTGAGCAAGCACTCATTACCAGGCAAAATGATTTTTTAGCCACCAGCCGGCTGAAATTGATTAACGAAAAAGAAAAACATCAAAAGGAAATTGAAGAACTTGAAAATAATTATAAAACTTTAATTCAGTTAGCGGATAAATATTACAATGAAGGAGATTATAGTAATGCCAGGATAAATTATAATAAGGCAATTGATTTAATTAAAAGATTATACCCGCAGGACCAGGTTAAAAAAATTGATAAAATATTAGCCGAACAAATTTCTAAGGAAAAGATTGAAAAGCAGAAACAGGCACAACAATTACTGGCAGACAATAAAGAAAAAGAAAAACAAGCACTTGAAGACAATTATGATACCGCTGTTCAGTTGGCAGGCAAATATTATAAGCAGGGAGATTATGAAGATGCAAAAAAGGCATATAATAGAGCGTTGGGATTTATAAAAAAAGACTTTCCCAGGGAGCGGATTATTGAAATAAATAAGATTCTGGCCAGCCAGGCAGCCGGGCAAAATACCGAAAGACAGGAAAAGGAGCGGCAAGACCTTAAAAATAAATATAACACCGCAATGGAATCTGCAGACAAATTTTTCGACGCGGGTGATTATGCTAATGCGAAAATTGAGTATAATAAAGCCATGACTATCATTCCGGATTCATTACCCCGGGAACAAATAAAAAAAATAAATAAAATTATGACTGCGCAGCTGATTGAGTCAGTTACAGAAATGCAGCGTCAGGCACAGGAGGCAGACATTACATCCAGGTACGCGTCTCTTTTAAAGAATGCTGATATGGAATTTAATAAAACTAATTATATAAAAGCTAAAAAACTATATGCGGATGCGTCAGGACTAAAGCCGGTAGAAGAATATCCAAAGGAAAGATTGTCTGCAATTGAAAATTACCTTGCCAAAATTACATCAGGCAATAAAACAAAAAAAGATAGTATTTCGCAAACAACCGAGATCAGCCGAAAATATAACCAGGCACTGCTAAAAGGGAAGTCCTATTATCAAAAAAACGATTTCCTGAACGCAAAGAGCTTTTATGAGGAGGCATTGAATTTAAAGCCTTCCGAAGAGGAACCAAAAAAACAACTGGATATTATTATTGAAAAGCTGGCGGAAATTGCGAGGATGGATGAAATTAATAATTATTATGAAAGTAAAATTGCTTTGGCCGATAGTCTGCTGAATGAGAAAGCTTATGAATCCGCCCTTACCACTTATAAGGAGGCATCAGGTATAAAACCTGTTGAATCATACCCGGGATTGCAAATAAAATACATTAAATCAGCAATAATTGAGGATAAAAAGTTAAAACAAACCAGGAAAAGGCAGGACGACGAACGCATGTACATTGATGCACTCGCGGGTGCTGAAAAGGCTGTGGCGGATAAAAGATACCGGGATGCAAAATATTACTACTTTGAAGCGCTGTCCGTTCATCCTGAAAACACATATGCACAGAGCAGGCTTAAAATAGTTTCTTACCAGGTAGAAAGAGCCAGGGCAGATAAGCTAAAACAGTTACCTGTAAAAATAGTGGAACAGGCTCCGCCGGTAATTAAGGCCAAAAGAAAATCCAGGAAAAATAAGCTAATGCCTGTAATTGACAGCATGGTATTCCAGGACACTCCAATTCCATATAATAATGAAGAATTAAAAAGTAAATATCCGAATATCGACTTTTTAGCTTTTCCACCAGGACAATCTTTTAATAAATCATTGGTTTACTCTAATGAGAATATTCATGCTTTTGATACAATGTTATTGAAAAAGCCAGGATTGGATTCGTCTTCCAGTGACCAGGGCATCAAATTAACCTGCCAGGGAATAAATTTTGGAGAAACAATTGTCTATTTTAAATTCCTGATTCAGAATTATTCCAAAACTGATTTTCTTACGGGCCCGATGATGTTAACATGGACAAAAAGAAACGGGGATCTTGTAAAACTGTATCCCTATTATTTGATTCCGGCTAATTTACCCCTTATTAAACCTTCAAAACAAGCAAATCTTATTTACGTTTGTAAATCCAATGACATATTGGATGAGGAGACATTAAATTTCGAATTAACTGACCGTTTTAATAAAATTAAGCTCCTTATCAAAATCCCCGGATCTGCTTATAACGAGGAATGGGCCAGGTAATGAAGTGAGCTATAAGGTTTTAAAAAACCTTATAGGTCTTAATAGGTTTATATATCGCCAAATATAGTTTCCCTGATATGCACGGGCTGCCTGTAAATCTCAATAAATTTATCTATCCCTCCAAACCAGTCTAAAACTTCATTCCCTAAAAGTTTGTAGGCATATCACTAATGAATGAATGGTTAGCATCATGCTTCCAGTCCCCAATAGAACCCAACATAAACTTATGCATAAACCTATAAGGTTTTGGAAACCTTTGAGGTTTAACTCCCCCAAAATATAAGGAAAGGAAATTAATATTTTTATCCAATTAATAAAAATATATTTTTTTCTTTCAATACCTTTTAATAATTTTAATATTATTAAAAATCAAAATATTCGTAATGAAAAGAAAGGTTCAAGCACACCTAATAATACTTTTCTGCGTGATGTTTATTTCTATAATAAATTTGAAAGCGCAGAACCGGAATGTTTCTGGAAAACTAATCGCTGATGACGGTCTTCCCTTGCCACTTGCAAGTGTAACGCTTCAGGATGCAAAATCGCCGAACTACATAAACTTCCATGAGTCGCCGCCAGCCGATACTGTTGTGCGGGGCAGGGTCACCAACGAAAAAAATCAACCGGTAGCATTGGCTTCCGTTCAGGTGAAAGGCTCACCGGTAGGAACAACGACCAATGCGCAGGGCGAATTTTCACTTAAGGATGTAAATGACAACGCCACGCTCGTCATCAGTGCCGTGGGGTATGTAACGCTGGAGATAGCGTTGAACGGAAGAAATGAGCTTAGCCTCCAGCTCGTCAGCAACGTCACCGGCCTGGAAGAAGTGGTGGTGACCGCACTGGGTATTAGCCGCAAAACAAAATCGCTCTCCTATGCCACTCAGTCGCTAAAACCTTCGCAGTTCACTGAAGTAAGAGATCCGAATAATATATTGAACTCATTGCAAGGCAAGGTTGCCAATGCCCTGATTACCCAGAGTTCGGGCGGCGTTGGCAGCGAAGCCAGGATCATTTTAAGGGGAAACCGTTCTATCAATAACAACAGCAGCGCTTTAATAGTTATAGATGGTATCCCCGGAGGAGATCCCGGCATAAATCCCGACAATATCGAATCCATGACCATCCTCACCGGGGCCGCCGGAGCTGCATTATACGGAAGCGAAGCCGGAAACGGCGTAATAGTGATCACCACAAAAAAAGGGAGAAAAGATGGAATTACCGTTAGTATCAATTCGGGCATCACGGCTGAAAGGCCATTTGCATTACCTAAAGTGCAGAATATTTATGGACAGGGAGGCGATGGCACCATTAACAGTAGCATTGGCGATAGTTGGGGTGCAAAAATGACCGGACAGAGTTATACCGATCAGTTCGGGAACCAATCCTCCTATACTGCACAGCCGGATAATATCAAGGATTTTTTTAGAACCGGCATAGCGGTGAATAATGCCATCAGTGTTTCGGCAGGTTCTGAAAAAGCACAAACCTACCTGTCTTATGTCAACAATTCAGTTCAGGGCATCATCCCCAACAACAAGCTCACAAGCAATATTGTGAACTTTCGGATCACCAATCAGATCAGTAATAGGTTTTCTACAGACGCCAAGATAACCTATCATCGCCGGGAAATCAAAGGTAGTCCACGCATAGGAGAAGGAAACACACCCTCGCTGGACATATACCAAATCCCGAGAAATGTCAGCACCCAGATGGCCGAACATTTCCAGGACATCAACAGCCTGGGCGTGCCGGTTCTTGCACCCTGGCCTTCTACCAAACCCGGCGTATATGCAAACCCTTACTGGGAGGTAAACAATGACCAGCTCGACAAAATAAGAACTAATATCATCGGTTTTCTGAAAGCAAAATTCAAATTCACCGACTGGCTTAGTATCGTTGGAAGTGCCAATATCGACGGCTTTAGCGAGAAACAGGAACAAAAGACCTTCCAGGGAACAATTGCCTGGGCACCGAACCCGGGCGGCTATTACCAGGTTACGAATACCGACTACCTGCAGAAATGGTTCGATGTGATACTGGAGGGAGAAAATAATATCACCAAAGACCTGGTCATCAACTATCATGCAGGCGCTATATACAAAGACAATAAAATAGACAATACCATCGGCACGGCCGACGGGTTAAACGTGACCAATAAATTCAGCCTGAACCTTGCTACTACACCAATAACCACTCAAACCGGGAGCGAGATACAGGTGCAATCGGTATTCGGGCTTGCCAATTTATCTTTTAAGGATTATCTTTTCCTTGAAGGTACATTCAGGAACGATTGGGATTCAAGATTACCTGCTCCCCATACCTACCCGTATTATTCCTTCGGTCTTTCAGGCATATTGTCTGACATGATCAATCTTCCCTCCGGCATTAACTTTTTAAAAGCCAATATCAGCTATGCCGAAGTTGGCAATGGCGGGCAATTTGGGTTACTTAGCACACCCTATGATTATGTGCCGGGCGTAGGTAATGGCTATCTGATCAGGAGAAGCACCCTGCCTTTCCCCACGTTGAAACCAGAGATCGTCAGAAGCTTAGAAGTGGGAGCTGAAGCCAGGTTTTTAAATAATAAGTTTAGCGTATCATTAAATTACTATAAAACAAATTCCTTCAACCAGCTGTTCCAGTTGTCAATACCTGTTGGATCAGGATATTCCACCAGCTATCTCAACGCCGGCAATATCCAGAATAAGGGTATTGAAGTGATCATCAATGCATCACCGGTAAAAACTAAGGATTTGGGATGGAGTATAGCGTTCAATTTCGGCATGAACCGAAACAAAGTGATTGAACTGACGGAACAGGTCAAAACGATCAACCTTGGATTCATCGATTTCGGTGCTCTTCCGCAGATCAAAGAAGGAGGAAGTTTTGGAGATCTCGTTTCCCATGTATGGCAAAAGAATGAAAAAGGACAATACCAGGTGACCACGGACGGTAAACCACTGACCAGTGATAAGCTCGGATTGCTTCCATCCTATATCGGCAACTTTAATCCGAAAGCCAGGCTCGGGCTCACCAACACCATCAACTATAAAGATTTTTCTTTAAGAGTATTGGTAGACGGAAGGATTGGCGGGATCATTGTTTCAGGTACCGAAATGAACCTTTCTTTTAGCGGTATCTCCGAAGCCACCACACAACACCGCGAAGGAGGCCTGGTACTGGGGGGAGTAGATGGGAGTGGCAACCCGGTGTCTGTACCCATCAATGCACAACAATTCTGGCAAACCGCTTCCGGCAAACGTTTTGGGGTTGGAGATTTTTATGCTTATGATGCTACCAATTTCAGGGTCAGGGAACTTTCTCTGGGATATGACCTTCCACTTCATAGCCCTTTCATCAAATCGGCCCGCCTCTCTTTAATAGCCCGCAACCTGTTTTGGCTCTACCGCGGTAGTTCAAAACTGGATGTGCCCGGTTTAAGCAAGCGCAAGATGTGGATGGACCCCGATATGAGCCTTTACAATGGCAATGGACTTATGGGAGTTGAATATGGCGCTTTGCCGTCCACCCGAAGCATCGGACTAAACCTCCAACTAACCTTCTAATGTTGTTCAAAGCAAAATAAAAGATTATGAAAATGAACCAAATACTTTACAGCATACGCTTTTACGGTATTGTGGCTGCTATCGCTTTATTGTTGAATTCCTGCTCCAAAGACTACGCAAAGGTCAATACTGATCAAAATACCGTAGCTACTATTGGAGACGCAGAATTACCCTTCCTGTTTTCCGGAGCCATCGCATCCATTCCCTGGAGCGACCAGGTGGCCCAGAATCTGTTCTCTGACCAGTACTCGCAGTACTTCGCCTGCAATGCGCCGTATTTTCCATCGGACCGTTATACGATGGTATCTGATTGGGTGCAAAACAATTTCGACCCGATGTACACCAGGGTTGTACCCCAGTTGCAGGTGATCCTGGAACATACAGACCCTTCATCGGCGGAAGCAGCGCTGGCGAATATCTGGTGGGCCTACGCCTTTCACCGCGTCACCGATTACTGGGGACCGATTCCTTACTTCAATATAGGCACCGGAGGATTTGCCATTACTTACGATCCGCAAGATAAGATCTACGACGACTTCTTTAAGAGGCTGGCCGCCGCCGTCACCATCCTCGAAGGGAAAAGATCAGAAACACCTTTTGGGTCATATGACCTGATTTACAGCGGCGACGTCAACAAATGGATAAAATTCGCCAACACGCTTCGTTTACGGTTGGCCGTTAGAATATCGAATGTGGACCCCGCCCGTGCCAAAACTGAAGCAGAAGCGGCGTATGCAGGAGGAGTATTTACCCTGAGCCCCAACGACGACACCTATTGTCCGAAGAACACCCTTGATAACAACCGTCTTTCACAGATGTCGGACTGGAACGAATTCCGGATGAGCGCAACGATGGAATCCATTCTGAAAGGATACGATGACCCTAGAAAATCGGCATATTTCATTCCTGCGAAAAATACTGGTACCTACGAAGGACTCAGGAATGGGCTCACCCCGGAACAATTGGCTTTAGCCCCTAATTCGCCCGATGCCAATTCGCATGTAGGTCCCCGATGGACCTCTGTCGGATATGGCGGCATACCCAATCATTTGTCCACACCACAGAATGTGATGTGCACTGCCGAAGCCTATTTCCTACGCGCAGAAGGCGCGTTGCTTGGCTGGAACATGGGAGGAACGGCTCAGCAAATGTATGAGCAGGGCATTACCAACTCAATGAAACAATGGGGAATTACGGATAATACAGTTATACAATCCTATATCAACAGTGCAGCAATACCTGTAGCGCCGAATGATTACCTCAACTCTCCGGCGATATCCAACATACCGATCAGATTCAGTTCCGATATCAATGTGCAAAAAGAACAGATCGCGACGCAAAAATGGCTTGCCCTATTCCCGGACGGCATGGAAGCCTGGGCGGATTACAGGAGAGGGCATTATAACAAATTATACCCTGTCGCCAATTCCGACAGTCCTGATCTCACAGATCCTACAACGCAATACATCAGGAGGATCACTTTTCTCCTTTCAGAAAAACAAAGCAACGGCCCCGAAGTTGAAAAAGCCGTTATGCTGTTGGGTGGCCCGGATAAAATCACTACTCCATTATGGTGGGATAAACACTAATTGGAATTATAACATATGAAAAGCATCAAAGCAAACACCAGCCCGTGCATGGCCGGCAAGGGAGGCCATTATCTGGTAGGAAATCGCAAAGCGGTTTTGGGGCTGATCATATTTGCCCTGTCCGGCCTGGCTGTTCAGTCAACCAGTGGCCAGGACAGTATTACGGATAAAAATATACGCTTCATCGATTATTACGGATTCCCCGGGGGAAGTTCTGCCTGGAACAGCATTGGCTACAATCCAAAAGACAATTCGGTATATGTAGGCATCACCGATCACCGAAATAAGGTGGCGTTATACATCTATGACGCCTCAAAAGATTCTGTACATCTGAAAGGTTTTATCAGTGAACTGGCCAATCTCCGTCCATTTCAGTGGCAGGCCAAGATCCACACCAAATTCGTGGCAGCCAGTAATGGCGATATGTACTTTGCGACCGATGGGGGCGAATCTAGGGAAGAATTCCTGATGGACCACCCTAAAGGATATGCAGGAGCCTTTATTATGAAATGGAGCCCGTCTGAAGAGAGGATCACCAACCTGGGCATGGGCCTTCAGTATGAAAGCATTAAGGATATTGATATCGACACGGCTACCGGTAAGCTATATGCGATCAGTTATCCGCAGGTGCACTTTCTTGTGTACGATCCGAAGACTAATGAAATGAAAGATTATGGCCGCCTCGGCAGCGGTCATGTACCCCGGATGATGTTCACCGACAAATGGAGCAACTGCTATTACGTGGACTGGAGACAGCGGCTGGTAAAATATGAAAAGAGCGCGGGAAAACTGGTATTTGCCGAAAACAGCCTGCCCGCCTTTCCCGGCACCCCGGGCGAGAATATCATAACAGGTATAACATCTTTTGCAAAAGACGAGCGCAATGGCGTGATATATTTTATCACCTATGGCGCAAAGCTGATCGCGTTTTATCCCCAACAAACAGGTATCGGTAAAATAGAAGACCTGGGAGGAGTCATTGACGTTCCCGGAAAACAAAAATGGAACTATTATGTTCCTAACCTGAATGTGGGAAATAACGGCAAACTTTATTATGTCATCGGCGGCCATGGCATCTATGCCAAAAAAGACCAGTCGCTTTTCGTGGAATTCGATCCCAAATCAAAAACTAATAAAGTCTTGTACGAATATCCTTCAACGGTATTTGTAGAAGCTACCGGTTGTAATACCAAAGACAAGGACGGAAACCTCTATTTTGCAGGGAAAAGAAATGTTCCCAGGAGCGAAAAGAACAAAGGAAACCTGGCTGAACTCGGCGACAATCCTACCGTACCCTTCCTGGTAAAATTTAATCCCGACAAAAAGGTTCAATAATGAAAATACTATTTGCAGCGCTGCTACTGGCATGCGCAATTCAACTATCCGCCCAATATACTTTCTTTGAGCCAAAAGAGGCTTTTGCCATCGAGGTTTCTTTGGATCATTCCCCTCTGAAAAGGTTACCCATCTACCGCAACTCGATCTCCTCCCTGATCGTTTCCGGCGATCATATCATCGGAGGAACCACGGCTGATGAAGGATTGACACCATTTATCTTTACCGCCTCGCTCGCCAAACGCGAGTTGGTCAGTTTTCTCGATCTCAACGAAACCATTCCCGGGCAAAAAAGTATCAGGTCAGGTTTCAGCAAAGGAAAGAATAATTGGCTTTATGCCGGCACCCTTGCAAATAAAAATGACAAGGACGAAAACCAGGACGGACATCTAATCGAAGTAAGGGTAGACGCTGATGGCGCCAGTTCAATTAAGGATCTTGGCGCTCCCATTCCCGGAGAAGGGATCTTCTCGTTAACTGCCGGTTCCAGGGGAACGATGCTGTATGGAATTACCTATCCTACGGGTATATTCTTCACCTATAATATTGCAACAAAGGCAGTGAAAACATTTAAGGATATCATTCCTTCCACGAAAGACCTTCACAGCCTCAGTGAATATGTGTTGAACCCGGAGGATTGGCTCTGTAAGGCGCTCGTGGAAGGGCCGAATGGACAAATATTTGGCAGCCTGCCAATCAATAAGCTCTTTTTCTTTGATCCGGCTACGCAACGGTTCCATATATTCGAAGATCATTTGCCCGAAGTGTGGGGCCGCCGCACGTTAGGGCAGGTTGAAAGTTGGGCAAAGTCGAAAGACGGAAAACTGTATGGCGGAAACGCGGGTGACGGACAGCTTTTTGAGATCAATCCTGTAAATAAGAAAGTAAAGAATCTTGGTAAACCGATTATGATGCCAGGACTCAGAGGATTGGCTTTTGCGCGTGATGGCAAATTGTATGGTATTGCCGGAGGTCTGCCCGGATATGCCCACTTATTCAGCTACGCCCCCAACAAGGAAGGCTTTAGGGATTATGGAAATCCACAGTTCACGATGAAAGCACCCGGAATAGAACAGGGAATCGACTGGAGGGGATTCCAGCTTGGAACAATCACTTCCTCTCCCGACGGGAAATATATTGTCATGGGGGAAGATGAATCACTGAGCCACCTACTGGTTTTCGCCGTAGATACAATGCAATGATGGTCAATAGGTAATTGGCAATTAGCAATTAGCAATCAGCAATAGGCAATCGCCAATCGCCAATGCCGCCCAGGGTTGCCAACCTTTCAAAGGTTGGTAACCCTTAAGAATGGTGATTGATCATTGATGAATGATACGTGATGAGCAATGAGTAATAAGCAATAGGCAATCGCCAATGCCGCCCAGGGTTGCCAACCTTTCAAAGGTTGGCAACCCTTAAGAATGGACAATCCTCAATCAAAATCAAAATCAAAATTCCGATGAAAAGAATCCTCTTAGCCTTCGCAATATCTGTGGCAGCCGCAAGCTGCAATGATTCCAAAAAAAATGACCATCACGATAATTCGTCATTCGGAGGTTGGAGTATTTCGGTTATTCCTTCCTCCGTGCGACTGGATCCTGTGAGCGGCCAGATCATTGAAAACCGATTTAAGGGCGTCAAATCAACCCGTTCGCCAGACGAAGACCTACGCAAAAAGAACTGGATATATGATGGCGAAAAAGCCACTTTACGTGGCGCACGCGGGGAGTATATATCCTTCCAGCTTGTGTTGACAAATCATACCGACTCCACGCTGGAAGGAATCCGAATCGAAATGCCTTTATTCAAAAATGGCAATGCTGAGATCAATATCAGGCCCGAGCTCTTCCTGGAGTGGTCGGTGAATGTCCTCACACCCAGCACGGGATATCCGGTAGCTTCTCTGAACAAAGGCTGGTATCCCGACGCATTGATACCTATGGAAAACATACAATATGATTCTTCACGGGTGCATGGAAGGTGGACCTATCCCCTATGGTTACCCGATTTCAACAACCGGATTGACAACCAGCGCTCAATGATTGTATGGGTCGACCAATTCATCCCTCCCGGTTACGAAAATGCAAAACCCGGAAATTATTCGTCTGAAATCGCTGTGACCGTTAAAGGACAAACGCGAAAGATTCCTATCAACCTCCTCGTATGGGATTTCGCCATACCCAATGAAAACAAGCTGAAGGCAAGTCTTCAGGAAGAAGGCTTTCTGAGTTCGATGGATGAAAAAAGTGAGCTGGAGATTTATCAGCTCTTTAAAAGAAACCGTATTGGACTGATGGACCCCACCTATCAGCCGGAGCTTACCGCGCAAAAAGGTAAAAATGTAAAGATCGGATGGGACACATTCGATGAGCGCTTGAAAAAATATTTCACAGGCGAGGCTTTCACTTCCAAATACGGCTATGAAAACGGCCCCGGTTACGGGGAACCGTTAGAAACATTTATGCTGCCCTTCGATGTTTATGGCAAACACAATACACCCGGGTGGCCGGATATCGGCAAGCCTGACGTTGAACGAAACCCGGAAAACAAGGAAATATATATAGACGCCATCAAACAAATTCGCACTCACCTTCAGCCCATGATCAACCCGCAGAAAACGGATATCACCGTTTACCTGGACGGCCTGGATGAATCCTATTTTAAGGAAGCACTGGAGAGAATGGTGTATTACGGCAATATGTTCAGGGAATATTATCCGGAAACAAATTTCAGGATTGACGGAGGTTATAGCGAGGAACAAATGCAGTTCGTACACAACTCTATAAATGCCTGGGGTAGTCATACCATCAGTTATGATATTGATAAAGTGAGAAAATACCAGGATATGGGCATCAGGGACTGGTTGTATGGTCCATTGCTGTACGAAAGCAAGGTCAATAGCTGGGTAGGCAGTTGCACATTCACCGACCTGCCACTGTTGAACGACCGCGCGATCAGCTGGAGCTGTTGGAAATACCATACCTATTCATGGCTTAGCTGGGGCATCGGGGTGGGCGGCAAAAGTGGATGGTACGATCCTGAGACCTGGAAAGACGCGTATAAGCATGGCGCAGATTCGGACCCTGTATTCACCTACAAAAAGATCAATGGCAGCGCATTACTGATCTATCATCCCGGCATCATTCCCAACGTGAACCAATACTGCCCTTCCATCCGGCTCAAGGCGATGCGTAACGGCGTACAGGAATACGAATACATGCGGCTGCTTTCAACACTCGATAAAAGCAGGGTTCGGACAGATCAGATCGTAAACGGAATCATCAAACAACCTTTTGGAGAAAAATCGATCGGGAACCTGGATGTGTGGAGCTTTGATGCGGAGCAATGGGACAATAGCAGGATACAGTTGGGCGATCTGATCAGCCAGTTCAAAAAATGATTCTCCTGTTTATGTGTTTTTTTATTGTTATTGAAATATCCAATAATGACTTTATTCATAAGCTAAAATCAACATACAATCTCGTTCCGGACATAACAATTATTTGTAAATAGAAAGCACATAATTTTTTTTGTTCCATTGAACAAACGGCCCGCTTATCAGAAGATAAAAAAGCATTGAAAGAAATTTTTAATCTCGCAGCTCAACCCCTTTATTGTTTCAATAAGCTAAAGCTTTAAATTTTCCGTTGACTCCAAAAATTATTCGCATAATCCTTGGAATTTTCAACTTTTTTACGTAACTTATGATTTCAAAAGACCGGAATGCAAAAACCAAAAGAGATGGTCTTTTGATCCGTTAAATCTGAATTTCTCACGGGATACTAACCAGACTCTGACCAGATTTTCACCAGACTTTCACCAGACTTTCACCAGATACTCACCAGATACTCACCAGATTTCCACCAGATCAAAAGGTATAGTAAACTAATACCTAACCGGTACCTAAGCGCCGGCAAACCGTATTAACAGTATAATCAATTGTATAATTATCTGCAATTAGGTCCAACCACGATTCTATTCAGGCCTTAAAACTTACTATATATCCATAAATATCTTTTATGCTTATAAAGAATGCATGAATCAAAAATTCAGGGAATCCATCTATAACTTTTCAGGAATTCTATGAGGCGTGGATCTTTGGCTGACATGGCTGGAATCCAGTCGTTGACCCGCTCGCGCTTCCACCAAAGCTTCCCTGGATTTCCTGGCTTTGCAAACCAATAGCGAAATAGGACTGCCCGGATATACCGCGGCGGTTTATCGGGGAAGGGATTGCCAGCAAACAAACTCACTGCACCGGGATCATTATGGAGGAGTTTCGAAACGAGGTTTAACGTCCACGGATATTCATCGGGCGACGACATGGCGGCAAACCACATTTGCCAGTCAAAACGCAACTGGTAGGGGGCTATTTGTGGCGGACGCTTGCCAGGCAACACGGGCAGGCCTTTGTAGATATAAGGCTTCCAGTTGGCATTGTCTGTGGAGTCTTCGTCCAACGTTCCCTCGAATACCACATTCAAACGTTCCTGTCCCACAGTTCCGAATGCTCCATAGGTATTAACGAGATCCAGCCGGTTGAACGAGGTGTTCATGATTTGCCCCGGAGACAGCATATTGACTACGGGCTGGATGCTAAAGAGGGCAATAACAGCAGCGACGATCCAGGCAGTAGTAATCATGGGTTTGGATACTTCGGCGCGGGCGGCAGCGGCTTCCGCTTTATTAACGAGCGCGCGGGGAAGAAGCCTGGACCAGAAGCCATCATCGAAACACGCTAAAGCAGGAATGATCGTCAGCCAGTTTAAAAACGAGAGATTGCCGCTGAGGATAAGAGCAACCTGGAATAACACGATCACCGCTCCCGCAATATGCCGTGCAAGTCGTGGCCAGAATATGAACCATGGAGCAGCAAGTTCAGCCAGGAAATTGAACCAGACGCCGATTTTCAGCACTTCACGCGGCAGAAAATGGAACCACCGGCTCAGGGGACCGGGAATGGGCTGCGTTTCAAAGTGATAATAAAGGGCTGTTCCATTACGCCATATCTGATCCCCACGGATCTTGATCAATCCTGCACCGAACATGATGCGGAAGATCAGCCACCGGAATAAAACGATGACAGGCATGGGGGGCGCCTGCCTGGGAAATGGACGCAGGTCTACCAGGGGACAAAGAAAGATAGCAAGAAACCCGGTCTCGGAAATCTGGATCTCCCAGCCGAATCCATACCAATCCTGACCTACATGAACAAAGGACATGTAGAGAAACCAGCAAACGGCAAGCAATGGCGCGTTCGCGAAGCCTGCCACTACAAGGCAGGAAATCAGGAATCCGATCCAGGCGGCAGTCGATAGGGCCGTATCTGAATGCCAGAGCCAAAAAAGCGATGGCAGGCGCAAAAACCCGGCTCCATCTGACCCGAGTGCAACCCTCACCTGCTTTAGGTAATCCTCTACCGGAAGGAGCCCATCAGAGCCGATCAGGGGAACAACCTGGTTGATTGCTACCAGAAAGCCTACAGCATAGGTTACTCCCAGCAGGCGCAGCATCAGGAAGCGGGTGAGCCAGTAGGTTGGAGGGGTGAGAATCTCCGGAGTTCCCCGATTGTGGGTTCTTGCCTTACTAAAATGCATTGTATTCAAAGTTGACACCTCACTGGTATTATAAACCCATTGTCAATGCTGCAACTTGTTTTGCAGAATCTATTAACCCAGGTTTACTCCAATATGGACCGTTAATTTGAGCGCCTGATGGTAGCCCTCCAATTGGGTATTGGCTACTGCTGCTTTTCTATATCATAGAACATATGATGCCCGACAAATTTAGTATGCCCCCGTAATTTAAATGCAGGAAATTTATAAGGGTCGCCGTTTAATCATTTGTGTTTAAAAACAAAATACAAAAGCAATTGTTAGTTTACAAGTGTTTGAAAGAATAAATATTATTCGCTCACGGTCACTCCCTGTCCGGTTGATGAGGTGAAAAACGATCGTATCAGGCCGCTGCGTATTGGGTAGGGAATTGCCTCGAAAGGGTTAATTAACATTTGTTAATGAACCAGGATTAGTTGCATTTTGAAAAAACAAGCATTACATTAGTTATTCTTTTAAGACCTTTTGACATGCACGTCTGGCCGCTGGGTATTCCTGTCTTTTTTCCGGCTTCCTTATCTCAATTACCATAGAAAATTTTGATTCGCTTATAAATTGGATATATCCATTATTCTTTGAGGACCCTACCCTGTCTTTTAATAATCAACTCTAAACACATTAAACATGAAATCAAAACTTTATTTATGCCTGCTGTATGCATTTTTTTATACAGCAGTTAGGGTAAATGCGCAAAAGCCAGTTTACCCTGTACCAAACAACATCGATCAAATACCATTTGGTAAAAAACTTCCTCCACCGCCTGCATTAAATCAGAAGTTAAACCTGGGTTATCCCGGTTACGGGGATAAAAACCTGGTTGGCAACCAGTATACAACTTTTGATCCGGTAACCAAAATGTTTAAATTTGTCAATTCCGCAGGAATGATTAATCAATATTCAGCGGGGGCAGGAAAGGTCAGCCAGGGACAAGGCCTGCAATCTCAACAAAGTCTGCTTGATGGTTTTCATCTTGCAAAAGATATTAATACACACGCTCAACCCCAATCAAGCTTTCCGGAAAATGTGAAAGCTTATCCGAACAGGGATAATTTTTATTTATCATTTGCGGTACTAAACGATATAAGTTATTTCGCTGCGGGTGATGGCATACATGGTGGTGAGTTATGGCGAAGCGATGGAACAGCCGGGGGTACTTTTATGGTGAAAGATATTAACCCGGGTAAAGCAGGATCAAACCCGGTCTCGATTATTGTTGCTAATGGTAAATTATTCTTTTCTGCCTTTACGGATGCCACCAGTTGGGCCCCATGGGTCTCGGATGGTACTGAGGAGGGTACAAAGCTGATCAGGAATATAGGGGGGATACCGGATAATTATCCTATAACGATGGTGCAGGTGAAAAACAATATTTTTTTTAGCGCCAACAGCGATTTTGGAAGCAAGTTATGGAAAACGGACGGAACACCGGAAGGCACTTCTCTTGTATATGATTTTAATGCCACTGATCAATATGCCGGGTATATAACCGAACCCACCGCAGTGAATGGCCTGTATTTTTTTTCGGCATGGACACCGAGCCATGGCCGGGAACTCTGGCGGAGTAATGGCACAACGGCTGGTACTTTTCTCGTAGAAGATATCGGCCCCGATCAGAGTGATTTTTATTCGCCTCTTCAGCTAACCGCATATAAAAACAAGCTCTATTTTTCAGGCGACGATGGCTCAGGGCGTAAATTATGGGTTTCAGATGGAACGGCTGATGGCACTTCAAATGTGTCTGGTAACAACAGCGCTATATTCCTGCAAACTGATTTTCTGGATTATACTTTTAACGTTCCTTTCCCTGTATTAAATAATGTGTTGTATTTAGCGGGTTATTCTTATTTTGACGGAAATGGATTATACAGACATGATCCTTCTACAGGCGAGGGATTAGTATTGGTAAAAGATCTTACTCCCTTTTTTGACCAGGATTATATAGTACCTACGGCATTAATAAAAGTAGGAAAATCTCTTTATTTCAAGGCAATAAGTTCAATAGGTGGCTATCACGATGATTTATGGATTTCCAGGGGACTGCCGGAAAATACGCAAATCGTAAAGTCCTTCGATCCTGGTAATGTTACTACTAATTATTACAATGGTTTCGGGACTTTATATTTTAACAAGGAGGATTCTGCTTATGGGACTGAGTTATGGAAGAGCAACGGCACAGATGAAAGCACGAAAATAGTAAAGGATATATTCCCCGGAAATGGGGGCTCAGGGCCTGCCTTTCTAACACCTGTCAAAGGAAAAATATTATTCAATGCCAGAGACCCACAATATGGAACGGAACTCTGGGGTACAGATGGTACAGATATAGGCACCGCCCTGGTCAAGGATATCAACTCCGAGAATCCAACCTTTAATGATGGCTCAGATGCGGGCTTTTTTTACAAGGGTATCGGCTCAAATGGCGATTTTGTTTTATTTGGTGCTTTTACGCCTGAGCTTGGAGGAGAATTATATAAATCGGATGGAACGCGCAAAGGAACCTTTCTTTTAAATGATATTTGGAAGGGCCCGGATTGGTCTTATCCTAACAGCTTCAGGTTTAAAAACGGGGTTAATTATTTTATTGATGATAATTCAACCGGGACGGCTATTTATAAAACGGATGGAACAAAAGCAGGGCTTCAGCAAGTAGTTTATAATATTGACAGGTCTGTTTATTATGTAACCAACTTTAATGTAACAGACAACGGACTGCCATTTTACATACTGGCCAACAAATTTACAGGGGCGTATGAACTCTGGCGCAGCGATGGTACAAAAACAGGAACATACATGCTTAGTACCAGTCTTAATTATAACAATTATATAGTAACGGTGGGTAACACGGCTTATTTTGTTGCCGGTGATTTTGACCATGGTTTCGAACTGTGGAAAAGTGACGGCACATTGGCCGGAACAGGGATGGTAAAGGATATCAATGCCGGTGTTAATGGTTCCTATCCTTACAGTTTATTTGCTTATGGAAATGCGCTTTATTTTGGGGCATGGGATGGTGGCTTACAAAACTCTTTTTGGAAGACTGACGGAACTGTAAAGGGCACTGTCAAATTGAAAAGTATAACCCCGGGGTTTTATGATTACAGTAATAATTTTAATACACAACTATTTTGCATATCGAATAATATCCTGTATTTCGGCGCCATTGATTTTAATGCATATGGTGCTGAAGTATGGAAAACAGATGGCACAAGAAAAGGTACAAAGCTGGTAAAGAACATCAATATTAATAGTAGCAGTTATCCCTTTAATCTAACGGACGTAAATGGTAAGCTATATTTTATGGCGGACGATGGAATACATGGCTTTGAAATTTGGTCGAGCGAGGGTAATCCGCGCGATACAAAATTGGTAAAGGATATAAGCCCTGATTTTACCAGCAGCAATCTTGGCAACTTTTGCAGCGCGGGTGGTAAACTATATTTTTTAAACAACGGTGTTTTTCCCAACATGCTGTGGTCGTCGGATGGTACGGAGGAAAATACAAACCAGGTGGCTGATGTTGGATTAAACGGGCTATTTAATTTAACAGCTCTAACCCCGGCAGGTAACAAGTTGTTCTTTGGCGCATACTCTCCCCAACATGGAAATGAACTATATGAAGGCGATCTAAGCGCCCCGACTTTTCAGGCGGCAAGAGTAATTTCCCCCTACATTCCGGCAATCCCCTCAGCGAAAATAAATACAATATTCGACGTACTATTATATCCGAATCCGGCACATGGCACGGCAGGACTGCAGATTAAAGGAGGCGCAAAAAATATAGTCATTTCAATCGGCGATATTTCAGGTAAAACTATTTGGCAGCAAAATTTCAATAACCAGCAAACAATTAATATGCCGGTTGAAAAAATGAGCCCAGGTGTTTACCTCGTAACTATTAAAACCGATATCGGTAGCAAGACTTTAAAATTTATAAAAAATTAATTGCCACTGTCCCTATTAAAATCTCAGGACATCAAATATAAATGGTAACCCCTAAAAGGTTACCATTTGTATTATGGAATACAGATACTACGGGCAGGTGACAGGTCATTCAAGAACCTGTTGCTAGCTGATGCAATGAATGGTAAATCAGGGTAAAACTTTTAAATTGCCGGTCGCAGACATATTGTCTGGAAATAATGGTGAGGACCAACTGATAAAAAAAACTGATACATTTGAACATTCACTTTCCTCCAATCATTGTTGTATGTCCAACTTTTCATTGCAAAATATAATGCTTGCCGCTATGCTATCATTAACAGCTTCTATTGTAACGGCACAAAAAGTACGGGAGCCAAAACCAATGAGTGCAGAATGGTCAATGCCATATCAGCCATTCCGCATTGCGGGCAATCTGTATTACGTAGGTACCTACGACCTGGCATGTTATCTCATCACAACATCGGCGGGAAATATACTGATCAATACCGGGCTTGGGACCTCTGCAGCACAAATTAAAAAGAACATCAAAACCCTGGGCTTTCAATTTGCTGACATCAAAATACTCTTAACCACACAGGCGCACTACGACCACATGGGTGCTATGGCTACCATCAAAAAAGCAACCGGTGCACAGCTAATGGTAGATGAAAAAGATGCTCCGGTATTGGAGGATGGTGGCAGCTCGGACTATGCTTTGGGTGGCAATGGCAGTACATTTGAGCCAGTATATCCCGACCGTCTGCTGCATAATGGTGATACAATCCCCCTGGGCAATATGCAAGTGGTTATGTTGCATCATCCCGGCCACACAAAAGGCTCCTGCAGTTTTTTATTTACTGTGAAGGATGATCAACAATCTTACAGGGTGCTTATCGCCAATCTGCCCACTATAGTTACGGAAAAGCCATTTGCAGCTGTAACCGCCTATCCTGAAATAAAGAGTGATTATGCTTTTACATTAAAGGCAATGCAAAATATCCCGTTTGACATATGGCTCGCATCGCATGCCAGCCAATTTAAACTGCATGATAAACACAAGCCCGGCGATGCATACAACCCTGCCGCCTTTACAGACCAGCAGGGATATAATGCCGCAATAAGTTACCTGCAAAAGCAATATGATGAGAGAATTCAACAGCAACCGGCCATAAAATGAAAACGTTGAATCTGGCCGGATTGATTTCGCAATAAAGTATTTTTTAATTAATGCAGGATAATGCGACTATCCTGGTCAGCAGCAAACCAGAAAAACATAAAGACATTGAAGCATTGGGTGCCTCGCTATTATCAGCTCACAGGAAGACGTTCATTTTCATGCAGCCAGCTTTACCGGTGCTGATGCCATATAATGACGAATTGTTCTGATAAAGTCGGTCATGCTATTTTAGCCCGGACATTACATTTACTTCGTTTAACAATTTGAAGAGGCTTTCCTTTACATAAAAGTTCCACGCTTTTTCACAACCATTATAACACTCCATGCCGGGAACCAACCCGATGTGAGTAAAACTAATTTGAGTTCCTTTCTCTTCTTCCGAAATTTCCCAGCTCATTTTAGTGTCTTTCCATTCCTTTTTGTTTATAAGCCAATGTTTATTACAATCAATCACATGCCAAAGTATTTTTTTGTAAGGAATAAGTTCAACAATTTTCACTGTTATAAAGGTTTCACCGAAACGCACTGTAAAAACGTCATTGAGATGTTCCGAGTGGCCTTCAAAACTTGTTGTCCACCAATCCGAAACGCTGTTAATGCTTTTGAACGATTCCCGTGCTGTAGCATGAACGGTAAAGCTTAGCGTATAATCTTGTTTTTTCATTTTCTTTATTTTCAATTTCACAATGGTGCTGCTCCCTGATAGGTAAAACCCCCGCTCAGAAAAGCCTTCCTGGCAGAAGAATTACTCTGCCGGCCGGAGTTTCTTTTCGTCTTCTGTTCGTGGTTTACCAGGGCCGTTCGGCTGGCCTTTACCTGTGGTTATCAGGCTAAATAAACTTCCCTGAATATATCGGGTCCAGGCATTTTTACAGATATCATAGCATTCATATTCGGGAACTAAACCCAGGTGTGTAAAGCAGATTTGGGTTTTGTTATCCTGTTTGGCAATTTCAAAAATAATTTTTGTACCATTCCATTCGCTTTTGTCTTTAGTAAACTTAAAATAGTTGTCCAACACAAGCCAAACCACTTTTTTCCCAGGGATAACTTCAGTTAATTTCATTTTGCAGCGATGCTCATCTTCGTATTGATACATAAACTCATCATCGGTTTTGTCTGTACCGCCTTCAATTTCTTCGGACCACCATCCACGAACATTGTTGATGGCATCGAATGCTTGTTTCGGAGTTTGGTCTACCAGTATGGTAGTGGTAAAATCTGGTGTAGTCATTTTCTGTGTTTTTATCCCGTACCAAAACTACGGTCTTAATTTGATAATATTGGGGTGTGAAATAGACATTGTATAGGGTTGATTTGGACAAAATAATCATGTATTTTTGTACAAAATTTTTACGATGAAGCAAGTTACTATAGTTGTACCGAAAGGAAAGGCCAACCTGAGCAGCATAACGGGTTCTTTCGAGATTCTGTCCAGGGCAAATGCGCATTGGAAAAAGATGGGAAACAAACCAATGATGGAAATATGCATAGCAGGTTTTGTAACAGAACTGAAATTGAATGCCGGCTTTTTTTCGATTCATCCTTTAAATATTACCGGAATAAAAAAACCCGACCTGGTGATCATACCTGCCGTTTCTTATGATGATAATTTAATTAAAGAGAATGCAGCATTGATTACCTGGATCAGTGAGCAATATAAAACCGGCGCTGAAATAGCGACTATATGCTCAGGTGCATTTTTGCTGGCCGCCACCGGCTTGCTGGACGGAAAGAGTTGTTCCACGCACTGGAATCTGGCGGCCGATTTCAGGCGGTTGTTTCCAAACATTCATCTTCTTCCCGATAAACTGATCACTGCAGAAAAGGGAATATTTACCAACGGTGGCGCATACTCCTTTTTGAACCTCGTACTTTTCCTGGTTGAAAAATATTTTGACAGAGAGACAGCTATTTACTGCTCAAAAATTTTTCAAATTGATATTGACAGAACAGCGCAATCACCTTTTTTCATTTTTCAAACGCAAAAGAACCATGGTGATGAAATGGTTTGCGATGCACAAACTTATATTGAAGAAAATTTGAGCGATAAAATTTCTTTTGAAGAACTGGCCTCAAAATTGGCGACCAGCAGGCGAAATTTTGACAGGCGTTTTATAAAGGCAACCGGTAATACCCCGGTGGAATATTTGCAGCGTGTAAAAGTGGAAGTTGCAAAAAAAACTTTAGAAAAAGGGAGGAAAAGCATTTTTGAGGTAATGCATGAGGTGGGCTATTCGGATGACAAAGCTTTCAGGGAAGTCTTTAAAAAAATAACAGGTCTATCGCCTTTGGACTACAGGTTGAAGTATAATAAGGAAGCGGTCCTTGTATAGAATTGATAATTGATTCATCCTTGACATAACGCGCCCTTAGAATGTATTTTTTCAGAAAGTTTAATAACAATCTCACAAATTTTATTTCCCGTTCATATTCGCATTTCTATAACAATTTCTGGTAAATCCGGACCATGGTTTGAATTACTACAGCTAAAATTATAATTATGAAAAAGACAATTTTACTATTCACAGTTTTAGTTGGCAGCTTATTAATATATAAGCCTGTTAACGCACAGTTTCACATTGATGTGCAGATCAATACTCATCCTTCCCGGGGACAGGGAGGTTATGGGCACAGGCACGACCAGGTGATTATCAAAAATGAACATGATCGTTATAATGATCGCCGGGATTTTGATAAGTGGAACAGAAGAGGTGAGCGTGACTGGAATAATAACCGCAGGCGGGATCGCAGACATAATGAAGATCGCTTTGATAACAATCGTCGTGGAGGATATGATAATGACGATAGGTACAATGACAATTCGGAACACCACCGCAGAAGAAGATGGTAATACAGGTATAAGGCAACAACCATCTATAATTCTCTATTAAAGCACGTAACCTAAAAAATCGCCGACCCAACTAGCCCAATGGTGAAATATATTCTGAAGCCTGAGTTTGGATCGGCCATTATTTTCGTCTAATATTTTAGATTGTCGCACCAGGCAGCCATTAGTTAGTATTTAGTTTGCACCACGGAACTGTGCTACATGGCAAAATTAGTACCTGAGTTCCAACAAAGGAACTGCAAGGTGATTGGTTTAAGTGTGGATCCTGTGGAGAGCCATTTGAAATGGGAAAAAGATATTGAGGAAACCCAGGGCTATGCGGTAAGCTATCCCATGGTCGGCGACTCCACCCTGGCCATCGCAAAATTGTATGACATGCTTCCTGCAGAAGAGCCTGGTACTTCAGAAGGCAGAACAGCAGCCACTAATCATACAGTACGTTCTGTATTTGTGGTGGGCCCGGATAAAAAAATCAAGCTGCACCTGACCTATCCAATGACAACGGGCCGCAACTTCAATGAAATACTTCGTGTGCTGGATTCAATACAGCTTACTGCAGCACATAAAGTAGCTACGCCGGTAAACTGGAAATATGGAGAAGATGTAATTATTGTTCCGGCAGTATCCGATGCAGAGGCAATAGAAAAATATCCAGGTGGCTGGAAAACCATTAAACCTTATCTTCGTATCATTCCTCAACCTGGTAAAAACTGATGTGAGGATTGCCCATTGACCGTTGACCATTGACCATTGACAATAGTCAATGGTCAATGTAATAAAAAATACTAAATGAAATTACGGGTAGTAGTGCTTGGTGCAGGTTTCGGGGGTCTTGAACTCAGCACCCTCCTTTCTGAAAAAATGGAGGACCGTCTTGATCTTACCCTGATAGACAGGAACGATTCCTTTTTTTTCGGATATTCAAAGTTCGACGTAATGTTTGGCCATAAGGCATCAGGGGAGGTACGCCTCTATTATAGCAACATCGTAAAACCCGGTGTAAAATTTATCCGTGACACCATTACCTCCATCGACCCTATTACAAAGATTGTTACAACAGAGCATGGCAGTTATGAGGCCGATGTATTGGTAATTGCATTGGGCGCGGATTACGATATTGCTGCCACGCCGGGACTTGCAGAAGGTGGAAATGAATTTTATTCGTTTGCGGGTGCAGAACGTTTAAGGGACGAGCTTCCTGCTTTTTCAAAAGGCAAAGTAATTGTCGGCGTATGCTCAGCCCCATTCAAGTGTCCGCCTGCGCCGAGTGAAGCCGCCCTCCTGATGCATGATTATCTTACCAAACGTGGTATCCGCAATGACTGTGAAATCAGTCTCGTGATGCCGTTCGGATTGCCAATCCCTCCATCACCGGATACCTCTAAAGCATTGTTGAAAGCCTTTACCGAACGAAATATCAGGTATATTCCAAAACATTTGGTTAGAGCAATTGACCCTTCACGTCATGTAGCGATTCTTGACGACAGTACTGAGATGCCGTTTGATTTGTTTCTGGGAATTCCAAAACATCGTGTTCCGGAAGTGATAGAGAAAAGTGGGTTGGCGGCGAATGGATGGATCCCTGTTGACAGGAAAAATCTGAAAACACAATATCCCAATGTATATGCAATAGGTGATGTTAACAGCGTGGGGACACCTAAGGCCGGGGTATTTGCTGAAGGAGCTGCAAAAATTGCTGCAGCATCCATTATTGCAGAATTTTCGGGCGGAGAACAACCCGCACCATATAGAGGAGATGGCACCTGCTATATAGAGTTTGGCAATGGCCAGGTTGGAAAAGTACATGTTGATTTCTTTTCCGGCCCATCGCCCTCCGGTACTTATACTAAGCCTTCAGTTGACCTTGTTGCAGACAAACAATATTTTGGTTCCAGCCGGGAGGCCCGCTGGTTTGGTTGAATCCAGGAAGCAATAATCTCAGGAGTTATTTTTCCTGGAAATGTTTTAATAATCCCATTACAACTGGTAGCAGCAAGATTAAAAGGGTACATAATCTTTGCAAATAATGCTACATTTGGTGACTTTACGATTAATTTCCTGAAGACGTGATAAAGATTGCGACCATCCTTCTTTTCCTGCTTTTGACAGTTAATGGATTATATAGTCAGGATTTCCAGGCGAGATATTTAGGAATAGAGAAAGGACTATCAAATAATACAGTAACTTCTGTTTTCCAGGACCACAAAGGTTTTATGTGGTTTGGTACCTATGATGGACTAAACCGGTATGATGGTTATGAATGTTCTGTTTTTCGTAATGTAATTGGTGACAGCAATTCAATCTTTTCAAACAATATTAATTGCATTAACGAAGATGGGCTCCACAATATATGGGTTGGCGGTCAAAAGGAAATTAGCGTATATCATCCGCTCACTTCATATTTTTCAACTCCCACTTACACTTTTTTTGACAAATCAACCAGGTCAAGGCTTTCAGATAATGTCATCAGTTTACTGTTGATCCAAAACAACACCATGCTGGCTGGTACCCAGCATAACGGACTTTTTTACTTTGATAATTCTACAAGTAATGGCAAGCAGGTTCCGATCGTATCAAAAAATAAAATTTTAACCACTTACTATGTAGCTGCCATCAAATATAATCCCGTAGACAGCGCTATTTATGTGTTAATACAGAATGAAGGAGTGTTTAAATATGACCAACTTAAACACACCATTTCAAAAAAATACGAGATCGCTCATCCGGCAAACTGTTTACAGGTAAGTCACGAAGGCACAATATGGATAGGCGATAATTCTGGTTTATACCGGTTAAACAGCCCGGGCGCGGAAAATTCAATTAAAATAATTCCCTCTAACACACCGGTAGTGGGTCTTTGTGAAGACAAAAAAGGAAATCTATGGATCGCCACTGATGGCAGAAGTGTCTGGATGTTGCCCACTGGCCAAAGCCGCGCTGTGCCACTCTCTTCAGTGAGTCCTGAAAATAAACTGCTGATCAATAGTAACGCAGTTTATACTATTTACGAAGACCGGCAGGAGCGAAAATGGATCGGCACTTTACGTGGTGGCGTAAACATCCTGGAAATTCAGAGGGTACCGTTTAAAACAATCACCTATCAAAGCGCTGACAGGAATACGGCAGTTGAGAACTTCATTTTTTCTTTTTGCGAGGATAAAAATCATAATATCTGGATTGGAACCGATGGAGCCGGCCTTCGCTACTGGAACCGGCAGATGAATCGTTTCGAAAATTTCACTCACGACGACACCAACCTCAATTCGATCAGCGATAATTTTATAACGAGCATAATTCAGGATGGAACCGACGGACTTTGGATCTCCACGTGGTTTGGGGGGATAAACCATTATGATATTTCCACTAAGCAATTCAGGCATTTTACCTGTTTTAACCCGGTAACCAATCTGCCTAATAATAATGTTTGGGCCTTAATGCAGGATCGCCACATGCGCCTTTGGGCTTCAGCCGTTCGTAATGGCGGTTTGTATTTGTTTAATGCCAATGCTGACAAGTTTGAAATGTTTGACAGCCACCTTACTGATCTGCAGTGCCTTGCCGGGGATGCAGACGGAAACATCTGGGGCGGCGACTACACTTCTCTAATCAAAATAGATACATTAAATAAGAAACATACTTTTTATAATATTGGCTACGCCATCCGCAGCATTTACCAGGATAGGAAAAGAAATTTCTGGATTGGAACCCAGGAAGGTGGTTTATTGCTATTCAACCGGGCTGACGGCACTTTCAAAAGATTTACTACAACCAACGGCTTACCGCACAATACTATTTTACGGATCCTTGAAGACAAAAGCGGAAACCTTTGGCTGAGCACTTATAATGGCCTTTCGAAATTTGATGTCGAAAAAAAAACGTTCACGAACTTTTCGCAGTCCGATGGTTTGCAAAGCAACCAGTTCAGCTTTAATGCGGCCCTGGCGCTTGATAATGGAGAACTGCTTTTTGGAGGGATAAGGGGTTTTAATATTTTCTACCCGGAGACTGTTTCCAAAGAAAAGAACATTACCCCTCTTTTTTTATCCGGTCTTAAAATAAATAATATACCTATCGAGCATAATCTTACTTATGTAAAACAGGCAAACCTGGAAACAATTAAAAAAGTGGTCGTTCCCTTTGACGATGCTACTTTTTCATTCGATTTTCTTGGCCTTGATTATTCTAACGCGTCCACGCTTAATTATGCTTATTACCTGCAGGGGTGGGATAAAGACTGGAATCAGGTCAGGAATACAAGATCAGCAAGTTACACCAGGCTACATGAAGGCAACTATACCTTTAGTGTAAAAGTCAACAATGCCGGCGGCGACTGGGGCCGTCCTCAGGAACTTTTGTATATAACTGTCCTGCCACCGTGGTACCGAACCTGGTGGGCTTACGGGCTGTATATAATATTGGGGGGAGCGGCTGTTTATTTGTATGTTTTATATATAGATAAACAAGATAAATTAAGATTTGAGGTTCGATTGGCACATTTGGAAATAAAACAGGAAAAGGAATTAAATGAAAAAAAGATCGCATTTTTTACCAACGTTTCTCATGAATTCCGGGCTCCATTGTCCCTCATCATTAACCCGATTAAAGATTTCCTGAGAAAATCTGACCGTAGTTCTGAAAATGCCGAACTTCATTTTGTTCATAGGAATGCGCAACGACTGTTGCGGTTGGTTGACCAGTTACTTCTTTTTAAACAGGCAGATGCCGGGGATAAACTGAATTTAATTGAGCTAAGCCTGGTCAACCTGTGTAAAGATGTCTTTGATTGTTTTACAGAGCAAGCCCGCCTGAACAACATCAGTTACAAATTCATATCCAATATGCCCGACGTTATCATCAAGGGCGACAGGGAAAAACTCGAAATTGCATTATTTAATATTCTTTCGAATGCCTTTAAATACACGCCCAATGGTGGTGAAATTAGTTTTGAAACCAGCGTTGAAAACGAGTATGTTAACATAACTATCCTGGATACCGGAAGTGGAATTGCCGCACATGAGGGTGAAAAGTTGTTTGAACGTTTTTACCAGGTGAAAGGCAACCAAAGCAAATCCGGGTTTGGTATCGGTCTATACCTCGTCAAAAAATTCATTGAGGCGCATGATGGAAAAGTTTCTTACCAGAGTACAGAAGGAAAAGGCACTTCATTTACTATTCTGCTAAATAAAGGAATTGACAATAGTTATTACAGTAGTGAAGGAAAAAAGAAAGCGGACCCCTCAATAACTAAAAACGTACCCCTCTTGCAACGCAATAATAACATGGAAATGAATATTGAGCCGGATATGGCAGGGCGGTCCCACTCAACAGGTGTTTCCCTTATCTTAAATGAGTTAAAAGAAGAAGTACCAGGGCAACCAAATGAACCAGGCGCAAATTCATCAAAGGAGCTTATTATTGATAAACAAACATTATTAATTATTGACGATGATGACGAGATGTTAACTTATTTGATGAACATATTCAGTGGTAACTATAAGGTATACAGATCTGATTCCGCAGGAGAAGGAATTAAGTTAGCGCACAAATATTTGCCCGATCTGATCATCAGCGATATAGTAATGAAAGGCTTAAACGGGCTGGATCTTTGCCGGACCCTTAAAGAAGACGAAACTGTAAGCCATATTCCCGTTATTTTATTGACCGGATCCTCGTCAGATGAAGTTCAGCTTCAAAGCATGCAATCAGGCGCTGATGACTATATTAATAAACCCTTCGACAAAGACATATTAATTGCCCGTGTAGACACATTGCTAAAGCGCCGCAATATCCTGCAAAATTATTTCCTTAATGAGGTCACCCTGGGTACCGGGAAGTTCAAAGTATCGGCAGAATACAGGGAATTCCTCGAAAAATGTATGGCAGTAATTGAAAATCATCTCAATGATGATCAGTTTTCCGTTAAAGTGCTCTCCACAGAAATGGGAATGAGCCACTCAAACCTTTATAAGAAGGTAAAAGCGGTTTCTGGTCAGACACTGACCGGCTTTATAAGATATATACGACTTAAAAACGCTGCTGAAATACTTATTAATACAGAAAGCAATGTAAATGAAACGGCGGGCGCAGTTGGTTTTAATGACACAAAATATTTCAGGATCCAATTCTCGAACCTTTTTGGGTTAACGCCCTCCGATTATATAAAAAAATACCGCAAACCTTTCCACAACACCCATAATCTCGAAGATGATTTAAGAAAGTAAATTTAAACTTTTTATAATTGGTGTTACTCCGGACAGGAATATTAGTTGCGCAAACAGGAATAAGAATCACCTCCTTTATAGCACCGACATTATGACTCTGCTGTCTGCAAGCTGTGCCATTATTGCATAATGTTACGAATTTCACCTCTAAATAAAGCCCGGGTACGAAAAATTACCCTGTTTTCGATTAATCTGTACCCGATTCCGGATAATCGTTAAACATAAATTTGCGGACCAACGCCTATGGACAAATCCGCACACATTCTTTCACATATTATTTAAAACAACTGCAAAATGAACGATCTGCAAAATGAAAATCCGAAAAGTATTTCGTCAAACAGGCGGTATCCCTCCGGGAAGATATCCTTTTTGTTATTAGCAACATTCATTGCCCTATCCTTTTCGCTTTATGCGCAACAAACAGTTACAGGGAAAGTAACGTTGGCTGATTCTGCCCTGGTTGGGGCATCAGTAAGTGTAAAAAATTCTGCCATCGGCACGATGACGGATGGAAAAGGTATGTACAGCCTCCAGGTACCCCCCAATGCCACACTTGTATTTAGTTATGTGGGCCTCACCGACCAGGAAATAAAGGTTGACAAACAGACTACTATCAATCTTTCCATGAGCACTTTGGTTAATCAACTGAACGATGTTGTAGTGGTGGGGTATGGTACCCAGAAGAAAGCAACCGTGACTGGTTCTATTTCAGTTGTGAAGGGGACTGATATTGTAAAAAGTCCGCAGCCCAATTTATCCAACTCACTTGCAGGCCGGGCATCGGGTATTATTTTAAATAACCGTAGCGGGGAGCCAGGATATGATGGTTCCAGCATATATATCAGGGGTTTGGCAACCACAGGCAGCAATGATGTATTAATAGTAGTTGACGGTGTACCCGGTCAGATCGGCGGATTGGAAAGATTAAATCCGAATGATATAGAAAGTATCTCCATTTTAAAAGATGCGTCGGCAGCCATTTATGGAAGCCGCGCAGCTAACGGTGTAATCCTGATAACGACCAAACGCGGGCAATCGGGCAAACCTTCTATTTCTGCAGGCTTTAATCAGGGATTTGCTTCCCCGACACGATTACCCAAAATGGCGGATGCAGCTACTTATGCGCAGATCAGCAACGAAATCGCATACTACAACAACAAGGCCGGTGGGTTGAACCAACAATACAGTAATGATGAAATTGCCAAATTCGGAAATGGGAGCGATCCTTTAAACTTTCCGAATACAGACTGGGCAGATGCAACCCTTAAAAAAGCAGCTTTGCAAAACCAGGCCAATGTTGCTGTTTCAGGAGGTTCTGAAAACGTAAAATATTTTGTGTCGCTGGGTACCCTCTACCAGGACGGCCTTTATAAAAATGGGGCAACCAATTATAAACAATATAGTTTCCGGTCCAATATTGATGCAAACGTGACAAAAAATCTGAAACTAGGCTTGTACCTTTCAGGCCGTGAGGAGGACCGCCATTACCCGACAGCTGGCGCCGGCGACATTTTCCGCTCTATTTACAGGGCTTATTCTACCATTCCCGCCTTCTATCCCAATGGATTGCCATCTTCAGGCATCGAAGGCGCCAATCCCGCGGTAATGTCAACGAATGCCGGTGGCGTATCAAGAAACCCAGTGCAGGTGTTCAACGGCATTTTAAAAGGCAGCTACAATATCCCGGGAGTACAAGGGCTGTTTCTCGATGGCTTTGTAGCTGTAGACAGATCCTGGAATTTTACAAAAACATTCGCCACACCCTACCTGCTTTATTCTTACGACAAGACTACAGGCACATATAATCCAAGAACAGTAGGTGGCTCTAACAACCTGGCTACCCTCACTGAAGGTCAATATAGCCAGGTACAGGTAACATCCAACATTAAACTGAACTATCGCCATAGCTTTGGACAACATACGATTGACGCCTTTGGCGGTTACGAAGAAAGCGAGATAAAAAGCGAAACGTTTGGTGCGTTCCGGCAGAACTTTCCGACAATACAAACGCCGGAACTTTCCCAGGGAGGCAGGGCCGCTACCGATCAAACAAATTATGGCAGTAGTTATCATTTTACCCGTAAGAGCATTATCGGCAAAGCCAGTTACAATTATGCAGAAAAATACCTGGCCGATGTACAGATGCGTATAGACGGCTCATCAACTTTTCCATCAGATAACCGCTACGGATATTTTCCATCTGTGTCTGCCGGATGGCGTATATCAAAAGAATCGTTCTTTAATGTAGGTGCCATTAGCAACCTAAAACTAAGGGCATCCTATGGCGTTTTAGGGAACGACAATGTCGGATTGTTTCAATATCTGAATAACTACTCTTTTAACAGCCAACTCGTTTTGGGCGGTTCTATTGTTCCGGGCATCGACCTCGTTAAGCTTGCAAATAGCAAGATTCACTGGGAAAGTGCCAAAAAACTGGATATTGGCCTTGAAGCAACCTTTTTAAAGGGTTTCAACCTTGAGTTTATTTACTTTCAGCAGAAACGATCAAATATCCTGGCAGTTAGAAATGCTTCCATTCCCGCTGTTTCAGGTATTGTGAACCCTTACGGCGCGGACCCGCTGGTGCCATCTGAAAATATAGGGAAAGTGAACAGTAATGGCATAGAAACTACCCTGGGATATAATAAGGCTTCTCAAAATTTTCGCTGGGGCGTATCAGGCAATTTTACCTATGCGAAAAACCAGGTAATATTCATTGATGAAGCATCAGGTATCTTACCTTACCAGAGCCAAACCAATCATCCGCTAAATACTTACCTGCTTTATACAGCGACAGGAATTTTTCGCTCGCAGGAAGAAATTGACAAATCCCCTCACCTGAGCGTAGCACAACCCGGCGATCTTATTTACAAGGATTATACTGGTGATGGATTGATAACGGCTGATGACCAGGTAAGATCGAAGTATGGTAATATTCCTCAAATCACTTATGGTTTGGTTATGAATGCCTCTTTCCGGAACAAGGTTGACATAGCCCTTGTTTTTGCGGGACAGACACGTGTTAGCCAGTATGTGCTCCCGGAAAGCGGTACAGTGGGCAACTTTTACAGCAGTTGGTCAGAAAACAGGTGGAGCCCTTCCAATCCGAATGGCAGCTATCCACGTGTCGATACGAGAACCTCGGCTTCCGTAAACGGCGGACAATATGGCAATACATTCTGGCTTAACGATGCGTCGTTGATCCGTTTGAAAAATATTGAACTGGCGTACAATTTATCAGGAAACTGGATGACAAGAATAAAGCTGCAGGGCGCAAGAATTTATGTGAATGCATTTAATGTATTCACCATTACCAAAGTGAAAGATTATGATCCCGAAGGAAACAGTGGCAGCGGCCAGTTCTATCCACAGCAACGAATTATCAACGTAGGCGCCACCATACGCTTTTAATTAAAACCATAACAATGAAAAAGTATCTTATAAACTTTGCAGCTTTTACTTTTATTTTATTTGGAGCATCCTGCAAAAAGGATTTCCTTGCCATCGACCCCACCGACAGGATGTCTGAAACTGCCGTATTAAATGATTCATCCTTATTTGAAGATTTTGTAGTGGCACGGTATATCGGAACAAAACTCCAGGATAAAGAAGGTGACGGCACCAATCCCGGGTTTGGACGGGGCTTTGAATATGCCATGTGGAGTTCTCTTACCGATGAATCCATCTATAATAATGATGATGCCACCTGGCTGATACAGCGTGGCTTGCTGGCTCCCGAAAATTTAGGAAATGCCGGTGTACTCTGGGGCAGAAGCTACCGCAGCATCCGTGAATGCAATTTTGGACTCAATAATTTATCGACTGTACCCCTGAGCGATGGTCATAGGGCCATGCTGGCGGGTGAATTGCGCTTTATCCGCGCATTCCGTTACCAGGATCTCATCCGAAACTATGGGGGCGTGGTATTAATGGGCGACAAGGTGAACAACCTGGGCGATAATTTGCAGGACCCTGCCCTGTTTACGAGGAGCTCTCTGAAGGAGTCTATAGATTATGTACTGGCTGAACTGGACGCCGCTGCTGCTGCACTTCCTTTGAATAATAGCGATACCTGGAAGACCGGACGCGCTACCAAAGGCGCCGCATTAGCGCTTAAATCAAGACTGGCACTATATGCAGCGAGCCCTCTTTACAATGCAGGCACCTGGGATGATGCTGCAAAAGCAGCACAGGCGGTTATCGCCCTGAATAAATACAGCCTTTTCCAGGGTGGCTATGGCAACCTTTTCCTGGATGCGAATAACAATGAAACAATCTTCGCCAGGTATTATACCAAAAATGCCAACCATACACATCTTGAGATTGCAAATGGTGCGAACGGGTTTGGCGGATGGGGTGGGAATCTTCCATTACAAAACCTGGTGGATGATTATGAAATGATGGACGGTAAACCCATTACAGACCCTTCATCCGGTTATGACCCGCAAAATCCTTATGCAAACAGGGATCCCCGTTTTAATGCGACTATATTGTACAATGGAGCATCCTATAGGGGAAGCACTGTTGAAACTTTTACGCCGGGTGGTAAAGACAGTAAAGATGGACCGGATAATTGGAATACTTCAAAAACAGGTTATTACCTGAAAAAATTTATGAATGATAGTTACCCATTGCAAAACCCCTGGGGCAATGCAGGATTTCAACCATGGTATTATTTCCGCTATGCCGAAGTACTGCTGAATTTTGGTGAAGCGGCCAACGAGGCATATGGGCCCGATGTCGTCCCGGTGGGTGCCTCTATGACGGCACGTGGCGCCATCAATTTGGTACGTTCAAGGCCAGGTGTCAATATGCCCGATCTTCCTGCCGGCTTATCACAGGATGCGATGAGGACTGCTGTCCGTTACGAACGCAGAGTAGAACTGGCCTTTGAGGAGCACAGGTTCTATGACGTAAGAAGATGGAAAATTGCCGATGTAACGGAAAATAAGCCTGCTGGTGGAATATCAATCACCAAAAACGGAAGCAATTTTGTGTATGCACCCAAGGTCGCCCTTGACAATCGCAAATTCCTTCCTCAACATTACTGGCTACCTATTCCACGAACAGAAATCCAGGCATCCGGAAATAAGATAGTTCAAAACCCAGGTTACTAGTTAACCTCAAGAATAAATGACTCAAAGTGATTACACGAATTTTTTACACGAATTTAGCACTGTATTAATTCGTTTAATAAATAATACGCCAACTTATTGTTGATACGGGACTAGCATGAGTATTCCTGAAAGCCCTTTCGTCACTTGTTTTGCCGGAGGGGGGAGCTATCATTTCGCCGAGCAGGAGTCCGGCTGCTCCTTTCTATTCTAAAATAACGGTTCCAATTATGATTCATTTAAGACTTGTAGCCCGCTGCTTTTTTGTTTCGTTTTTCTTTTTCCCGGCTACTGCACAAGAACCGGAGGAAATTACTGTTAGATTTGATGAAAATAAAACGTACCAGACCATTCAAAACTTTGCAGCTTCAGATGCGTGGTCCTGCCAGTTTGTTGGTAATTGGCCAAGTAAAAAAAAGAATGCGATAGCCGACCTGTTATTCAGCCTGGATACCTTTCCAAACGGCAATCCCAAAGGAATCGGGTTAAGCATGTGGCGTTACAATTTGGGTGCGGGCAGTTCAGAACAGGGAGCGGGCAGCGGGATAAGGGACGAATGGCGCAGGGCTCCATCTATCCAGGGAAACAGCAAAAGAGTAGCGGCACAAAACTGGTTTCTTCGAGCTGCCAAAAAACGTGGGGTTGAACAGTTTTTAGGTTTTTTCAACAGTCCTCCTGTGCAGTTGACAAAAAATGGGAGAGCGTATGCTGACAGTGGCAACTGTAATATCGACAGCCTTAATTATGGCAGGTTTGCAGATTATACAGTCAGTGCCATACGACAAATCAAAGACGTCACGGCTATATTACTGGATTATATCAGCCCGGTTAATGAACCACAATGGGACTGGAGCGATGGCGGGCAGGAAGGCTGCCCATATAATAACAGGGAAATAAGCGGTTTGGTAAAGGTGCTCAATAAAGCATTTCAACGTGAAGGACTCACCACAAAATTATTGATCACAGAATCAGGGCAACTTAATTACCTGTTGACTGCAACTGACAAGCATGAAAAAGACAACCAGGTAGACGATTTCTTTAATATTGCTTCGCCGCTCTATGTCGGCGACCTGCCTTTCGTATCCCGGACTATTGCCGCACACAGTTATTTTACTACCTCCCCTATAAGCAGTGCGATTGCCATTCGGACAAAGATAAACGACAGCATTTCGCAAATAAAGGACCTTGGTTTCTGGCAATCTGAGTACTGCATTCTGGGCGATAACGCGGGTGAGATAAACGGTAAAAAGAAAGACCTTGGAATTGGCGCTGCCTTGTATGTGGCAAAAGTCATATACGAAGATCTGAGTGCCGCGAATGCTGCAGCATGGCAATGGTGGACAGCTATATCAGCGTATGATTATAAAGACGGTTTGATATATGTCGAAAAAAAAGAGAATGATGGCGGCTTTTCCGACAGTAAGATGCTTTGGGCGCTGGGAAACTACAGTCGTTTTGTGAGACCGGGTATGCAAAGAATAGCCTTGAAAATGCCAACTGTGAGAGATTTGTACCTATCAGCTTATATGGACACCAGGATAAAGCAGTTGGTTTGCGTGTTAGTAAATGAAAGTGCGCATAAAAAAACAGTACGGTTTGAAAAGACAAAAAACGCAGGCGGGTTTAACAATATAACATTTTATGTTACTGATGCTTTCACCAACCTCGCAAAGAATGAAGTAAGGGGCGGGAAAATAATGGTTCCGGCTAAGAGTATCGTTACGGCTATACTAAAGTAAACCGGGCTGGCCTGTCATCCAAAAAAAATTAATATGAAAAGATTCATCACGGTATTCTTTTTAATTTATTTTCAGTTCAGTTTACATGCCCAGCAACAGTTATTTAATCATGGGTGGCAGTTTCATAAGGGTGATATCGCCAATGGCGAAAGCGATGATGTGTCCACAGCTTCATGGCGTACCCTAAACCTGCCGCATGACTGGAGTATTGAAGGTCCTTTCAGCGATGAATGGGCAAGTGCCACCGGCTTTTTACCGTGCGGTATTGGCTGGTATAAAAAAACGTTTACAGCCCCAAGGGGATGGCAGTCAAAAAATGTGTTCATTTATTTTGACGGAGTATATAAAAACAGCACCGTATGGCTGAATGGCCATTACCTGGGAAACCGTCCAAACGGGTTTATTCCATTTGAATATGACCTTACAAGGTACCTGAACAGGAGCGGGAAAAATGTGCTTGCCGTAAAGGTTGATCACAGTGAGTTTGCCGACTCAAGATGGTATACCGGTTCGGGTATTTACCGTAACGTTTACCTTATAATAAAAGAGCCGGTACACATTGCCAAATGGGGAGTGCAATTTTCCAGTTCAGGTGTAACAAGAACAGCAGCAACCGCCAATACAAAGGTTACCATGATAAATACCGGCAATAAAAAAGCCTTTATTACAGTGCAATGCTACCTGAAAGACCCTAAAGGAAATATTGTAGCAAAGGAAAGCAAGAAAGTAAGTATAAGCACTGCTGATACCACAGTTACTGATTTGCGCTTTAAAGTCATGAGCCCTCAATTATGGTCGGCAGATCATCCTGCACTATACGAGCTTTCATTGACATTGATTGATAATGAAAAAACCATAGACAGGTATACGGGACGAACCGGTATCAGAAGCTTTCGTATTGATGCCGACAGCGGCGTGATTTTGAACGATCAGCCCATAAAGCTAAAAGGAGTTTGCATTCATGATGATGCAGGCGCCCTGGGAGTTGCCGTTCCTGAAGCCGTGTGGCGGAGACGGCTGCAAACGTTGAAAGAACTGGGTTGTAATTCTATTCGTATGAGCCATAATCCTCATGCAGACTATATGTACCAGCTATGTGATGAAATGGGCTTCCTGGTGGTGGACGAAGCCTTTGACGAATGGGAGGCCGGCAAGAACAAATGGATCAGCGGATGGAATGTCGGAATACCGGGCAAGGATGGTTATCATCAATATTTTAAGGAATGGGCAAATATTGATTTACGGGATATGATACTCCGCAGTTACAATCATCCAAGTATCATTGCCTGGAACATTGGCAATGAAATCGATTACCCGAATGATCCTTATACCAACGAAGTATTAAACACCGGCAACAATCCGCAGATCTATGGCAAAGGTTATTTACCGGATCATCCGCCGGCGAGCCGCCTGGGAGAACTTTCCAGGCAATTGGTACAGGTTGTAAAACAGTACGATACAACAAGGCCTGCAACAGCGGCGCTGGCTGGCGTAGTTATGTCAAATACAACCGCTTATCCTGAGAACCTGGATTGGGTGGGATACAATTACCAGGAATATCGTTACGCGGAGGATCACAAAGCTTATCCAAAACGCATTATTTACGGCAGTGAAAACGGCATGAAATTACAGGCATGGAATGCAGTGGATTCCAACCAATACATCTCCGCCCAGTATTTATGGACGGGTATTGATTACCTGGGAGAAGCGGGTCGCTGGCCGCAGCGAAGTAGTGGAGCGGGACTTTTAGATCTTGCAGGATTTCCCAAGCCTGAATATTATTTCAGGCAAAGTCTGTGGAGCAATAAGCCGATGATCTATATGGGCGCAACAAAAGTGGCGGGAGAAGCTGACAAAAGTATTTGGCGGCACCTGAAGGCCGAGCCGAACTGGAACTGGAACAAAGGTGAAAAAATACGTGTTAACTGTTTTACCAACTGTACCGAAGCCGAATTGTTTGTAAACGGGAAATCAGCTGGCAAAAAATTAATGTCAGCATTTCCAAATCATATAATTTATTGGGATGTTGATTATCAAGCCGGCACTTTAAAAGTTACCGGCTACAACAAAGGCAAAGAGGCCGCTGATTATATTTTACGAACAGCAGGTGTGCCGAAAGCCATCAAAGCCGAAACTCAAACAGATGTGTCGGGCCTTGTTCATATTATTATAAGCATTGTTGACGAAAATGGCGTTGTAGTAAATTTTACCGAAAATGAAATAAAAGTGGATGTTGAAGGAGATGCAGTCTTGTTGGGTCTAGAAAGTGGAAGTAGCAGCAGTCATGAAAATTATAAAGCTGGTGCAAGAAAAGCAAAAAATGGAAAACTCATGGCTTATATTCAGAAACAAGGCTCTGAAGACAGTTCGAATATTATAATAAGTTCCGAAGGACTTTCGCCTGTAAAATTAAAATTATGAATCATAAATTTTATAGGATATCCCCATTATTAATACGATAAGATCCTGTATAAAAAGCTGTCCTGTTTAATTACCCCTGGTACTTTCCATGATATTTCCAGGTTGTCAGCAATAAATTTCATTTACTCATAAGGCTTAACTCTTTTGAACGACTAATTATTTCGTATACTTTATTATCAATCTATCCAGGCAAGAATTCTATTTGTTTTCTTCTCCTATATTGTTGTTAACTCTGAAGTATATGGTCAGTATTTCTGGCATTGCGAAAAATTCTGAGGGCTTCAGTTAAGCCAGGGAACATTTCAGCGGCCGCAGTTTTCAAAAGTATTATTATCAATTTGTATTGATGATAACGCCTTCGTATGCCCCTACCTGTGGTAAAAGCAGCTCCACATTGTTTACCTTCCGTTTGATTGTAAAGGCTGCCCCCGTCATGGTCTTTACGGAAGCAATCTTTTTCCCCGGGATGTTCAATACAATTCGTACCTGTGTCACTGGCGCAATATAGTCTTCCATCATGTGGATTCTTTCGTATTTATTCCCCGTCCAATTGGTAAGATGAAGTACATAACTGTTATTACCCGTACTCGTCATGTTTGCTATCAGATCTGATGGTGCTTTTAAAGTAAAGGATGGAGGAACAGGGGCTACTATTGAAATAAAATTTGCAATAAGGTCCTTCAATACAGGATTACCGTTACTCTGGTACAAACTTTCCAATGAAGAAGCAGCGTATAATACTTTCCCCTTGCCGAAACCTGCGAGAACGACTCCGGGCAGCACCGGGCGCCTGTCATCTCCCGTTACAATATCCATAATAATTTTTCCACCTTCGAGTAATTCAACCGGTTCATAAAACCAGGCTGGTACAAGGTTATCATTCCAATTTGGGCCCAGTTCATCAGAACCTTTTTTCGATAATAAATAGAGGTCGTTAGGCCCACCGATCATGGCCTGGTAGTTGCCCAACGAAGCTGGCAATTCAATTGATCGTACTTTCAACAGGTCCTGGAGCGCAAAAGATGCGTTTCGTTGGCCGGATTGGTTATACAATGAAGTGGCATAGCTCACTATTAGTCCACCACCGTCGGAAACAAATTTCCTGATATTATTTATTTGTTGTTCTGCCAGGTAAACATTATCGGCCAGGTAAATGACCTTATATTTTGACATTTGTAACGGACTGTCAAGTAGTGCAGGCATTGCAGAGGTTACCTGGATATGTCCATATAGACAGGCAGCAAAGGCTCCAAGCGTTGCCGACCTTGCATCGGCTTTCCACCACCAGTTAGGCTTAGCATGACCTTCGGGATCAAGGGAACTATAGATTACGGCAACGTATGGTTCATTTTTTAATTGGCTGAATAATTTTTCATTTTTATCCAGGATTTCAAAAGGATAACTAACAAACCGCCGGTTCTTTTTTTCATCGATATACGGGTAAGGCTGGGAGATGATCGGAATACCCCCAAACATAACCGTGGTAAAGATTTGCTGCTGAACATCAAACTGGTTGCTTACAATCCTTGGCCAGTTATCGTAACCACCAATATACGGTATCACTTTAATACCCAATGTACCGGCCAGGCTTACCCCTTCCGCCCTTTCAAGAATGGATTGACCCCGTTCATATAAAAAGGCATCCATGGCGGCAATGATCCGGGGATCTTCATGGGCAATTTTACCGGGATTTTCAATGTTGTAGATCAGCGGTATGTTCTTATTGGATTTAACTATTTCATGTACTTTATTGAGAATGCCGATCAGCTCTTCATAATACCAACTGTGGTATTTATCAATTGCCCTCAACTCTTCCGGTGTATAATCACTATCCTTTTCATGCCAGGGAATTTCCAGTCCGGCCGCTTTCCTGAATCCGTTTTTGCATCCATCACAATAACATAGTTTTTTCCCGGTCCAGAAATAATGAGGCCTCCAGGTATCGAAATAAATACCACTGATATCATAGTCTTTCACTACGTGGGTAACATAATCCAGGTATGCCTGCCGGTAAGAGGTATTCCAGCAAATGGTCCCCATATCTTCTCCTACATACATGTGGTCGCGTTCAGGTGGTCCCCCCGGTTTTGTACGCTGGGCATAATCGGGATAGTCGCGGGTGACCATCGACCAGGCGAGCTTGTGCCCGGTAGAAATATATGGAATTACCCTGATCCCGCGAGGCTTACAGGCTGCAATCATTTCTGCCAGCAAATCCCTTTTCCCCTGGTCGGGATGCGTTGAAAATCTGATCCCCTGTACCGTGGCATATTTGCCCATACTGGACATACGAACTACGTTTACATGCATGTCCTCCATGGTTTGCGCCAACTTCTCCGCATCAAATTCGAGCTTTGGAGCGAAAGGTGGCTGGTAGGCATCGATCAGGAAAATACGGGCTGTATTCAGCCAGTCGAATTGCTGGCCAAATGCCTTTGTTGCGGAATTTCCAAAAAGGAGGACAATAACAGGCACCCAGGGAGAAAGGATCTTTTTTATTTTAAACATATTTTATTGTGTTTAGCTGTACTTAATGACTGCAAAAGCGTTGAAACTAATTGAATGATATACGTGATATTTTTCCTGTTAACATATCTGTATGGTTCGCGTAATTTAAAATCCCAACAATGGGTTTCTTTTCCTGCGTTGAATGTCTCAAAGCTGGTCCATGAGTGAGTAAGATTTTTATATTTTGTGAATTCGTAAATAAATGATTTGGAACCCCGGTTCCAGAAATTAGAAATATGTTCCTTAATTCCTAACCATCGGCGGCACGACCGGGTTCCGCGCCAGATATGAAAGGTTCAACCAGATCCGATAAAATGTAGTGTATAGTTATTTGTACTTTGCGGGAGGGTAACCGCGGGGGCTACCCCTACTGTTGCGGGATGATTTTTGAATGCGTTCCTGATCAGCCTGTTTGTCAGCAATCTGTCCCTTTCCTTTGCCAGCCTATCTTTGAGCATGTATGCTTTAACGGCTTCATTGTACACGCCGTTTCTTCTTCTGAGCCTTTTTTGCCATTCTTTTTTCATTTCCTTATCGGCGATAACTGATTTGGCGTACACCACTGCTTCGCGGAACAGGTTCCTGCATTTACGTTGCCCGGGGGAGGCGATTATCTTTGTCATATCGGGATACTTTGTTTTTATTATACCATAACGGTAATGTTTAATCACATATTCTTTCCCGATTGCCCCTTGTATCATTCTTTGAACAAATGATAATTTGACTCTATTTTTCATAACATTTTTGTTTTCTAATCGCAATATCTGAAATCATATCTCTATTTCAAAATATGCGGGCCAGTATTGCCGCTTATTGCCGCTTTTTACCGCTTTTTGCCACTTATTAAGAAAAGCCAGGCGAGTTGCCAGACATGAGTTTCTATTTGACATGCATATGGTAGGTATATGGCAGGTATATGGCAGGTATATGGCAGGTATATGGCAGGTACGAAGGATGCAACTTTTGGTTCGTGGAATGAAACCGAGGCTCAACATTTTTATTGGATCAGACCGCGGCCAGATCTGGTAAATAGTTACAATGCAATAATCCTCTCTTTCCGCTGAATTGCTTTTCGAAGCAGCGCAAATAAAAAATCACTGATTTACCCCCTGAGCAGTATAACTGCTATTTGATTTTACAAATATTAAAATAAGGTAAGTACTTCATCATTCACTTCCCGAATGGGTGCATTCCAAGCAATTGCGTTTCAATTATTCACGAGAAAAGGCCACGGCCTGTTCCTACAATACCCATTAGATGATTATACCCTAATATTGCCGGGTATATCGGGGCTCATAGGTTTTAAAAAACCTATGAGGTCTTTCGAAGGGTGTCTATCTAAAAAATCTATTTTGCAACATATTAAATATCAATCTGAAGCTAATGGGTTGTATATAGTTGTCGTGGCAACAGGTGGTTTATGAAAATACAAACCACGGCCCAGCCCCGGTCGGTGTTCACCACCATGGCCGTCAACATATGTTTTTGGTAGAACCGTAGGCTCGGTTTATGTTTTAGCAACGGATTTTAATCCGTTGTTACGTTACATAATTTTCAGATTTTGACTCTTCTATTGGATATTTAAATACAAGAAAAGTAAACAAATTCAATTTGACCTGTTGTTTTGCCGGCTTACAATTGCCGCGATTACCTTGTTCATTTTTTTTTAATCGTAAAGAAAACTGTTGGGAAATAACGCACCTCGCTTTCATTTTCTTTTTCCTATATTTACTATCACAAAACATATGAAAATGGCCAAAAATAAAAGTAACTCCCAAAAACCAGCGCAAGATAAATCAACTATAAATAGAATAGCTGGAAAAGTTGGCGAATTGGCGGGTAAAATAGCTAATCAAAAAAATCATCTGGTGGAAATGGCAGGCGGTGCGATTGAATCAGTTAAAGCAGCAGTACATGATTTTACTTCAAAGACAAAACCTGCACCTAAAAAGGCAGCCAAAAAAATTGTAAAAAAGGTTATCAAAAAAGTGGCTCAACCAGTGGCCGCGAAAGTAAGCGAGGCTACATCGACAAAAGAAAGGCCCGTTGTAAAAAAAGGAGTTAAGAAAATCGCAAAAAAAACAAGTAAAATAATTAAGTCAAAATAATATTGTTGAATTCCTAATGTTCGATATATTTATTTTTTAAAGATAGGAATGTAGTGCCGCTATGTGTTTTGAGAATATTGTTTATTTGACGATTTGTGCTCAAAGTTGGTTTTCTGCTATCTTATAGACCATAATTAAGAAAACGATTGACTACGGTTCGAACAATATAGGCGCGATACTGAGTTGAATAAAAAAAACTCATGCATTTTATATAATGAAGTATGGCTTTATGAAAATTAAACTGTTAATCAAAAAAATTATTGTACTTCAGGATTTAACATTCTTATTTATTTTAAGCGTACCACTTTTTATGTCTTAAAAATACTTTCAGCTTTTTTAAGTGTCTTATTCAAATCAATTCCTTTGGATAATACTCCCTTAAAAATATCACCTTTTGCCTTTAACCGATCCATAGCGTTAAAAATTGTAAAATCAGTCATTTTTATCCCTGGCTTAACTTCATCCCAATTTAACGGCATAGACACAGTGGCTCCTTTTTTCGGTCTTAAAGAATAAGGACAGGCAATAGTTGCACCAGGACGATTCTGCAAAAAATCAAGGTACATTTTGCCTTTTCTGCTGGCAACTTTACGTTCAAGACTTGTATAGTCTGGCAAATGATCATGAACAATATTGACAATGAGCCTGGCAAACATTTGCGACTGATCATAACTGTATTTTGCCCCCAGTGGTATATAAATATGCATGCCGGTAGAACCTGAGGTTTTACAATAACAGGGTACATCCAGCGCATCTAATACCTTTTTTACTTCAAGCGCCGCTTCGATAACCTGGTCAAAAGTATTTTTATCAGGATCCAGGTCTATAACGCAGTAATCGGGATTGTCAGGCGACTGGATACGGCTGAACCAGGGATTCATTTCTATACATCCTAATGAAGCCATCCATAGTAACACCGCTTCGTCTGTACCAACCAGGTATTCTTTTTTTTCTCCTTCACTGGTTGTATATGGAAATGTTTTGGTTATCCAATCGGGAGCCTTCCCTTTTATATCTTTCTGATAAAAACTCTGGCTGAGAATACCTCCCGGAAACCTGTTCAGGGATAAGGGCCTGTCTTTTAAATAAGGTAAAATGTAATCAGCAACCTGGTAATAATAATTAAACATATCCCGCTTCGTCACTTTATCTTCCGGCCAGTAAACTTTGCTCAGGCTGGTAAATTTGAGCTCATGGCCGTTTACTTTCCGTACCTGCGTTTCATCAGTTGGGTTTAATAACGTTTTGCGTTCCTTCCCTTTTGGGGGCCGGATCATTTTCGTGCTATTGTTTGCCTCCTCTGCGGCGGTTACCGTTGCACCAGTAGGTTTGGCGGTTTCCCTTACTACGTCTTTCGCTTTTTTATCAATCCGCATTCCCTGGAACGATGGATGACGGAATACGCCATCTGTAGTAATTTCAGAATAAGCTACTTCACATACAAGTTGTGGTTTTAACCAGGTTGCCTTTGCTTTTGGAGGATTGGGACGAAAACGCGAAGGCGCATTTACATCGGGTATTGTTTCAAACGGACTTTTATCAGTTATCAATGGCTTAAACTGACGCATCATTTCCTTTTGATCATTAACGGAAAAACCGGTGCCAACTTTGCCAACATATTGTAATTTGCCCTGCGAATATACACCCAGCAAAAGAGAACTGAATTGTTTGGCGGTATCTTCATTTTTTGTATAACCGGCAATCACAACTTCCTGGCGTTTATGCACTTTTATTTTTAGCCATGCCTTTGTGCGGATATCCGGGGAATACAGGCTTGTAGATTGTTTGGCCATGATTCCTTCAAGACCCATTTTTTCTGCGGCATTAAAAAATTCAAGTCCACTGCTATCAAAAACCTGGCTTAGCCGTATACGATCGTCATCGATAGGCAATATTTCTTTTAAAATTGCCTGTCTTTCAACAAGCGGGAGGCCCATCAAGTTTTTACCATCATGCCAAAGCAGGTCAAATATATAATATACCAATTCACCATCTGCTTCGCTTCGCCAATTTTGCAGGCCCCCAAAATTTGAAATGCCCTTTTCATTCAATACAAGTATTTCTCCATCAACAACTGCATTGATTTTCCATTTTAGTAATTCCTGATGCACAGGATAAAACTTTTCATCAAATGATTTATTATTTCTTGACAGAATTTCAACCTTACCATTATTAATAAAAGAAAGCGCACGGTATCCATCCCATTTTACTTCAAACAGCCATTCAGGATCCTCAAAAGGCTGATCAACTAATGTCGAGAGCATCGGCTTTATTCCCCTGGGAATTTTTGATTTGGGCGCCTTTTTAAGTAAAGCTGTTATATTTGTGGTGGTCTTCGTTTCAGGAGCTTCGTCCGGTTTTCTTTTTTTTAACGGGACTTTTTTTTTACTGATTTTTGTGGCTGGTTCTGTCTTCTGTTCCCGGCCATCTTTCCACACTTTTTCGCTTGTTTTGGACATATTTGAAATAGTTTTGCCCGACAGCACCGACTTATCTTGTTTGGAAATATCCTTTGCAGAAGCATATTCATCCTTGTGTTTGATCATTAACCAGGCATTTTCACCCATCCCTTTAGTTTTTACCAGGGCAAATTCTCCTTCCAGTTTTTGTCCATGCAATATTATTTTTAAGGAGCCCGACTTCAATTGCTTAAGCAAATGCGTTTCCTGCATCTTCTTTCCTTTTATGGGTTCAATGGGCTCGTAGGTTCCTTCATCCCACACGATAACAGTGCCACCGCCATACTCGCCTTTGGGAATAATCCCCTCAAAGTGCCTATAATCAAAAGGATGGTCCTCCACCATCATTGCCAATCGCTTTTCCCTGGGATCGGTTGAAGGTCCTTTGGGAACAGCCCAGCTTTTTAAAACTCCTTCCATTTCCAGCCTGAAATCATAATGAAGGCGGGTTGCATCATGCTTTTGTATTACAAACATCAATTTATTTTTGTCTTTGCTTTTTCCTGACTTCGGTTCCAATGTTTTGGTGAAGTCTCGTTTGGCGACGTATTTTTCGAGGCTCATGATTGATGGATTGATTTCATAATTCAATTTGTACCCGAACTCTTGTATTGTGAATTTATGCAAACGATATGCCATTATAGATTTGACTATTCCGGGCTATTCTTTGACGAAACTAAATAGAGATCTATTGTAGAGTAATCGACAGTTGCATTCCAGGCAATTACCGGTGAGGTTTTTGTAACGTTTAGTAATGAGATTTGTGATGAATGTGAAGACGGTAATTTTTTTTGCCTATAAGAATCAGATTTTTGATTGCCATTTCTGTACCAGCAAAAAGCATATGACATTTTCAATCCACCTATTACCTGCCTGTATCATTTAGCAGGCAAAAAAAACAACCTGTACCAATGAATAAAAAAAGTAGGGGAATTTTGAGAGTAGGGACAAGTAATATTGTTGTTCCAGGCACCAAGAAAACTTTTCCTCCAAAATTTCAAGACAGAAGCAGGTTACACTACTACAGCTCATTGTTTGATTCTCTTGAAATAAACAGTACTTTTTACAAAGTTCCAATGCCATCAACTTTTGAAAAATGGTCGCTTGATGTTTCGGAAAAATTCCAGTTTACAATAAAGCTTTCGAGGGAAATTACTCATGTGAAAAATCTGAATGCCAATTTTGACTATATAAACACATTTTTAAAAGCAGCAGATCGGATCGGAAGTAAGAAGGGTTGCCTGTTAGTGCAATTTCCCGGTAAGATCACTTTGGACTTTTATAACCAGGTAGAACAGATATTCGTTAAGCTTAAGGAGTACGATCCTGAAAATAAATGGCGAAAAGCTGTAGAGTTCAGGAACCCGACCTGGTATGTCACCGAAACTTTTGAGTTATTGGATGAGTACGGCGCAGTCATTGTATTACATGACATTCCGAAGGCGAAGAATTTTGATACTAATAAGGCTGCCAAATTCATCTATCTAAGATTTCATGGTCCTAAAGGTGATTATAGAGGTAGCTACAGTAATGATTTTCTCAGAGAACAATGGGAATATATACAGGGATGGCTTAAAAACGATAAGGATGTGTACGCATATTTCAATAATACAATGGGGGCCGCATTTGAAAACGCAATTACTTTAAAGGAGATGGTTGTGGAATGCCATTGAAATCATCTATTACTCTTCTCCCGGGATATTTTTGTGCAGGGGCATGTCGTTATCCCCATCTGAAGTTTGCTGGTCATCTTCTAATGGAATAAAATCCGCCTTTGATTTTAATATGCGTTCGTTAATCTCATGGTTGTACACATTGGCGCGATGAGTTCTAATGATGCGATAAAACCAGAAGATTTCAACATAAATAGTTAAGAACAACCGGTAAGTTAAAAAATGGAAAAAATTAGTTCAGAAGATCCTTTGATAGAACATTTTTTAATTTATCAAATAATTCCTTAAAAGATGCAGGCTTGGTAAAATACATAGCGGCGCCTAATTGTTTGCAGCGTTCAATTTCAAATTGGTGACTTGATGTACTAATAATGATTACGGGAATGTGTTTAAAGAGAGGACTATCTTTTAAATATTTTAAGCATTCGAAGCCATTCATTTTAGGCATATTCAAATCCATAAAAATGATATCGAATGGTGGAAGCTGCCTGATCAAATCCAAAGCTTCCACACCGTTATTAGCTATTTGACAACTTAAAGCAGGTTGAACACAACTCAGCGCTTCGCAAAATAATGCCTGATCGTCTTTATCATCTTCTACAAGTAATATTCTGTCGGGCATTTTCATTAACTTTCTTAAATTGGATAACTCTAACTGTAATATAACTTATTTTAGAAACAATTACAAATATATTTGATATCGAATGACGACCAAAATTTTCAAAAAAGATTTACACAATTAAATTGTGAACCTGAAACTAAATACAGTAATATTTTTTGCAAATTAGAACTCCAGGAGATGAAGATCATTTACTTTAGCTGCCCGGCCTTAAAAGGAGATTGGACTATAGTATTTAAATCCAATTTATTTTGGTGCGACAAGTAGCAGTGATAAATAAATACTGACCCTTATAACCCTATTTCCGCCTGTCCTTACCAATAAAGAAACGAAACAGCTTTAAATATCACTAAGAGAATGGTAAGTTTAAACTGGGTGATTTTACGACAATGCTTACCCTGTATTTCGAAAATTTAGTGCTGAACATTGGAACATGGCTGCAGTTCTCTATTGGTTTTGGATTCATTCAATAACTAATAAATCATACGCTTAAATAAAAACCGGGTGATTTCATAGTCGGTTCCCGGAAAAGTATGAATCTGAATTTAGGTAATAAACTTTATACTTTATTTTTCATAATAATTTATCCCCTGCTTAGCAAATGAAGGGAAATTTTATCGCCATATTTTGTCAAATGGTGGAAAAATATCCTCAGTAAACTTCAATAATAATTTCCATACAATGGTATAATAATTTAGCAATGGTAAGGCAAGGTTTACCCTATCGCAAGAAAAACCATTAGAAAATATTAACAGCTATACCTGGACAGAAAATAGGATCCAAATTCAATTTGACGATCTTCCAATGAATACCATATCTGGCATACTTTTTTGATATAAGTTGAATTATAAATAATTTAAAGATAAAATATTATGTTATCAGCATCAACACTAGCTATTGAAGGACCGGTAGCTAAAAGAATTGAAAAGCAAACTACTAAAATTCCCTCGGATGTCTTTTTGTGGGCAGCATTAGGCTCCATGGCGTTATCGTTTGTATTACAAGCAGCAGGACAAAAACACAAAAGTTTATTTTTTGGCCAGTGGGCTGCACCATTCTTGCTTTTTGGTGTTTATAATAAGATTGTAAAAGTTGCAGGTTCCGATAAAGAATCAACGGAAGAAGCAGCCGGAAATACTTAGGGAGGCGGGATTTTTAAAACTTTATTTTAATTAGATTTCATAAAGCCATCTCCTCCATTATTCCTGGTTTACAGTAGTGGCTAATGCTGTGGCTAAAACTAATTCGTTGCGATGATAAAACCAGCCAAATGGCCTGGTGTTTGAAGTTGGTTTTTAAAAAGGAAATATGCCCGAAGGCCCATCAATAATAATTTTGAAAGAATCAGTTCAGGAATTTAAAAGGAAGAAAATATTGGAGGCTACCGGGAATGCCAAAATTGATAAAACCCGGTTGTTGAATAAAACAATAATTGATTTTAAAAGTTTCGGTAAACAGTTTCTGATATGTCTGCCATCACTTTTCATACGAATTCATTTTTTGCTATTTGGTTCTTACAGTGTCAATGAACAAACTAAAACCGACAGGGGTCTGCGTTTGAAACTTCGTTTTAAAAATGGTTCACTTTTTTTTTACACCTGTTCTATAAAGCTAATTGAAGAAGATCCCGATAAAATTTATGATTGGTCAGCAGATATAATGAACGATGATTGGGATAGAAAAAAAGCAATTATGAAATTGAAGGAATGCCCTGAAACACTCATCTGTGACGCATTACTTGACCAGCACATATTTGCAGGCTTAGGAAACATAATAAAAAATGAAGTGTTGTACAGGGTTAAGATACATCCTGCAAGTATAATTGGTAAAATACCGGCAGCAAAACTTTCCGCCCTTGTCAAAGAAGCAAGGAACTATAGTTTTGATTTTTTAAAATGGAAGAAGGCCTATGAGTTAAAGAAACACTGGTTAGCGCATACAAAACAAATTTGCCTGCGCTGTAATCTCCCTATCATTAAAACTTATTTGGGTAAAACAAACCGTAGAACTTTTTATTGCATTAATTGTCAAAAAAAATATGACTAAATAAAAACGGAAATTATTTTGCCTATCGAAAACGTTCAGTTCATTTTGTAGAATAATTTCCTCACTATTAACCTTTTACAAATTTCAGATTAGTAATTTCTTTATTTTCCCGGACCTTTATAAAATACATACCCGCCGGTAAATTGCTTATATCAATCGAATAATTATTATTCCTTACAATTATTTTCTTAATGACATTTCCTGAAAAAGCCATTATTGAAATCGTTGCCGGAACCGTAGCATTTAATCCTGTTATTCGTAAAATATTTTTTACCGGGTTAGGGTTAATTTTAATTGATGACAATGTTTCGCCGATGTTTACTGTCACAATTTTCGAGTAATTAAATTGACCGTCCTTATCAACCATTTTCAATCGGTAAGCCAGCAAGTCCGCTGGCTCATTGAGCAAAAGGTTATCTTTGAATGAATAATTTATTAAAATACTACTCTCTCCTTTCGCAGCAACGCTTCCTGTTTTATAAAAAGTTATGCCATCAATGCTTCGCTCAATATCGAAATAGCCGGTATTGTGTTCCTGGGCTGTTTGCCAAAAGAGGCGGATTTTTTTTTCCTGATATGAAGCGCTGAAATCGGTAATGGCAAGAGGTAATACTACTGATTCATCAAAAGCGCAGATAGAAAACTGTCCCATATTGTTTGCATTTCTCTGCAATACTCTATAAAGAATTGTTTCGCCGGGTGTACGCCCGGTAAGGCTTATACGTGGATGATTTGCTGAAGGGAACACATCTGGATTGCCATCTTCATCGCAGGCTATTTGGGTAAACGTGTTACAGTCATTAGTATAGGCAATCATCACAAGATCGTTTACTTCAGAATTTGTTGCAGAGGTTTGTACAACCAGGTTACCGCTTGCGGGGACTGTAGCTTTGTACCACACATCATTTTTCAAAGTAGTGTTTACGGTGCAATTTGGGTTACTATTAAGCGCCGAAGTAATGTCAGCATTAAATAAATTCCCGATTACAGGGTCGGTACAATTGACTGCACCAATTATAAGATTAGTGGCGTTTTTGCAGCTATCATTAACAGGCTTTATACCGAAACCATCCTGCAGGCAAATACTGAAGACAGCCTTATCTGTAGCGCCAATAGTCCATACTCTTATTTGAAAAACGTCTCCTGCAGCACTTGATACCAAACCTGATGTCTCAGCAAACATTGTAGCACAGCTCGCGGAAAAACCAGCGGAGACATTTATTAATTCCATACCGAGTGTTGGCGGACTGCCTGATGTAATAAGAGCAGCTTCTTCAATATAAATATAAACACCGTTTGCAGGCATAATAAACTGAAACCATACGTCATCATCATTGTCACTGCTGCAAGATGGGTCCGGAGATGAACGGGTTGCTGATTTCGTCGTAAAAAATTGCGGCGCAATGCATTTAGCCCCCGGCGAATTAATTGTTAGCTGCGTAGCATTAGTGGGGTCGTTTGCAGGCGTTATTGGGTTAATATCCATTACCGCAAAAGAAAATGTCATGGACGTAAAATTACGCAGCGACCAAAAGCGCAGATAGTAAGTATTTCCAGGCGTTAAGCCGCCAAGCAATTCATTGCCGTAGAACGTTCCCATTTGATTATTACAGGCTATTTCAGTCCCGCCGCAGGCATCATATAATGCATAACCAACGGCGGTATAAACGCTGCCTTGTACTGCGCTAACCGCTCTTAATAATTCCGTGCTTGTTACGGCAACAAATTTGTACCAAACATCATCGTTATTATCATTGCCTGTTATGCATGCGGGATCAGGAGCTGATCTTGTAGCGCCGGTTGTATTGACGCTAGTATATGCGGTTGTAAAATCATCGTAAGGAACGGTGTTTATTGATATTGCACCGGAACAATCATCGTTCACCGGTGCCTGCGCAAATATTTTGTTTGAAGAGAATACAAAAAGGCAAAGGCAAATTGCCATGTAAACTTTTTTCATCGTGCACAATTTTTAGTTAATACAAAGAAAGCTAAAAAATATATAAACTGCAATAGCAGAGGGTACAATTCAAATTGTCGCTGGTTGGTGGGGACACCTGGCAGGGTAATCAGCCGTGGCCAATAGAATTACCGATCTTTCGTCACTAAAGTTGTTTTGCTAACCCGCGGCACTCCGAATAGTCTACTACGGGAAATCCCCGCAAAATTCCTCAATTGGCATTTTGACCTCAGGTTTAATCATCCATGCAAATATTACGCGCAATGTTATATTTGCAAGGTTCTGCTAACCTTGTGGCAACAAACAACGCGCTGTTGCACTGAATTCAGACCTATATATACCCTAAAAGGTATAAGTTTTTGCACCTTAATATTTTTATAGCTATGAATAGAAATAATAAGAGGTTTATATAAAACTACAATTTCAGTTATCTGTTCGCGTTTTTTACCAAAACAATTTCGTATATCATTCTAGGTTATACCTGATACTTTCATTTATAAGGCCAAGTTAGGTAATTACGTTTTATTTCTAAACCTGAATATTATTTTGTCTTAAATACATTTTCTCAATACCATTCCAAATTTGCCTGAGACGGTTGATAGTTTTTATACCCCGGAAAAATAATGTCTTTTCCTTCAAAAGATTTGATGTTACTGTCAGAAGCGTTTTCCGTAAAACTATTTGATACAAGCACCTTGTACTCATCGTTTATAGTTACCAATCCACGATCAAATGCAAGATGCATGTTTGGGCACAACGATATTCCATTAGAAATAGTGTCAATGTGTGTCTAACCCTTATAAATATTTTCGTTATGCCACTCAATAAATCTGCTGGCAGGGTTATCCATTAACCTGTTCGGTAAACTAAAAAGCATACTTCCATGGAACTTGTAATACTCCTTTCCATTTTCGTATTCCTCTTTAATCCGGCTACTTACTGCTACTTTTAACTCCGGAGTAACCGTTATATACCCGGCATCAAACAATTTATGCAAATCAGAGCGGAGAAGTAAAGAATTTGAAATGAAATGTGGACCGGTTTCTGAATATGGTTTGATGTGTGCAGCCTCCAGCACCGGTAAAGTTCTTTCACCTGATATTGCACATTTCCTGTTGTAAGCATCAGTTACCAAAATCCGGAAAGCCCCCTGACCCAACCTAACTTTTTTTAGTATAGAATTTCCGTACATTGCTTCCGGTTCCTCCAAGATAAGCTGGCTCATGGATTCATCCGGCACCTGGTATAGATATTTCTGTAACAGCTTTTCTACGTTATTCCAAAGTTCACTACCTATTACAGTATCTGTAGTATAGGATTTACCCTGCACAATGTTTTTGCTCCAATCTTCAGGCTGTGTAATCCAATCACTTCTTTTGAAAAAAATCGGGTTAGTCAGCACAATACAACCAATCATCGGATTTAAGTTCAATTTATCTTGTCTGTACTGAAATATCATTCTTTCTAACTCTCGAAAAGAGTCACAACCGTTACCTTTCTCAAAGGCATCCCAGGCGATGGAGATTGGTAGAAATGTGTGGCTTGAAAAAAAACCAATACCCCCAATTGCATTAATAGGACTTCTAAGTTTGAACAGAAACGGAGACCCTGGTTCAAGAACTTTAAACAAGACCTTGCCACCAGGTTGCCAAAAATTTACATCTTCCCTGTTTTGCAAGGATAAAAAATCGTACCATTTATTATCTGTTACTCCAATGTAGAATTTCATTGATATAAAAATAGACCAGAATGAATTATAAAAGGATAAACAATTTGAAATGAATAAATTATATTATATACCGATACCCTTAATTTGAATGTATAATTTTATTAGCCAGTCTTTTATTGTGACCTAATTCTCAGTCGGATAATTTTAGCATTATTATCATAGCAACCCAGCCTTGAACAGACTTTTTAAAACCAAGAATTTTGAGAAAATATTTTGACTTGGAATAAAAAGCGAAGTAATAGAGCCGCAAAAGCTAAAATATTATTCACAAACTTTTAGCCAGCCTTAATCCAATGGAGGTACAGAGACCATGTTTTTTCAAAAGCCTGTCAGGAAATTTGCGGCTGATAAAAATGATAATAGTCTTTAAAAGTCTCTTTGATGAGATTCGGACTTTACTTAATCTGAATTATAATTGGATAGGCAGATACGCATTTATTCATCCAAACCAAATTTTTTAAAATGGCGAAAACAAATTGTAAGATCCTATTATTTTTCCGCGTTTGTTAGTGTTTTTCACCACCACATATTTAGTATGTTCATCCCAGGCCATGTTTTCAATGATGTAAAAAAGGATATTGCCACCGTCATTTTGTAATCCCTTTAAGTCTCTCTTTTTTTATCATCGCCGCTATCTCCACTTTAGGATCCACGACTTCGGTTATTTTATACTCTACGGATGATCCCATCACCTGTGTTGCTTCTTCCATAGTTAAATGATAGTCCTCTATCAGCCAGTCAAGCAATCCCTTCGTTGCAATCTTAAAGGCGTTATCGAGCGATGAATCCAGGCCTACGGTCATGAGGTAAACATTGTCCTCAACCCCTGGGTAATCTATTTTTTTATGCTTAATTACCTGTACGGAGAAGGTTATGTCCAAAGATGTTTCAAGTGCAGACCAGTTTAATTCGCCGTCACCCTGGGCAGCATGTCCGTCTCCCAAATATAATAAAGCCCCTTCATGATAAACAGGCAAATACACGGTTGATCCCTGGGTGATACGGCTGAAATCTAAATTTCCCCCGGTTTCACCTGCATCTTCTGAGTTGATCTCTATTCCATTTTTTGCCGCTACGCCTACACAGCCGGGGAATGGCGCCGCATGCACCTGATAATTTTTCAGATGTTCATACCTTTTATCGGGAGTGATAATGGAATTCTTCACATCGATATCCCACCGGCTTTCAATAAACTTATTTTCAAATTGCTTTGCGATGGCGGAGGGCAGGCTTCGTGGATGAAAATATTCCATGCAAGTTGCATAATTTCTGTTAAATGAAATAGCGTGAAAGGTCACCGCCAATACATCACCTTTCGATGCACCTTCCACGTAAAATGGTCCGATCAGGGGATTACTGGTTGCAGCGCTATCCGGCATTTTACCGTGCTTGTCAAATCCATTACAATCAATAGTCCCGGTATGGACGGTATCACCCGGTAAAACCTGAAGTGCAACCGGGGATTTGGCAGAAAAATGAGAATAATACCTGGTAGGGAAAAAATCAATACGCTTAAATTTTTGACAGAAGCATGTGTGGGTTAACACCAGCAAAAACCATACAAAATACTTTTTCATTTATTTCCTGTATGCATGGTTTATCTAACTGTTACAAACGAGTTAGGGTATGCATTGACATTTAAATGTAATGCAAACATTTAAGTTTATGCAATCACGTCCTGTAACCGCACAAAGGAAGGTGTAGAGACAAGGCAAAGAATAATTTCAAAAATACCCCTACGCAATTATGCCGGGTTATTCTCGCAAACACTTTTGAACAGCCCGAGATTCATGATCTCCGCTTCCATCATGGCCTGCCTGTTTTCGGCGGGCAGGGCTGCCTTCATCCAGTTCACGTTAACATTGAGCAGGGTACCACCGCCCTCGTGAGGATACAAATCGTAATGAAGCATAATCGTCTCACCGATGTCGGATATTTCTACCTGCTCCGAATAAATTGAATGGTCTTCGCCGAAATCATAGTACACTGCCGTGTTAACCAGGACCATTCCCATGAACACACAATTGTGCTGCATTCCAATACGTTCTGACGTCATTTCACGATTGATGGAATCTACACCCATCAACCACTCTGGCCGTTTGTCAACATTGATAAGTGTTTGATATACTTTCCTTAAAGGAGCATCGATAATAATTTCACAATTGTCATCTCCTTTATCAACAGCAAATTTTGGCCGCTCCTGAGGCGGTGGGATACGAGCCTTGTATTCAGTAAGCATAGCAAATTCGTAATCAACATTGCCGATTGCAGGATAAGTGTGACTTGACTTTGACCAGGAGAGTATTGGATCAGGCTCGATGTGCCCAACCGCTTCGCAGCAGGACCCGGTCATAAGTATGTATTCATGAGAGTTAACGTCATTCTTTAGTAAGCGGTGGGCTACGATCATGTCAACACCAGTCGCTTTCACAAATTGAGCAACTTTAATTTCCTTGATGTGCCCGAAGTGTGCAATGAACTTGAGAGTAAGGTTGGTAGCCGATTGGCAGGCACCACACTGGCAAACTGTGTCCCGTTCAATAACATTGAGTTGCTGGTGGAATTTCGAAAACATGTTCAGGCACTGGTTTACGAGTTGTTCACGCTGAAGCGGCGCACCTTTCCGATAGAAAAGTACAGCATCACCTTCGATCTCGGCCAGCGTGAACCCGGTGTCGTTTGATGCAACAATCAGCTCCAGCAGTTCTGTTATAATGTGGGCGCTATGATCAATCTCCGTAGTGCTGGTGAAATCAGTAAAGCCACTGATATCCGGAATCAGAATTATCGCTTGTTCACTCATAACGCTGGTCTTTAAAATTTTCAAATCAGGGTTGTATATATGCGGAGCGGTATTGGAATAAAGATACGGTTCAACGGTGTAAATATCACCACCGCTGAACCGGTTTTTAATGGCGCTTGATTTTACCGGGCAATTCCTTTTAGTTCATCCAGGGCATTGTTCCCGGCGCCGCCTGGTCTCATGACCAGTGGAAAGCGATCTTCAATTTCAGTGAATCAATTTCATCCCTTTGAAGCCATTGCTTCCCCATAGGAGTCATAATATTCCCTGTGCTCGTATATTTGTCCGTCTCTGAAATAAAATGCCATGGCCCAGTGACCGGAATAAGGGTTACCTGTTTTCTTCGATTTCGCATCCCAATAACCGAGGCATACTACCTTATTGCCTTCAGTAACATATTCTCTCGGGTCGAATTTGGGAAAATCTTTGTTCTCATATATGAGCCTGAAAAAATCCGCTACCTCTTGTTTCCCATTGTAGACACGTGCATAAGGGAGTATCTCAGTAGGTCCCGGGCAAGTCCATTTAATATCATCGGCAAGTAAATCGAGTATAGCCGGAACGTTACCCTCACCGAAATAGGTATAGACTGCCTGGGCGGTCTCTTTGTTTGTCATTACTGCTGTTTCCATTTTGTTTTTTTTAATTGTTATGAATACTCAAAGTTCTACTCACCGCGGCTGTTTTTGTGAGGATAAATAGCCGGGATTCCAGGACATTCCCGCCAATCTCCCGGACAAATTATGCATCATGAGGATTAATTCGTC
>JBDTWP010000004.1:0-59566 GCA_040006615.1 Ferruginibacter sp.
GAGTAAAAGCAGAGTAAAAGCAGAGTAAACGCTGAACAAACCCAGAGTAAAACAAACTGCCTGAAAAAATACGTTCCAAACAGGCCAAAACAGGCCAAAACCGGGCAAAATGGTCAAATATGCCCTAAATGAACTCCGATCTCCCTGACTTATTGACTTGAAATTTCCTGCACAACCTGAGCACCTTTATCCTGTTTATTAAGCTTTTGAATATCCTGCAAACGCTTCAGTGATCTCCTTTCAATCTCCACGTTCATTTTACCCACCAAAAAATCTAAAGACAATTCCAGGGCATCGGTAATTTTAGAAGCCACTTCAACGGAAGGTTTTACTTCATCCTTCTCCCCGGGGCGTAGGAATAACATGTTGGCATTGCAGCATGGCCCTCTTTGCCGGGTTATAATTACTATTCCGTTTTTGTAACTGAACGGCCGCATTCATTATCCTCCACCTGCTGCGTGTCCTTTACCTTTTCATGATTAAATAATCCGTCGGTGTCATCCCAAATTGTTTTAAAAAGTTCCTCCCAAAATTAGTTTGAGATCCATACCCCGTCATATCAGCTACTTCATAAATTTTGTAATTGCCTTCCATTAATAATTCTGCAGCCCTTTTCAACCTCGTTATATTAATAAGTTCATTCGGAGTAAGGTCAGAAATGGATTTGATCTTCCTGTATAAAGTTGGCTTGCTCATGTTCACTAGTCTGGCCAGTTTTTCAACGTCCAGCTCAGCATCTTCCAGGTTATTATAAATCGCTTCATTTAGCTGTTCTAAAAAGAGTTCATCCGTTTTTGTATGGGCCATACTTCTTATGTGCACCAAGGGTGAGCTCACAAAATATTCTTTGATCTTGGCACGGTTGGAGAGAAGGTTGGCAATCTGTACCCGGAGGTATTCAGGAGAAAATGGTTTCTCAATATAAGCGTCGGCCCCAATTTCCAGTCCTTCAATTTTTGATTGCAGGGTATTTTTTGCGGTAAGCAATATAACCGGGATATGACTGAATTCAAAATTCGTTTTAATTATTTTGCATAGTTCCAACCCGTCCATAACCGGCATCATAATATCACTGATCACTAACTGGATAACTTCATGTCCGAGAATAGTCAAAGCTTCCTGGCCGTTTAAAGCTTTGATAACAGTATATTTTTCATTTAATTCATCCTCAATGAATTCAAGTATCTCTTCATTGTCATCTATTAATAATAAAACGGGCTTCATAAATAATTATTTATTCCGGTGGGATATTTTACTGCTATCTTAATATTCCATCATTCTTCCTGGCTGATGGGTATGGTAAGAAAAAATACATTCAGACCATTCAGCGGATCCTTAATATCCAGCACTCCATTATGGAGTTCTGCGAGCGACCGGGATAGTGCTAAACCGATACCCGTACCTTTTTGTTTTTCTGTTTCCTTAAGGCGGAAAAATGGCTCAAATATTTTCTCTTTCATTTCATATGGAACCAGGTAACCGTCATTTTCAATTTCAATCGTAAAGAACTTTTCCTTTTTATTCGAAGGAAGCAGATATACATAGACCTTGCTGTCTGCATATTTTACGGCGTTGCTGAACAGGTTGGTTAAGATTTTGGTAAACGCTTCCACGTCAACAAATGCCATTAGACGGTTAGCTGGCAGATCCAGTTGAAAGCTAAGATTTTTTTGTTCAGCCAACGGTTTAAAATTCAAATAGGTTTCTTCTAATAATTCAGAAATATCTGCCTGCGCATAGTTGAGACTAAAACCCTGGATCTCGGTTTGCCGGAAATCGAGTAGCTGGTTACTCAGATCAATTAGCCGGTTAGTGTTTCGCTCCATGATCTTAATGCTGTCTTTTATTACTAACATGTCCATAGTATTCCTGATTACCTTTTCCAATGGCCCTTTGATCAGCGTCAAAGGTGTTCTTATTTCATGAGCAACATTGGTAAAGAACTCCATCTTTGCGTGGAATATTTCCTTCTCTTTGGCGATCTCAAGATACTCAATTTTTCTCCTGTTTTTTTCTTCAGTTCTCCTGTGATAATTATGGATGAGGTAATATATTATTAGTATGCCTGTCAGCACGTACAAACCATACGCCCAGCCACTTAACCACCAGGGAGGAAGGATTTTAATGGTAAGTACTGTTTCCTGTTCTTTCCAAACCCCGCCACTGTTAGATGCTTTTACTTTGAAAGTATAGGTACCTGGTGAAAGTTCGGTAAAATATACTTTCCGGTTAGTCTTTAGGTATATCCAGTCTTTGTCAAGCCCTGCCATTTTATAGGCATACTCCGACATTTCGGGTGCTGTATAACTTAAAGAGGCAAAATCAATACTAATAGTAGATTGGTTATGATTAAGCGTGATTTGATCGGTATTGGTAATTGACTTTTTCAGTGGGGAACCTTCTTTTGCAATCGTAAGCTCTTTATTATAGATCTGGAATCCGGTGATATAAACCGGAGGGGTAAATGTGTCTTTAATAAATTCATCCGGATGGAAACTGATTAATCCTTTTACGCTTCCAAAATACATTTTTCCTGTCTTGTCCTTATAAGCGGAATTAAAGTTGAACTGGTCACTCAATATTCCATTTGACCTGGTATAAATGTTCGTATGTTCTGTTACAGGATTAAAACAAACAAGTCCCCTTGAAGTGGATACCCATAAGTTGCCGTTATCATCTTCAACCATACTTAGTATAAAATCACTGGGAAACCCATTTTGAGTAGTAAATCTTTTAAAATCATTGCTTTCCCTGTTAAACCTGCATAACCCACCTTCTGTTGCAAACCATAATTTTCCTTTACTGTCTTCAAACATGCTGTTTACCCGATCGCTGCTCAGGCTGTTTTTGTTTGCCAGCCCATACCTGAAATTTCCCCCGGTACCTGTATTTGTATTAAAATAGTTGACACCATTTCCATAGGTGCTGGCCCATATGATGGCTTTACCATCTTTCAGGATATGCGTGTACCAATTATTCAGGGGCATGCCTGGCAACGGGCTAAAGTCGTTACTTTTTTTATTAAACATGTAGGCCCCCCTGGTAGTACCCAACACGATTTCTCCACTGCTCATTTGTGAAATATGGTAAATAAAATTGCTTTTCAGGGAGTGGTCTCCCAGGCCGCCTGAATAATGCTGAATGACCTTACCGGTTTTAATATGCAGAATATCCAGCCCGTTTTCAAATGTACCGATCCATAATTCATTGCCATTAACAAATATGCCATGAATATTGGTACTTGATATACTTTCTTTATTGCCCGCCGGCTGAAAATGAGTAAACAGTTTTGTAGCAGTATCAAATTTATTCAATCCTGCGTCTTCTGTGCCTACCCATAGATTTCCATATTGATCTTCGTGTATTTCCCTGACCACATTGCCACTCAAAGAATTTTCGCCTGGCCTGGGAAAGAATTTTTTAAAGTGAGTATTATGGCTGGAATAATAATTAACGCCCCCAAAGTACGTACCTGCCCATATACCGCCTTCCCTGTCTTTAACAAAGCAATAAACCGCATTGTCGGAAATTGAATAAGGATCATTGTATTTTTTTTGCAGGTTTATTACATTCCCGTTATTGATATCATAAATAAAAATGCCTGATTCCGTGGCAATCCAACATTCATTGTCAGAAGTTTGAACGAAATTCCTTACAAATATTTTAGTCTTATTAGGATTGTAGGTGAGTATATCCTGGTAGGTATTTGTTTTTATGTCAAAAAGTTTTGCTCCCTGGTTAGAGGTGCCAATCAGTATCTTTCCCTGAGTGGTAGCATACACCCTTTCTATCCACCTGGAAACAGCCGGCTCAGAATGATAAAAAACATCGTAGCTATTAAAGGAATTTTCAGCAGGATCATATTTTTCAAGGAGACCGACCGGAGTGGAGGCCCAGACTGATCCGTCGGATGACGTACATATGGAAGTAGCTTCAAAATGGCTGGTTATTTCATAGCGCTCCAGTTCTTTCTTTCTTTCATTATACCTTGAAATTGTAAACCCCCAGATAAACCAGAGGTTACCCCTGGTATCCATCCTGATATCGCGGATCGGTGCGTTAGCGGTACCCTTCAACAGGCTAAAGCTTTCGGTAATCGCGTCATACTCATACAATCCATTTTCGGTGCCTACCCACAATATCCCGGCAGGATCCTCATATAAACTATGTATAAAATTGCTTCCTATGCTTCCGGAGTCATCAGTGGAATTCCTGAAAATTTTAAAGGAATATCCGTCAAACCTGTCAAGTCCGTCCTTGGTGCCAAACCAGAGAAAGCCCTTTTTATCCTGCAGGCAACAAATAGTGGCATTGTTGGAAAGACCGTTCTCCACCTGGTAATGCCTGAAGTAATAGGATTGGCCTTGTATGACTTCCGCTAAAAGGACCAGGACCGCAAGTATATAGATTTTATGGTTCAACAATCAAAGGTTTTAGAATTCCCTAAACGTAAATGAATACATAATAAGGCATTTTTTTATAAATATTATCACTTATATAAGAAATTGGCCTGCAAAAAAGGAGAATGAGATTTTTTGATGAAACATTGATAAGATATGACGTGTAAAGTAAAAATATTAATTCCATTTTTACAATGTATTGAGAATTGAGTTTAATATAAAAAACGATTGAGTTGCTGAATGCGGATATTGAAACATTGAATAAGACATTGAGATATTGAATTCAGGTATTGAGATATTGAGATATTAGGTGTCACCGCTACTTAGTATCTAAATACTCCAATATCTCACTATCATACTATCAAACATGTTCTGTCGCCTGTTTCTTATTAACGGTTTTTAATAAGAAATAAGCGGCCCTTATTTTTTAAAACCAAAAATAGAAGCTATATGAAAAAACAATTGCCTAAAATCCTATTGTATACTCCATGCATACTGCTCATGGCTGTATTACAGCTATTCCCGGGAGGGCTCGCGGCTCAGACAAAAAAAATCTCAGGTGTCGTTACAAGTGTGTCCAATCAGCCAGTGGCGGGTGCTACCGTTGTAGTTAAGCAAACTAAAAAAGCGGTGATAACTGATGCACAGGGACAATTTTCCATAGAAGTTACAGCAGGACAATCGCTGTTAATTACTACCGTTGGATATGAAGCCAAAGAATTAGTGATTCATAATGAAAGCCAGGTATCAGTTTCACTCTCTCCGATTATTTCAACGTTGAACGATATAGTGGTAGTAGGATATGGAACTGTAAAGAAGAAGGATCTAACCGGTTCAATTGTTAGCGTAAATGTAAGCGACATAAAAAAATACACTACCAGTGATATCTCACAACTCTTGCAGGGCAGGGCTTCAGGGGTGGCGGTAAACAGTGATGGCCAGCCAGGCGCCGCGCCAAGTGTACGGATCAGGGGATTCAGTACCTTCGGTAATGCCCAGCCCTTCTATGTGGTGGATGGTGTGCCCGGAACCGCTATCCGGGATTTTAGTCCCAATGACATCGAGTCTATTACAGTTTTAAAAGATGCATCCGCCGCAGCTATTTATGGAGCTGCCGCTGCAAACGGCGTAATCATTATTACAACCAGGCAAGGCAGGAAGAATTCCGCTTTGAGGGCAGAATATAACGGGTATTATGGCTGGGATAAAGTCTGGCAAAGGCAAAAAGTTACTGACCGGCTCCAATACCAAACATTAAACAATGAATCCCGTGTAAATGCCGGAATTGCTACACACCCCCTGTTCCCGGCCAATGACCCTTCCAATGCGGGGTATGTTAAAAATATTAATACTGACTGGCAAAACGAAGGTTTAAAAACGGGGACAAGGCAAAATCATAATATCAGTTTATCCGGGGGCGGTACCAACAATACTTACAATGTATCCTTAGATTATTTTGATAATAAAGGCACCTATGTTGGTAACGGGCCAACATATAACCGTTATACGGCCCGTGTAAATACTACTGCAGAAAAAGGTATATTTAAGATCGGCCAGTCGATGAGTTATACCCACTCTCATGAGAATTCACTTACTTTCCGGGATGATATATTACTTGGAGGAATTCCACCTCTGATCGGCTCCCTTGTGGTTGCCATCCCAACCATGCCAGTATATGATGCGGCCAATTTGGGAGGCTTTGGCGGCTCAAATTCTGAATTTCATGGAGCAAATTCACTGAACGGAATTGGTATAAACAGTATTTTAAAAAATTATGTGGACGTAGACAGATTATTTGCCAATGTATATGGCGAAGTACAATTATTAAAATATAGAGGGCATAATTTAAAATTCAGGACAAGCGTGAGTTATGACAAAACTTCTACCAGGGATTATACATGGCAGCCCGCTTTTTATCTGGGGAAATTTTTTAGCCAGGACGTCGCCCGTTTGAGTGATAATTCCAGAGTGTACACCAACGCCTCGGTTGAAAATACCCTGAATTATGACAAAGCTTTCGGCAAACATTCAGTACAGGTATTGCTGGGCCAGTCGTTCAGGCAGGGCAATGCTCTTTTAAGAGAAAGTAGTTCGCAAGGTTTTACTTTGCCATATTATCCTGTTATTAATAATGGAACAAGCAGGTCTTCAAAAGGATCGGAATTTAAAAATACTTTAAGTTCCTATTTTGGAAGGATCAATTATTCATTTGAAGACAGGTACCTGCTTTCCGGAACACTTCGCAGAGATGGTTCTTCAAGGTTCTCTCCATCCAACCGGTTTGGATACTTTCCATCTGCATCGGCAGGTTGGAAATTAAGCAGTGAACAATTTTGGAATGTTCCGAAGTCGATCGTGTCTTTACTTAAAATAAGAGCCAGTTATGGTACACTGGGAAACCAGGAAATTGCGGACTATTTGTATTTTGGTTCAATTAATTCCGGTGTTGTTTACACCTTTAATGACGTAAGAACAGTTGGCGGACTGCAAACGCTTGTGGCATCTCCTAATGTGAAGTGGGAATCAAAAAAAATCACTAATGCGGGTTTTGATGGCACGTTTTTGGACGGCCATCTCGATTTTTCCGCTGAGTACTATAATGCTGAAAGTACAGATCTTTTAGTAGGTATACCTATTGCGGCAAGTAATGGCTTTATAAACCTCAACCCAACAGTAAATGCCGGTTCGGTAAAAAATTCAGGCCTGGAATTTTCTGCTTCTTACCACAAATCCGGGGGAAGCTTTACTTATGACATTTCTGCAAATCTATCCACTGTTAAAAATAAAGTGCTGGCCCTGGGCGGCAACAATGAGCCGGTTTATGGAGTTGGCGCAAAAACCGCTATTGGCGGTGAAATGGGAGAGCATTATGGATTCGTTTATGAAGGCTTATTTCAAACCCAGGCAGAAATTACCGCACATGCTGACCAACTTGTACCGGTTGGTCCCGGCGATGTTAAATATAAGGATATCAGCGGCCCTGCAGGCAAGCCCGATGGGGTAGTTAATGAAGCTTTTGACAGGGTTTACCTGGGAAGCGCTATTCCCAAATATAATTATGGGCTTAGTTTTTCAGCAGCTTACAAAAACATTGATTTTTCTGTTTTTGCATCGGGCAGTGGCAAGTTTTTGATCAATAGCAGGATGTACAGGGATCTGCATCATTCAGCCGGTGCGCTTAATTATAGTGTTGATATGCTAAACCGGTGGACACCTACCAATACTAATACCACTATCCCAAGATTAAACGATGCGGATGTCAATAATTTCAAGGATTCCAACCGCCCGGGCTGGTTGCAGGACGGAACTTATTTAAGAATTAATACAGTTTCTCTTGGATATTCATTTCCCGAAAATGTAATAAAAGGATTAACAAAATCGAGGATCTACGCTACCGTGCAGAATCTATACTCTTTCCAGAAGTATAAGGGATACAACCCGGATTTTACTTCCGGAGTGCTCAACCCTGGTTTTGATTTTGGTTCCTATCCGAAACCACGGACAATCATGTTAGGTGTACAACTCGTATTCTAAGTTCTAAAAACAATACTTAAATAATAAATCATGAAAAAAATAATATATTTTTTTATCGGCTTTTGCTTAATTGCCGGTGGGTGCGATAAAAAACTGGATCTGGCTAATCCTAATTTATTAACAACAGTTGATTATTGGAAAACAAAGGACCAGGCCTTTGCAGGGGTCACAGCCGTATATAACCCATTAATAGTAGACGGTACTTATATGCGCTCTTTCCCAGGCCTTACAGATAGCAGGGGAGACGACTTTACAGGTGATAGCCCATGGCTCGACCTGGTATTGACAGGCCAATTCATTATTCCTACCAACTCTGCACCCGTCTTCTGGATATGGAGGGATTTTTATCTGGTTATTAACAGGGCAAACCAGGTGTTGAGTTATGTTAGTCAGTATGATGCAAGTGTATTAACTACGGACCAAAAAAACCGGATTTTGGGCCAGGCCTATTTTCTTCGCGGATTAGCCTATTATAACCTTGCTACTACTTTTAAAATTGTTCCGGTTATTACAACGCCGGTAACAGATCCAAAAGATTACTCAGCTCCAACGGCTACTGAAGATGTATTGTGGAACCAGGTATATTCAGATTTGCAGGCGGCGGAAGCAAATTTGCCGATTTCTTATGATAATGTTGATGGTCCGGATAAAGGTCAAAAGGGCAGGGCAACAAAAGGTGCTGCCGCCGGTTTGCTGGGGAAAGCCTATTTATATAAAAAAGATTATGCAAAAGCCGGCGCCCAGTTTGAAAAATTTATAAACGGACCCCTCGGTGGTATTTACTCCCTTCAGTCTGATTACCGGAACAACTTTAAAGATATTAATGAAAATAACAGTGAATCTTTATTTGAAGTTCAATTCCAGGAAGGGACGGGAACCGATTTTAACTGGACATTTGACCCCACTACTGCCTGGAAACAGGTTACCGCCGTATCTGTTACCTACGGTATGGAAGGTGCGGGATTTTCCGATTATTTGCCTACCAGGTGGATCTACAACGAATTTAAGTTAGAGAAAACAACCGCGGGCAAAAGCGACCCAAGACTCCTGGCCACCATTGCATCTTATGAACCTGATGATAATTCAATAACGGCTTATGGAAGGGCGTGGTTCAATCCCCAGGACAGGATTTATCCAAGGAAATATACCAATGATGGATTGGGCAGGGCCTTTGAAACTCCGGAATCCGGTATTAACTACCGGGTATTAAGATATGCCGATATTTTACTAATGTATGCTGAAGTGCTCAACGAATTAAACAAAACTGCTGAAGCTTACCCATATATCCAGCAGGTTAGAACAAGGGCTCATCTTGCCGATCTGGCTACTATTAAGCCAGGCATGACCCAGGCACAAATGCGTGACCAGCTTGCTCATGAAAGAGCATTGGAATTTTCTATAGAGGGCCAGAGAATAAATGACATTATCCGTTGGGGCTGGTTATATGATCCCGCAAAACTTGCGGTATTAAAAGCGCATGATCCCGATTTTAATACCTGGACAGCAGGCAATGAGTATTTGCCCATACCGCAGCAGGAACTGGATGTTAACAAAAATCTTTTGCCCAATCCGGCGAACTGATTCTTTTTGAATTGGAAACTTCTGCCCATCTGATTCTTATGGGCAGTTTTTTTTCTGTTTATTCGTCAACATAACTTCAGTATGATAATAAGGTCGATTTGTTTTATTTCGATAAATGCCGTCCGTTGTTTTTTAAGGAGAACTATAGCCCAGGCAACTATCATTGATGCTTACCGTAACTTTGCCCGCTGCATACCTTGTGTTATGAACGATCAGAATAAAATTTGCGTACCATGAAAGACATTTGCCTTACAATATCCCGCTTCACTAACAGGATGGCATTTCTTGCGTTGTTGGTTCTTGGGTCCTGCAGTAAAAATGATCCGGTTACAGGGCCGGTAGTCCCACCGGTAATTACCCCTGCCGCCTTTGACATCAATTCGATCGCAGACACCTATGATAATATTGCGCCCTTTCCCAATTATGCAAGCTGGAGTGTTTACAATGTGCATGATCCCTCCATCATGAAAGTGGGGGAATATTATTATTGCTATAGTACAGATGTGGGTTATAGTATTACCGTTCGTTCAGGCATACAGGTTAGAAAGTCAAAAGACCTGGTAGAATGGACCTTCGTGGGCTGGGTATTTAATAACCTGCCTTCCATGGGGGCAGGTTTTATAACCGCGCAGGGGGGAGTGGCTTTCAATTCATTATGGGCTCCCTATATTTTGAAAGTGGGCAACGAATTCAGGTTATATTATTCTTTGTCTTCAGCGGTTTCAAGGTTAAGTGTTATTGGTCTTGCAACGGCCTCCTCGCCAGAGGGACCATGGACGGAAAGGGGACTTGCCGTTACATCAAAAAGTGATCCTACGGTACAAACAAATGCTATTGATCCTACGGTAGTAGTAACTCCTTCAGGAGAACACTGGATGTATTACGGATCAGCTTATGATGGTATTTATACATTAAGACTGGATCCTGCCACAGGACTGGCATTCACCAATGGCGACAGGGGAGTAAGGATCGCACAGCGTGGATTTACCGGAACCACTATTAATGGAAATATAGAAGGCGCTGAGATGATCTACAATGCTGCTCAAAGCAAATACTATCTTTTTATTGCGTATGACTGGCTGGAAACAAAATACAATGTACGCGTAGCAAGAGGTGACAATCCCCAGGGTCCTTTCTATGATTATAACGGTAATGACGTCAATACTGTCCGGGATCATGGGCCGATGATCGTTGCGCCATACCAGTTCCAGGGCCATAGTGGCTGGCAGGGTACCGCACATTGCAGTGTATTTAAAGATGATGCAGGTCAATATTATATGGCGCACCAGGGGAGGCCGGGCGCCAGCAGGTTTTCAATGGATTTGCACGTAAGGAAAATATTCTGGATGCAAAATGGATGGCCCGTAGTGTCACCTGAACGGTATGCCTGGGAAGATGATGCCACGGTAGCCCGGGACAGTATTTCCGGGCAATGGGAATATATTAAATTGGGTTATAGGGTGGTCCCGGGATTTGCCAATGAACAGCTATCGCCTGACTTCCAGGTGTCGGCAAATATAACAATCGATGCAGCAGGTACGATCAATGGTCTGGCTGGTAATACATGGACCTATACTGCTCCATGGTTACAGTTAAACTGGAACACCGGAACAGTTGATAATGTAATTGTACAAAAAGGAAGGGATTGGGAAAATAAAAAGAGCACCTATATTTTTACCGGGTTAAATAATGAAGGTACGGCAGTATGGAGTAAGAAAAAATGATTTTTGATTTGTGATTTGTGATCTTGATTTGTGATATGTGAGCGGTATTCCTTCCGGCATATAAAATATATTAAATAGCATGTCGTAAGTTTTAGCTGCAAGTATTTATAAAAGCCCCAAAAATGATTTTATGAATATGCTACGGAACAAAGAAAACTCATCTTTCGGGAATTTGATTCTTTTGGAAAGGATAATGTTTATCGCAGGGTTGTTAACTTGTATGTGTGTTTCGGCGCAGCAAATGGCAGACCCGGTTAATGCCGCTAACCCGGTAATAGAAAATAAATATACGGCAGACCCTGCGGCATTGGTTCATGGTGATTCTGTTTATTTATATGCCGGACAGGATGAAGGGCTCCCAGGAAAGGATGGCTACATCATGCATAAAGAATTCATTTTTAAAAAGCTTCTTACAAAAAAATCAGACATATGCGTATTAAAAGTTTGCTGATTGCATTAATTATTGATACAGGTTTATTGTTGCCTGGTATTATTCATGGCCAACAAAAGGATCAAATTATTGTTAGGGCCAATAAACCTTTAGCAGTTGTGCAGCCAACCATGTGGGGCGTGTTTTTTGAAGATATCAACCTCGGGGCTGATGGAGGCATTTATGCAGAACTGGTGAAGAATCGCTCTTTTGAATTTTATAAGCCACTGATGGGATGGACGGTTAAGCAACCTAAGTTCGACGAAGGCAGTGTAATGGTCCTTAACAGGCAGGAAGAAAATACTACCAATCCGCGTTTCATCTGCGTCACAAAAAAAGTTGCAACTGAAGCACTTGGTATCAGCAATGAAGGCTTCCGGGGTATGGGCATAAAAAAGGGATTAAGATATGATTTTTCCGTCATGTACCGCCAGCGGGTACCCGGTCTTACATTGCATATAGAACTTGTTAGTACTGCAGGTAAAACAATTGGCACTGCAATGATCTCCCCTTCTGCCGGCCCGGGAAAAGAATGGAACAAACAGGCAGTCAGCTTTAGTTCAACAGACTCAGCCGGAAAAGCTGAAATGAATATTTGGTTTGAAGGCACGGGAATAATTGACCTGGATATGATCTCCTTATTTCCGTCGGATACCTGGAAAAAAAGACCAGGCGGTATGCGTGCGGATATGATACAATTGCTGGCAGATATGAAACCTGGTTTTATCCGCTTTCCCGGCGGATGTATTGTTGAGGGTCACGAACTCGCTACCCGTTACCAGTGGAAAAAAACAATTGGTCCTATTGAAGGCCGCCAACTGATTATTAACCGCTGGAACAGCGAATTCGCGCATCGCCCTACGCCGGATTATTTCCAGACTTTCGGCCTTGGCTTCTATGAATATTTTCAACTGGCCGAAGATATCGGCGCGGCACCTTTGCCCATCCTGAATTGTGGCATGGCCTGCCAGTTCAATACGGCCGAGTTAGCGCCCATTGACCAGTTGGATCCTTATGTACAGGATGCATTGGACCTGGTAGAATTTGCAAACGGCGATATGAACACTAAGTGGGGTAAGGTGAGAGCAGGGCTGGGGCATCCTGCTCCTTTCAATTTAAAAATGATGGGCGTGGGAAATGAAAACTGGGGGCCCCAATACGTAGAACGGTTGCAGGTATTCACAAAAGCGATCAAAGCAAGATACCCCGATTTTAAACTAATTAGCAGTTCCGGTACGGACCCAAACGGGGATCGCTTTGACTTTCTCAACAGTGAATTAAGAAAGATGAATGCAGATATAATTGATGAGCATTACTACCGCCGCCCCGAGTGGTTCCTGCAAAATGCAGCCAGGTATGATAATTACCCAAGAAACGGGAGTAAAATTTTCGGTGGAGAGTATGCGGCGCAGAGTGATAAAACGGTTAGTATTGAAAACCGGAATAATCTTCAGACAGCTATTTCGGAGGCCGCTTTTATGACCGGCCTGGAACGCAATGCAGATGTAGTGAACCTGGCATCCTATGCGCCTTTATTTGCGCATGTGGATGGATGGCAATGGACACCCGACCTGATATGGGTAAATAACCTGGAATCTTATGGCACACCCAATTATTACGTACAAAAATTGTATTCGCTTAATAAAGGAACCAATACAGTAGCTGCATTGCTCAACGGTAAGCCGCTAACAGGACAGGATAGCCTGTATGCATCGGCGGTAATAGATCAGAACACCAATGAATTGATCATTAAGGTAGTGAACGCCTCGGGTAGGGAACAGGCCAAAAGCATACTGCTGGAAGGATTGAAGAAGCTGCCTGCAAAAGGATTGCTTACAGTATTGCAGAGCAATGACGAAAATAGTGTAAATTCAATTGCGCAACCTCAAAATGTAATTCCCGTTGAATCGGTGATTGCGCTGAAAGGAAAAGAAATCAACCTGGTTGCAGCTCCCTATTCCTTTTCGGTGATTAAAGTAAAAATGTAATTGAATGAATTACACGAATTATTAAGGCACGAATTACACGAATTAATTCTATCAGGATGGCAGAGATTATTTTAAAAGATGAATCATATGAGATTATTGGAATATGTATGGAAGTACACCGGGAACTTGGAATGGGGTTTAAGGAGATAAATTATAAAGATGCATTGGAATATGAATTCAAAATTAGAAATACACCGTATGTCCGGGAAAGGGAATATAGTATCAAATACAAAGATATCATACTATCACGTCGTTATAAAGCTGACTTCATAGTATATGGATCGATCATCCTTGAAGTAAAAGCAACATACATGATAGTGAATGGTTTTGTAAAGCAGACAATCAATTATCTAAAAGCATCTGGAATACACTTAGGTATTATTGCCAACTTTGGAGAAAAATCATTTGTATCAAAAAGAGTTGTATTTTAATTCGTGGAATTCGTGCCTTAATAATTCGTGTAATTAATGATTTAAAATTCGTATAATAAAATGAATAAGACTTACAGGTGGGGCATAATGGGCGCAGGGCGTATTGCTGAAAAATTTTGTACCGCCCTCTGTTTTGCTGAGGGTTCGGAAGTGTATGCTGTTGCTTCACGCGATATTGACAACGCAAAGGCGTTTGCAGCAAAGCATAACGCCACCAGGTTTTATGACAATTATAATGACCTGGTAACTGATGATAAAGTTGATATTGTTTACATTGCTACGCCCCATATTTTTCATTATGACCAAACCATGCTTTGTTTGCAACATAAGAAGGCAGTGCTTTGCGAGAAGCCTATGTCCCTAAGCCATCAGCAGACGGCCCGGATGATCGCAGCGGCTGTAGAAGCGAAGGTTTTTTTAATGGAAGGTCTATGGACGGCCTGTATGCCGTTCATGGATAAAATTAAGACTTTAATTGATGATGATATGATCGGTGAACCGCAATATGTAACAGCGGATTTTGGATTTGCCGCCACCAAAGATCTGGATGGAAGATTATTTAATAAAGCCCTGGGCGGCGGTTCTGTATTGGATATTGGCGTTTATACCATTTCTTTAGCCACCCTCATATTAGGTGAGCCCACGGTTATTAAATCTGTTTCAAAGCTGGCAGTAACAGGGGTGGACGAATACGCAAATGTGGTGATGCAATACGCAAATGGCGCAACCGCCCATTCATTGTCGACCATCAATTTTGCTACTCCTGTTGAAGCGGAAATATTTGGCACAAAAGGAAGCATACATATTAAGAATCCCTGGTTTAAGGCAACTGATTTCTCCCTTCATCTGGATGATGGTACTAATCAAATCTTTTCAATACCTCATTTATGCAATGGCTTTGAGCACGAAATAAATGAAGTGGTGCATTGTCTTGACAATGGTTTACTGCAAAGTAATAAAGTGCCTCACCATTTAACCTTATCGGTAAGTAAAATAATGGACGAAGTATTAAGCCAGGCTGGTGTAGTTTATTCTTAATTCAATAATTTTTCAAAAATAAATAACAATGAAACAATCATTCACCCTATTGTTATTGCTGTTCACCTCACACCTTATTGCCCAGCCACAGCCATTGCCAAATGATACGCTTATTCCTGTTCATGATCCCGTGATAATACGCCAGGACAGCACCTGGTATATATTTTGTACGGGCCAGGGGATAAGCGTTTTTTCTTCCACAGATATGAAACACTGGAAACAGCAAAAACCGGTGTTTGCCAAAGCGCCAGAATGGGCTCTTCAAACGATCCCGGGGTTCAGGGGGCATATCTGGGCCCCTGATATAAGCTACCACAATGACAGGTATTATTTATATTATTCAGTATCTGCTTTTGGGAAAAATACATCGGCTATCGGGTTGGCTTCCAACAAAACGCTGGACCCTGCATCCAAAGATTTTAAATGGATGGATCATGGCAAGGTGATTCAATCAGTACCTGGCAGGGATATGTGGAATGCGATCGATCCCAATTTAATAATCGATGATAATAAGATACCCTGGCTGGTATTCGGCTCTTTTTGGAATGGTATTAAATTGGTGAAATTAGACAGCAGTCTGGCGTCTGTTGCCCGGCAGGAACAATGGTATACGGTTGCATCACGCAAAAGAAATCCTATACTTCCTGACTCTGTAGCAGGCGATGCCGCCATTGAAGCACCTTTTATTTATAAGCACGACAATTTTTATTACTTGTTTGTGTCGTTCGACTATTGTTGCCGTGGAGAGAAAAGCACTTACAAAATGATGGTGGGCAGGAGTGAAAAAATAGTTGGTCCCTATGTTGACAGAGATGGCGTTCCCATGAATGCAGGAGGTGGCTCGGTTGTGCTGGAAGGTAATAAGAACTGGTTTGGTGTAGGACATAATGCTGTAGCGGCTTTCAATGGAGCTGATTACCTGGTGTACCATGCATACGATGCAAATGACAATGGCCGCTCTAAATTGCAGATTGAAAAAATAACATGGGTTAATGGATGGCCTTATGTTGGCAGAAGACCGGCGTTATGACCCTTCCGGTAAAAAAGAAATAAAATGCAGATGCGCATCGCCTGTTACATAGTACTCGTTATTTTTTTGGCAGCCATAACTTCCTGCAATCAAAAGAAAACATTGTTTCAGTCGCTTCCATCCACTCACACAGGTATTGATTTTATAAACAAAGTGGAAGAGAATGACAAATACAATGTGCTTACTTACATGAATATTTATACGGGCGCAGGTGTGGCCGCAGGAGATGTTAACAATGACGGCCTGGTTGATTTATTTTTCAGCGGCAATCAAACCAGTTGCCGGCTATACATCAATAAAGGCAATATGCAGTTTGAAGATGTAACGGAAAAAGCAGGGTTAGTTACCGATCGCTGGTGCACCGGCGTTTCAATGGTTGATATAAACCAGGATGGCTTCACTGATATTTATGTTAACGTAGCGGGCAGCATAAAGTTTGGCAACACGGCCAATCTTCTTTATATCAATAATAAAAACGGGACCTTTACCGAGGAAGCGGAAAAATATGGAATTGCCGATAAAAGGCTAACCATGAATGCTTCTTTCTTTGATTACGACCGCGATGGCGACCTGGACTTGTTTTTGATAACCGACCCCGCCGATGAAAGGGTGGATGATGTAAATACCGTTACGGTAATACAGGAACATGGAGAATCGGCGGGTACGGATATTTTATACCGTAATAATGGTGATGGCACATTTACGGATGTATCTAAGGAGGCAGGAATATTAAAAGAAGGTTTTAGTCTGGGTGCGGCCATCAGCGATGTAAATAATGATGGCTGGCCCGATATTTATGTATCAAATGATTTCTTAACCAGCGACATTTTATATATCAATAACGGGAACGGCACTTTTACTGATAAAATACATGAATGTTTAAAGCATACCAGTTTTTCCTCGATGGGTAATGATGTAGCTGATTTTAATAATGATGGTCTTCCTGATATTTTTACACTGGACATGTTGCCGGAAGATAATTACCGCAAAAAAATGATCATCCCTGCCGCCAGTTATGATAAGTTTCAGCTTTTATTACAAAAAGGTTACGAACCTCAGTATACGCGGAATGCCCTGCAATTGAATAATGGCATTTCCCCATCCCCTCCGGGCAAGGGAGGGAATGAGGTTAGTTTCAGTGATATTGCATTTTTATCCGGGGTTAGCGCAACTGACTGGAGCTGGGCACCTTTATTTGCGGATTATGATAATGATGGCGATAAGGATCTGATGGTTACAAATGGTTTTTATCGTGACTTTGGGGACCAGGATTTTATTCACTTCCAGTCAGCATTGCACGACCCGATGGGTAGTGAAGATCAAAGCAGGGAAAAACTAAAGGCAGTAAAAGCATTGGCGAAAGTACCGCTATTGGATTATTTATTTGAAAACAATGGGGATCTCACTTTTACAAGACGCAGTGTTGAATGGGGCTTTACCAGGCCTGGCTTTTCCAACGGTGCCTGTTACGCGGATTTGGATAATGATGGCGACCTTGAACTGATCATTAATCAATTTAATGGCAAAGCGACAATTTATAGAAATAACGCAATTGAATATTTTAACAATAATTACCTCACCGTAAAATTAAAGGGTCAGAAATCAAACCTTCAGGCGATAGGCTCAAAACTGTATTTATATACAAAAGGAAAAATTCAAATGCAGGAACTTAATCCTTACCGGGGCTATGAATCTACAGTGGAATTGCCTTTGCATTTTGGCCTGGGAAAAAATACAGTTGCAGATAGTATAAAAATTACCTGGCCCGATGGAACCCGGCAGGTTCTGTATAATGTTGCCGCCAACGCAATAATCAATATCGCTTATCCTGCCACGGCAAACCATCGCAAAATAATTGCTTCCGCGCCAGTTTCGTCCGGTGCAGCAGGCAGTACACAGCCTATGTTTAAAAATGTAACGGAAGCTGGCGGTTTAATTTATATGCACAGAGAAAGTTATTTTGTTGATTTTAATTTTCAGCCTTTGTTGCCACACATGCATTCACGATGCGGACCCGGCATTGCCGTGGGAGATATAAATGGTGATGGGAAAGAAGATTTTTATGTTGGGGCAGCTTCACAAAATGACGGAAGTTTTTTTATACAAAATTCCTTCCGGACATTTACAGAGAAAAAATTGAGTAAAGATGCCTTGTATGAGGATATGGGTGTGCTGCTTTTTGACGCGGATAACGATAATGATCTTGATTTATTTGTTGTAAGCGGCAGCTCGGAAAAGGACGAGGGTTCGGCTATGCAGCAGGACCGGTTATACATAAATGATGGTCAGGGGAATTTTATTTATAACCCGGATGCATTGCCGGATACCAAAGCCAGTGGCTCCTGTGTAATTGGATGTGACTACGATAAAGATGGCGACATTGATTTATTTATTGGCGGAAGAGTAATGCCGGGCAGTTATCCATTTGCGCCTCAAAGTTATTTGCTGAAAAATGATGGTGGTAAATTTTCAGACGCATCTGCTCCTGAACTGCCACAACTGGGAAAAATTGGCATGGTTACTTCAGCCCTATGGACAGATTTTGATAATGACGGCTGGACGGATTTAATGCTTGCGGGAGAATTCATGCCCATCACTTTTATAAAAAATAAAAACGGGAAACTCGCGTACGATTCACCATTGACCATCGATCATTCGCTGGGTTGGTGGAACAGCATTACAGCAGGTGACTTTGATGAAGACGGTGATATAGACTATATAGCTGGCAATCTTGGCTTAAACACAAGGTTTAAAGCAAGCGCGGCCGAACCCCTTTGTATTTATGCTAAGGATTTTAATAAGGATGGAAGGGTAGACCCTGTAATGTGCTATTATGTTCAGGGCAAAAATTATATTTATCCTACCCGGGATGAAATGATAAAGCAAATTGCGGCCTTGCGTGCACGGTTCCCGTTTTATAGAGATTTTGCGCCCGTAACCTTTGAAGAAACCTTTACCAAAAAAGAATTAAGCGGTGCGGTAATTTTAAGGAGTGAGTGTTTTGAAAGCAGTTACCTGGAAAATAAAGGCCAGGGGAAGTTTGAAAGAAAAGCCTTGCCTGTTCAATGCCAGTTTGCTCCCGTATTTGGAATGATAACCGGCGATTTTAACCAGGATGGTCATCCCGATATTTTGATGACGGGGAATTCTTATTCAACAGAGGTTTCTACAGGTAACTATGATGCCATGTCTGGTTTGGTATTGATCGGAGATGGTAAGGGAAATTTTCAACCGTTAAATTCCAATTCAACAGGATTTAAGGCAGATGCCGATTCAAAGGGTATGGCACAAATAAATCTTGCCGGTAATTCAGCTGAAATTTTAGTAGCAAATAATAATGGCAGGCTGCAGTGTTACGAATTACTAAAAAAGAATAATGGCGCCATCCTGGTAAATCAAAATGATGTGTATGCAGTGGTTCATAAAAAAGACGGAGCTTCTTTTAAACAGGAACTATTCCTGGGCAGTGGGTACTTATCAGGTTCCTCCAGGATGTTGTGTTATGCAAACCCGGTAGTAAGTGTTACTATTTTTGATTATAAAGGCAACAAAAGAGATATTGCTGTAATCGAAAGACCTCATCCGTTTTAAAAATCCATGAGCCCTGATGCTACTTTTGTTGCGCGTTCAGGTCAGGAAGAATTTTGAACACTCCCGGTAGCTTCCATCATACTGAAATATTTAAATTGAAAATCATGAATAAAATACAGGTACAAAAGACGGTAAAAGCGGTTTTGCTTTTCTGCATATTTTCTGCCAATGTTCATGCGCAAAATGCACGGATAAAAATTGACCTGGAGAGGACCATTGGCGAAGTAGATAAAAATATTTATGGAAATTTCGTTGAGCACCTGGGCAGGTGCGTATATGGAGGAATTTATGATACAGGTTCAATATTGTCGGATGCCGGCGGCTTCAGGAAAGACGTTATGGCTGCAGTTATTGATCTGCATCCCGCGATAGTAAGATACCCGGGCGGTAATTTTGTTTCCAATTACAACTGGCTGGATGGCGTTGGCCCAAAATCGGATCGGGTTCCCCGGCTCGAACTGGCATGGGGTACATTGGAAACTAACCAGTTTGGTACGAATGAATTTATTGAGTATGCAGGAAAAATTGGCGCCCAACCATATTTCTCTGTTAATATGGGCACTGGTACAATAGAAGAAGCACGCCGTTGGGTGGAGTATTGTAATGTAAAGGAAGGCCCTTACTATGCGGAACTTAGAAAAAAACATGGTTATCCTGATCCTTATAATATTCAATACTGGAGCCTTGGGAATGAAATGGACGGACCCTGGCAAATGGGGCATATGAATGCAGAGGACTATACCAAAAAAGCGCGGGAGGCTGCTAAGTTGATGGTACGTACATCACCAGGCATAAAATTGATTGCTGCCGGATCATCCAATTATCGTGCAGGAGCAGATCCTGATCACTGGAACCAGACAATATTAAGGGAATTGAAGGACGTGATCGATTATATCGCTTTACATATTTATGTTGGCAACCCGGATAGTAATTATTACAATTTTATGGCTACGCCGCTGGTACTGGAACAACGTACAAAGATTGTGAAAGCCATGATCAGCCAGGAGATGCAAACGGCAGAGCGTGGCAACCGTGGTCCTGTTTATATTGCGTGGGATGAATACAATGTGTGGTACAGGGCGAGGAGAGGGGATGCCGCAAGAGGTAAAAGAGCGCTGGAAGAAAAATACAACCTCGAAGACGCACTTGTCATCGCCGGGTTCCTGAATGCTTTTATAAGAAATGCCGATGTGGTTAAGATGGCAAATATGGCACAATTGGTAAATGTTATCGCGCCTGTTTTTACCAATGAAACAGGCATGTTTAAGCAAACAATTTTTTATCCATTACAACTATTTGCAAATAATGCCTTTGGTGTGTCGCTGGATGTATTGGTCGATTGCAAAAGATACAATACCCCTAAATTCTTTATTGGCCTGGGAGAAAAAACCACGCAGCAAAGCAATGTTCCTTACCTTGATGTTTCGGCTACCTTTCAAAACGGTGAAATTATTCTGAATGTGGTCAATCGTAATAAAGATGAATTTATTACTACTGATATTCTTTCCCAGAATGGTGCATTCACGGGAAATTTTACAGTATTTGAGGTGAACGGCCCCGGGATTAAATCCGGCAATGATTTTAATAAGGAAACTGTAAGAACTGTTGAAAAGCCCTCTCTTCATGTGAGTGGAAATAAAATTACCTATGCATTTCCTCCGCATTCGTTTACGATGATAAAAGGGAAGATGCTTAGGTAAACAGGGTTTATAAAGTATATAAGGTATGTAAGGTATATTAGGGTATATTAGGGTATATAAGGTATGTTAGGTGTATTAGATATATGAGGAATATAAAGTAAATAGGAACTCCTGCTTAATGTTAAGCCAGGGTGCATGATTTTTGATTTTTAATGTATTTCGGGAATTTGTTTTTAAATAATCATCCTTGCCCGGATGATGCATTCTATCCTGGATGTGTAATTCTCCTGCATCGCATACCACAGGAATTTCGACATATTAAAATTGCGTGGAAGCCCTGAAGGGGCGCAATACAATAGCACAGGGTGAAGCCCTGTGAAAAAAAAGAAACTACGAAATCCAATACTGACATTTAACACCCCCAAGGTTCAGGAATAAATTTTAAAAAATAATATTTAATCAGTTAATTTTATAATAAATGGGCTTCAAAAAGAAGAAGTTTTCCTAATCCTTGCTCAATAAAATGACCAGGTAAATTGCGGGAGTTAAAAATGCCAATAATGAAAAGGATATTACTTTACGTTGTTTTATGGTTAGTAGTCATCAGCCACATTCAGTCGCAACCAGTTATGTCGGCTGCGGATAGCCTTAGGATGAATTGGTGGAAAGATGCTAAATTCGGAATGTTTATTCATTGGGGAGTATATTCCGTTCTTGCCGGTACTTATGAAGGAAAACAAATTCCGGGTATTGGCGAATGGATCATGAACAGGGGCAAAATTCCTATAGATAAATACAAGCCTTACGCAAAGAAATTCAATCCCGTGAAATATAACCCTGAGGCATGGGTTAAAATGGCCAAAGATGCCGGAATGAAATACATCGTGATTACTTCAAAGCACCACGATGGATTCGCCTTGTTTAATTCTACCGTCACTGATTGGGATGTGGTAGATGCTACTCCTTATGGCAAAGACCTGTTGGAACCATTGGTAGAAGCTTGTCGTAATCAGGGTATGAGAATTGGATTTTATTATTCGCAGGCACAGGATTGGAATCACCCGGGGGGTGCTGCGAGTGGCGGCCACTGGGACAAGGACCAGGATGGAGACATGGATGTTTACCTGGATAGAATTGCTGTTCCGCAGGTGCATGAAATTTTAACTAACTACGGCGAACTCGATATTTTGTGGTGGGATACCCCGCAGGATATGACACCGGAACGAGCAGAAAAATTTCTGCCGCTTCTTAAACTGCATCCCAACCTGATTACCAATAACCGCTTAGGGGGAGGATATAAAGGTGATACTGAAACACCGGAGCAGTTTGTGCCATCAACCGGTTTTCCAGGCAGGAACTGGGAAGCCTGTATGACCATGAATGATACCTGGGGGTTTAAATCTTATGACACGAATTGGAAAAGTTCCGCAACACTTATTAAAAACCTTGCTGAAATTGTAAGCAAAGGCGGAAACTTTTTGCTGAATGTCGGTCCCACTGCTGAAGGTGAAATCCCCAGACCAAGTATCGACCGGTTGAAAGAAGTAGGCCTGTGGCTTAAAAAAAACAAAGAATCAATATATGGTACTACCGCAAGCCCTTTTGCATATTTATCATGGGGGCGTTGTACCAGGAAAGATCAGAAATTGTACCTGCATATATTTGATTATCCCGCAAGCGGGAAATTGCATATTCCCATGACCAATAAGATCCAAAAGGCATATTTACTCGCATCTCCGGCAAAAAAGTTAATGGTTAAGACCGAAGATGCACGTTCAGTGATTTATTTACCACGTGTGGCTCCGGATAAAATAAATACGGTTGTTGTGGTGGAATTTGAAGGTGAACCAAACATCAGTCCATCACCAATGACTGGGAAACAGGCGATCGCGTCCTCCCAAAAATCTGAAACGGAAGGCAGTAAAAACTTATTGGATGGCAATCGCCTCACCAGGTGGGAAGCAGCTGAAGGAGAAAGAAAAGCCACCTTAGAAGTTGATTTAAAAATGCCGACAGCCATTTCCGGCTTTATTGCAGATGAACCCTGGCATCCCTGGGATAACAAAAAACAATCCCTGACACTGCAGTACAGGGTAGGAGCAGAATGGAAAACGATCTTCCAGGCTACCACCAATGGTATTGGACATGTGGAAAATTTTAAGCCGGCGACGGCACAATATTTCCGGCTGATCATAGAAAATAAAGAAACAGCCCCAAGCCTGCTGGAATGGCAAATGTACGGCCCGGAGTAGGTAGTTATGGTAGTTTAAATATAAGGATATAAGGTATATAAGGCAAATAAAAGCGGGAAGCCCTGCAAGGGCGAAATACAATAGCACAGGGTGAAGCCCTGTGAAAAAAAGAAAAAAAGTGAAATCCTAAGCAATTAAACTAACATACGTTTATCAGTTATTAAATACCTTTAGTGCTTTGCAATCCATTACCAATTAAAACAACAATCAATTATTAACAACCCAAAAATAATTACCAACAATCAATTATTAACAACCCCATAAAATAAGTCTCAACTATCAATTTTTAACAACCCTTAAAATAATTATCAATTATCAATTATCAATTATCAATTAAAATACTTATCAATTATCAATTAAAATAATTATCAATTAAAATAAATATGAAAGTAATAACATGGATTACCCTCGCGATTGCAGCTATCTTTGCAACTTCAATTACATCCTGTAATGATCAAAAAAGCGAAGATAAGATGGAAATAAAAAAAGGAATTACAAAAGCTTCTTTTGGAAACACTGATGGCAGAGAGGTTTTTCTTTACACACTTACCAATGCAAATGGAACCCAGGTAAAAATAACCACCTATGGAGGCATTGTTACCTCCTGGGTATCACCAGATAAGGAGGGTAAAAGAACAAGCATCGTGTTGGGCTTTGACAGCCTGGGCGGTTACCTTGCAAAGACTCCTTATTTTGGCGCGTTAGTTGGCCGTTATGGCAACCGTATCGCAAAAGGTAAATTTAAAATTGATACCACGTCATATACATTGGCAATAAATAATGCTCCCAATCATCTGCACGGAGGTAATAAGGGGTTTGATAAAGCGGTATGGGAATCAGCCACTGAAAATGATTCTATCCCATCCTTAATGCTTAGTTATTTAAGCAAGGATGGGGAAGAAGGATATCCCGGGAATTTAGAAGTGAATGTTCAGTATACTTTAACTGATGATGACGGATTAAAGATTGACTACACTGCAAAAACAGATAAGGCAACAGTGATCAACCTTACCAACCATAGTTATTTTAATTTGACCGGTGATGTTTCCAACAATATTCTTGATCACCGGTTGCAGATCGATGCGGATAACTATACGCCTGTTGACAGTACATTGATCCCAACCGGCGCAATCTTACCGGTAAAAGGGACCCCATTTGATTTTACGAGCCCTACAGCAATTGGTTTGCGCATAGGTTTGGTTAAAGGAGGATACGATCACAATTTTGTATTAAATAAAAAGGATTCTAACCTGGTAAAAGTGGCGACAGTATCTGAGGATAAAAGCGGCAGAAAGCTGGAAGTATTTACAATGGAGCCAGGCGTACAATTTTACACAGGTAATTTCCTGGATGGCTCAATTAAAACTAGCGATGGTAAGGCGATCAATCAACACACAGCACTCTGTCTTGAAACACAACATTTTCCGGATTCGCCGAATCAGCCAAAATTTCCTTCCACCATTTTATTGCCAGGTCAAATATATCACACGGTAACCGAGTACAGGGTTTCGGTGAGCAAATAAAAATAGTGAATGGTGAATGGTCAATGGTGGACCATTCACCATTCAAAAGTCAAATATCACTTTTAAATATAAAAAACCAAAAAAGTATGAAATTTTTTATCGACACGGCTAATCTTGCAGACATACACGAAGCAAATGAATTAGGCATCCTGGATGGAGTTACTACCAATCCATCTTTAATGGCAAAAGAAAATATTAAAGGGGAAGCCGCCATCGCCAGCCATTACAAAGCCATTTGCGAAATAGTGGACGGCGATATCAGCGCCGAAGTGTTGTCAACAGAATTTGCCACGATAGTGGAAGAAGGAAAAAAGCTGGCAGCTATACATCCGAATATTGTTGTAAAAGTACCCATGATCAAAGAGGGTGTTAAAGCCATTAAATGGTTCACCGACAATGGAATTAAAACCAATTGCACATTGGTATTTAGCGCAGGTCAGGCAATACTTGCGGCAAAAGCAGGCGCCACTTATGTGTCGCCCTTTATTGGCCGTATCGATGATAGCGGCTGGGATGGTGTTCAACTGATCGCCCAGATCAGCAATATCTACGAAATTCAGGGGTTTGAGACACAAATATTAGCTGCATCGATCCGTAATGCCAATCATATCATTGCCTGCGCTGAAGCCGGAGCAAATGTTTGTACCTGCCCGCTTTCATCCATTCTGGCCTTATTAAAACATCCCTTAACGGACCTGGGACTGAAGCAATTTTTGGCAGATGCTGAAAAAATGAAATAATAATTTAAAATCTTTATCAGGCATCCCGTTTTATGGGTGGGTCTCTGCAATAACATATTTCATGCTGGCATGCCCACCCTTATTTCGGTGCGATCAATTTTATTTCCAGGGATTCAAAACGAAGCTGACTGCTTAAAAGCCTCTCTTTGAGTAATCATCAGCATTTTGTCCACTTTGGCAAATTCGTCCACTTCCTTCCCTTTAATGCCTTGGATGTCTGGTATATACTGCAGGCTCGCACTGTTGTGAACCCCCCGGCAGAACAAAATCAAAGAAATCTCGTGGCGGCTACACCCCCCTCATTGATATCTTCTTTTTTAACTTTCCTTACTGCCCGCTCAGCTTCCTTTGCAGCCCTTCGCTGATCAACTATAGCCTGCTCCTTCTTATTAAAGGTACCCACCTCCACTATCTGCATGCCATCGGTTACAAATACACCAATTAGATTATCATCTTTGCAGAGCCTTTTTCGCAGGCACAATAACCAGTGAGTAGTATTTTTCTGATTGAGAAACCGGAATATGAATTCCGGGCGACCATAGTTTAAATATACCAGTTTAGACTTCTGCATAGAATGGGTCGCAGCTTTTTTGCTTTTATCCCAACTCAGCAGGGTTAATTCACAAAAATAGGAATTGGCATTGTGTTTTCCACTGTCAGGATGAGCCAGAACCTGCAGGTTTACGGTGATCTCATCTTTTAATTTCTTAACTGCCACAGATGCAGCCCCCAGTTTGCCAAGCGGATAATCAGGATTTATCTCCATTCCTTTCATCAGCAGCAGCATCAGGTACCTGTTATTCAACGGTTCCTGCCTGAACAGGGTTATTAGTTTTCCATAAAAACCGGTATACATCAATCGCCCGCCGTAAATTTTGATCGTTTTATTAATTTCGCTGGCAAGGCCATCAATAAATCCCGTACGGCTATTTTGCAGTTTTAATACAGGATCATCTTTTCTGCATTCTTTCTTGGGTGCCGCACGGGTATGGGGACCCCATGTTTTGCTGTTAACGAAAACCCTATCGCCCATTTTTCCACTGTACGTTATATTACTTGGTTTAAGTTTTGTCATTTTATAGATTTTTCATTATATTACATTAAGAAAAAATCTCAGACAAAGTACAATAAGAATTGATCTTTTTATTATTTATTTTTAATTTTCTTCCCCCTCCTTTACGAGACCTTTACGAGACAATTATGAGACCTTTATGAGACGCTCCTCCTGGGGAACTCCATACTTAATCCATACCTGACCCGTATCTAATAAGGGTTTCCTCCCACCCGTGCCCTATTTTCTGTCTTTGTCATCATGATAAAGAATTTCACAAATTGTCCCATGGCAGATATACTTCTTAAGGGATAAAAAGGTGAATCAGCCTTTGCTATCCAGGATCAGGCCGCGGCCCTGATCTGGTAAATAATTGCGACGCAATTATCCTTTATTTCCGCAGAATTGGTTTCGGAGCAGCGTAAATAAATAATCCCTGATTTACTCCTTGCGAAGTATAATAAAGTATGAACTTCCATAAATTTAATTGTAATATGAACACCGAAAAATTAACTTTGCCTCGCTTTTTAATGTTTAAACCGGGTGGCAATGTTTAATTTTGAAATAAACTTATTGTAACAGATAATCATAATCCGGAATTTGATATGACTCAACAATCCTTCACAAGGTATAAAAAGGTGATTCTGCCATTGCCAGGTAGGGTCAGGCTGCGGCCTGTTCTGGCAAATAATCGCAACGCAATTATCCTTTATTTCCGCAGAATTGTTTTTCGAAGCAGCCCAAATAAAAAATCACTTATTTATCCCTTGCCCATTTTAACTAAAAGAATATTGCAGCAGTTGAAATTAGTAATGGTTATTCTGATGGTATTTTCTCCTTTTTTGCTCTTTTCGCAGGAAGGCATGAAAGATAGCCTGCTGGCCGAAGTAACGCTGAAAAATGCGGTCAGTTATGCGATCATACACCAACCCATCGTTCAGCAATCCCTGATCGATCAGCAGATAGTGGAATCTTCCATCAAAAGCAAACTTTCTGAAATTTATCCACAGGTTAATTTCAATTATATACTGCAGCGCAACTTTATTATCCAAACCGCTGTAATTGCCGGTAACAATGTAAAATTGGGTGTTAATAATTCATCTGCCGGGCAGTTTACATTTACACAGTCCATTTTTGACAAAGATGTATTGCTGGCAAACCGCACAAGAAAGGACGTTCGTCAACAGGCCAGGCAGGCGACCAGCAGCAATAAGATTGATATTGCCGCAGAGGTATCCAAAGCATTTTATGATGTATTGTCTACCATGCAGCAAATAAAAATATCCGGAGAAAATATTGTACGGATTGAGCGAAGCCTGAAAGATGCCTATAATCAATACAAGTCAGGCGTCGCGGATAAGATCGATTATAAGCGTGCCACCATCACACTCAATAATTCCACAGCGGCAAAAAGAAGCAACGAAGAATTACTCAAGGCTAAACTTGAATACCTGAAATCGCTGATGGGATACCCGGTATCCGGAACACTGAATATAGTTTATGACAGCACCCAAATGGAAAGGGATATATTTTTGGATACATTGCAGACACCTGATTACAACGCCAGGATAGAATACAGGATACTGGAAACACAAAAAAGGCTCCTGCAGTACAACGTGAAATATAATAAATGGGGCTACCTGCCTACTGTGTCGGCCAACGGCGCATATAATCTTAATTATCAAAATAATAATTTCGGTAAATTATACGGTAATAATTATCCCAGTTCCTTTGCGGCCCTCACCCTGGGTTTTCCTCTTTTCCAGGGTGGTAAGCGGAAGGCGGAGGTCCGGATCGCTGAGTTGGACCTGCAGAGAAATGAGTTGGATATAATCAATCTGAAAAGTATCGTAAATTCAGGTTTCGCTCAGGCTTTAGCCATCTATAAAAGTAACCTGCAAAACTGGCTTGCCCTGAAAGAAAATCTTTTACTCGCGAAGGAAGTGTATGATGTAATTCAATTGCAATATCGCTCCGGTATCAAAACATACCTGGAAGTGATCACTTCTGAAACGGATCTGCGCACATCACAGATTAATTATTACACCGCCATGTACCAGTTAATGGCAAGTAAAATAGATGTGCAAAAAGCACTGGGACAAATCATTTATTAAATAACTGTAATAAAGCTTATCAATAAATTTAAAATAATGCTTCGTATGTTGATATATCCATTCAATAAATATTTATGCTTCGCCGCCTTTTTCTTGCTGGCAGCCTGTACCGGCAAAAAGACGGCGGTCCAACCGCCACCGCCACCTGCAAAGGTTACCCTTCATGAAGTGGCATTAACGGATGCGGTATACTATGATGAGTACCCCGCAACAGTTACCCCTTTAAACCAGGTAGAACTGAGGCCGCAGGTGAGTGGCTTCATAACCGGTGTCCATTTTAAAGATGGCGAAAGGGTAAGAAAAGGCCAGTTATTATATTCCATAGACGAACAATTATATTCAGCCAACTATCAACAGGCAATCGCCAATTTAAAGGTACAGGAAGCCAACATCAACAAGGCGCAAAAAGACGCTAACCGCTATCATGAACTGGACAAAAATGATGCGATAGCCAAACAATTGGTGGACAATGCAGATGCTGCTCTGGAAGTAGCTCAAAAACAGGCCGATGCTTCCAGGGCAAATATACAGGCAGTCCAGACAGGTGTAAAATATACAAAAGTTTATGCCCCTTTTGAAGGTGCGATCGGGATATCATCTGTAAAAACCGGTGCTGCCGTTACAGCAGGACAAACCCTTCTCAACACTATTTCCTCCGATAGAGAACTGGGCGTTGATTTTAACGTGGATCAAAAAGAAATATATCGCTTTACCAGGCTCGTAAATGAAAAGCAGGGACCGGGCGACTCTACATTTACGCTGGCTTTCGGTACGGATGTTTATCCAAATCCGGGAAAAATTGCACTGCTCGACAGGGCAGTTAATCCGCAAACCGGTACTATCAAAGCAAGGCTAATTTTTCCGAACAATAAAAATCTACTGGTAGCGGGAATGAATGGGACGGTACGTATAAAAAACAATTCTTCAGTGAAGGCCATCCTTATCCCGTACAAGGCTGTAACAGAACAATTGGGTGAATTTTTTGTGTATGTGCCAAATGACAGTAATAAAGTATCACAAAGAAAAATAGCGTTGGGCAAACAGATCGGTACAAACATCATAGTAACACAAGGCTTACAAAACGGGGAGAAGGTTGTTGTAGAAGGAGTTCAGAACTTAAGGGAAGGATCAATGATCAATGCGGATACTTCGGCAGGTGTGAAAAAGAAATAACGTGGGTGGCTGATTTTTCCGGGCATTGTATCAGTCTTTGAGACGGAAATTATTTAATGTTGTTATTTAAATAAGCCACTTTAAAAGGTGACTATGAACCTGTTAGTTGGTAAAATATTTATACATAGTTCAGTTAAACATATTCCCTGCTAACAAGTAAGCAATTTACCGAAAACCAAAAGCAACAAACCAAAAACCGAAAACCCAAGACCGAAAACCGAAAACAGAAACAATAAACCAAAAACCGAAAACCGAAAACAGTATACCGGATGATAGCAGATACTTTTATAAAAAGGCCCGTAACAGCGATAGTTATTTCCATTGTTATTGTGCTGGTGGGTATGATTGCCTTAACAACATTACCGATTGCCCAATACCCCGATATTACCCCCCCGACTGTTACTATTAACGGGAATTTTACAGGTGCCGATGCACAGACAGTGGAGCAAACAACTACTACTGCAATTGAAACACAGGTGAATGGTACCCCCGGCATGACCTATATTTCCAGCACCAGCAGTTCAAGTGGCCAGAGCAGTATCAACGTGAATTTTGAGATTGGTACGGATGTAAATATTGCGTCTCTTGACGTGCAGAACCGGGTAAGTGTTGCCCAGCCTTCCCTGCCGGATGTCGTCAGGCGCCTGGGCCTATCCGTTCGTAAACGTAACCCGGGTATAATGGTTGTGCTGGCCCTTTATTCGCCGAATGGCACACACGATGCTAATTTCCTGGGTAATTACGCCAATTTATATTTAAAGGACGCGCTGCAACGCGTAAAGGGCGTGGGCGATATTGTATCATTTGGCAATGAATTTGGCATGCGTATCTGGCTCAATCCTGAAAAGCTGGCTAATCTGGGCATGACCACCACCGATATTATCGGATCCCTGACGGAACAGAACCTCCAGGTAGCGGCAGGGACGGTAGGGGGCAATCCACAGCCCTCCGTGCAGGCTTTTGAATATAGTGTGCTTACCAATAGCCGTATTAATACGAAGGAACAGTTTGAAAATATTATCGTAAGAACCGTGCCTGCCACTGGTACCATTGTATACCTGAAAGATATAGCCAGGGTAGAACTTGGCAGGTTTGATTATGGCAGCAATGCGTTTGTAAATGGTAAACCCGCTTCATTTGTACTGATCTTCCAGGCGCCGGGAGCGAACGCATTAAATACATATGATGGTATCAACAAAGCATTGGCGGAACTCAAAAAAACATTCCCCAAAGACATAGATTACCTGGTGCCCCTGGAAACAGTATCTGTGGTAAAATCATCCATTAAAGAAGTAGTGACTACCCTGAGTGAGGCCTTGCTGCTGGTGGTTTTAGTGGTATTCCTTTTTTTACAAAACTGGCGCGCTACCCTGATCCCCGTACTGGCCATCCCGGTTTCCCTTATCGGTACTTTTATCTTTTTTATACCATTTGGCTTTACCATTAATACGCTTACGCTGTTTGCATTTGTTTTGGCCATCGGTATAGTGGTAGATGATGCCATCGTGGTGGTTGAAGCCGTACAGCACAACATCGATCATGCAAAACTTTCTGCGAAGGACGCTACTAAAATGGCCATGAAAGATATATCAGGGCCTGTTGTTGCCATTGCTTTGATCCTGGCGGCGGTATTTGTTCCCGTTGGTTTTGTACCGGGGATCGTAGGGCGCCTTTACCAGCAGTTTGCCATTACCATTGCGGTATCTGTGCTTATATCCGCATTTGTAGCCCTCTCCCTTACTCCTGCTCTATGTTCTATTATGCTAAAGCCTTCCAAAGGTGATGCCGAAAAAAAGAACCCCCTCGAAAAATTCTTTGCATGGTTCAATATAAGATTCGGCAAATTGACGGCTTCTTATACGAAAGGCGTAGGTAAATGGATCAGGGCAACACCCGTAGTGCTGATCATGTTAATTTGTTTATTTGTAGGTCTTTTCTTTTTATTTAAAAACAAGCCCTCCGGTTTTATACCTTCTGAAGATGAGGGGCGTCTGTTAGTAACCTACGAAATGCCGGAAGCCACTTCTACTACCCGCAGTAAAGAAATGTTGATGAACGTAATGAAAAGGGTAGAAGGCATTCCGGGCGTAAGACTGGTGGGTGGACTGGCAGGGTTTAATATCATCAGCTTTTCCGGCAAATCAAATGTGGGTACCATGTTTGTAAACCTGGAGCCATGGGATGACCGTACAACCAAAGAACTGCAAATACAAGGCATCATGGCTGAAATTAAAAAAAGAACTGCAGACATTAAGGAAGCAAGAATTCTGGCGAACGCTCCTCCAGCCATACCAGGGATTGGTGCAACGGCCGGCTTTACTTTTGAACTGCAACAAACCACCAGCACAGACGATATACAACAGTTTGAAGCGCTTGCCCGAAAATTTTTAGCTGCTTTAAACAATCGATCCGAAATAGGTATAGCCTACACTTTCTTTACTTCGCACACACCAGGTTACCAGGCGGATATCGACAAAGAAAAAGCAAAAAAATTGGGCGTATCTGTGGCAGATGTTTATAGTACTATGTCCACTCTCCTGGGTAGTAGTTATATAAATGATTTTAACCTCTATGGCCGAAACTTCAGGGTAGTGGCGCAGGGGGATAGTACCTACCGGTCTTCAATTGGTGAATTGAGTAAATATTATGTACGAAATAGCCAGGGAAGCATGATACCCTTAGGCTCCCTCCTTACAACTAAGGTAATTGAGAATCCGGCCCTGATCTCCCATTATAATATATACAGATCCATTGAGATAAACGGTTCACCTAAACCAGGCATCAGCAGTGGCCAGGCAATCGATGCATTAAAGGAAGTAGCTGCTGAAATATTACCCTCCGGGTACGGGTACGAGTTTTCCGGTCTAAGCCGGGAAGAAATAAAAGCGGGTGACAGCACCATCATCATATTTGTTATCTCGATCGTATTTGTATTTCTGTTCCTGGCCGCCTTGTACGAAAGCTGGTCCGTCCCATTTTCTGTATTATTCGCCGTGCCAATAGGTGCATTTGGTTCGATCCTTACTTTGACATTTCTGCCCAATATTACCAATAACATATATGCCCAAATCGGTTTGATCACCCTGATCGGGCTCGCGGCCAAGAATGCCATTCTGATTGTGGAATTTGCAAAAGAAAGGGTAGACCGAGGGGTAGAGATTATTCCGGCCACCTTACAGGCGGTACAACTGCGTTTGCGCCCGATTATTATGACTTCCCTGGCTTTTATCCTGGGTGTGCTTCCATTGGCATTTGCCAGTGGTGCGGCGGCAGAATCCCGCAAAACAATTGGCTGGACAGTTTTTGGCGGAATGTTATCCGCTACGGCACTGGCCATTTTCGTAGTGCCGGTACTTTTTGTATTGATAACAAAATTATCCTACAGAAAAAAACTGAAGCGCCTGCAAAATGAAAAGGAAAATGAGGATGCGGTAGATAAATCAATTATTGAGGGGCATATCGGGTAAAATACCGATTTGTGATGTGTGATATTTGTGTTTTCATTTACATCACAAATCACACATCACCAATCACACATCACTTTTATTTAACCCCGGAGTGGTTTTAGATCCGTTAAATTCGAGTTTTTTCTATTATTAGCCGGAGCAAAAATCTCCTCTTCAATAAAGGGTTGATTTTTCATGCGCTTGCCGGTTGCTTTAAAAATAGCATTGGCTATTGCACCGGCGGTTGGCGGAAGCGCCGGTTCGCCAAGGCCGGTAGGGTCAATTCCATTATCAACAAAATAAGGTTCAATTTCGGGTATCTCCTTCATACGGATCAGCCGGTAGGTATTAAAATTTTTCTGTTCCGCCGCTCCATTGTTAAAAGTCAACTTTCCGTACATGGCGTGTCCCATTCCATCCACGATACCACCCATCACCTGCTGCCTGGCACCGCTTAAATTGATTACCTGCCCGCAATCTGAAACGGCATAGATCTTTTTAATAACAGGTTTGCCTGCCTCCATTACCACATCGCACACCTGCGCCACATAAGATTGATGGGAAAAATAAACACTAAAGCCCTGGGAAATCCCGGGCTTGGTTCCCCACCCGGATTTTTCAGCAGCCATTTTTATCACGGTCTCCATCCTGTCAATATTATATTTTATTGCTCCTGCAGGAGTCTTCCTTGCCTTATCTAATAGCTCCAGGCGGAATTGTATCGGATCCTTACCCGCGGCATGGGCCACTTCATCCAAAAAAGCCTGCTCTGCAAAGCCCAGGAAATTAGTGATGGGTGCACGCCATGCGCCGGTCGTAATGGAGGATTTATGGTCAATGGAATCGATCAGTAAATTATCCACGGCGCCGGAAGGAAAATTATCTTCACGGGTGGGATTACCCGCATTGATGCCTACACCCCGGCATTTATATCCCACCAGGTTTCCACTGCTATCCAATGCAGCTTCAAAACGGTATCGTACGGCTGGCCGGTAACTTCCCCCGGTCATATCATCTTCCCTCGTCCAGATGACTTTTACAGGTGCCTTAATTATGCTGGATAATTCGGCAGCTTCTACTACATAATCAGCTTTAAGCCGCCTGCCAAAGCCGCCACCTAACCTGGTAATTTCCAGCGTGATCTTATCCTCAGGAATACCTAATAATTTCGCCGTTGCAGTACGGGCACTTGCAGGTGTTTGGGTAGGTCCAACCAGTTCTACCCCATCTGGCTTAACATCTGCGAAAAAATTCATGGGTTCCAGCGGGGCATGGGATAAAAAAGGGCACTGGTACTCACTTTTAATTATTTTTGCTGCGCCTTTAAAAGCTGCCTCCACATCGCCGTTTTTCCTACGCACTTCAGACGTTCCGCTATCCAGTAAAGTTGTAAATAATTTGTTGTGATCTGTTGTACTTTCTATTGTTCCATCATTTTCATATTCGATCTTCAGTAATTTCCGGGCCTTGCTCACTTCCCAGGTGGATTTGCCCACCACAGCCACATTATTTTTGAAAACAACCACATCAACGATTCCAGGCATTGCTTTCGCTGCGGCGGAATCCACCGATTTTATTTTTGTGCCAAAGGACTCCGGACGCTGTATCATCGCGAACAACATGCCTTCCCTGTAAAAATCCAGTCCAAAAAGTGCCTTACCGGTTGCAATATCCTTATTAGCTACATTTCTGACCGCCGTTCCGATTATCTTAAAATCCTTCGGGTCCTTCAATTTAACATCTGCGGGTACCGGCATGCCCGAAGCTAGTTCTGCAAGTTCTCCGTAGCCTGATTTTTTAGCCGATTTGGAATGTATGACGAATCCCAAATCAGTTGTACATTCGTCTGCTGGTACTTCCCATTTCTTTGCAGCAGCCTGTATCAGCATAAATCTTGCTGTGGCTCCTGCAGTTCTTAACCTTTTCCAGGAATGTGGAACTGCCCCGCTGCCGCCTGTAAGCTGCCGGTCAAAACTTTTTGTATCCAGCGGAGGCTGTACTACTTTTACTTTTGTCCAGTCTGCATCGAGTTCTTCTGCCACTATCATGGGGAATGAGGTCATGATATTTTGTCCAAGTTCGGGATTGGGCGAAAAAATAGTAACAATCCCGTCGGTTGAAATAGACAGGTAATTATTAAAAGCCTTGGTGGCTTCCAAAGGCAGGTTGCTCATAATTACCGGAGCTTCCGCTTCAGTACTGAACCAGCTAAATCCAAGCAGGAGTCCACCGCCGGTAATGGATGTTAATTTCAAAAAATCTCTTCTGTTGGTTGTATATGATTTTGACATGAGATCAGATTTTAGTACTGGCTAATTTTACTGCTTCGCGAATGCGATGATATGCGCCGCAACGGCAAATATTACCCTGCATGGCATTATCAATTTCTTCAACGCTGGGTTTCGGCTTCCTTTTTAAAAGGGCGGCGGCAGTCATGATCTGACCAGCCTGGCAATAGCCGCATTGTGGTACATCCACTTCATCCCAGGCAGTTTGTAAGGGATGATCGCCTTTTTCAGAAAGGCCCTCAATGGTAGTGATGGCGGCAGCTTTTATAGAGGATACCGGTAACACGCAGGATTTTACAGCAGCACCGTTCATATGAACTATACAGGCCCCGCATTGTGCGATACCGCAACCAAACTTGGTGCCCACCAAACCCAGGTGATCCCTCAATACCCATAACAAGGGCGTATCTGCAACAACATCAGCGTTATATTGCTTACCATTAATATTAAGTGTGTAAACAGGCATGATTTAATATTTTTAATAGATGTTAAAATTACGGAAATTTCGTAATTCCTTCATTTGATTTTTTAGACCGCGTCGCAGGGTTGATTTTGATGCCTCTGTACTTAAGAATGCAGTGACCGGGCAAAGGGGAATATTTAATGATTACACCAGGAACTAAACTTCGTTGGGATTAGATATAAAGAGCACGAATTTGATCAGTCAAAAAAAAATTGTATGAATTTCAGAATCCCGCTGAAGCCTTCGGTGAGGCACAAGGCAAACTTTATTCTCAATATTGTGTGTAAAAAGTGAAGCAGGCAGCCTGGTTAATAGAGAATATGATAAAAAATAAAATACATCATCGTCAAATTATAACCTGCATGGCTTAAAACAGCACCCAGAATTGATCCTGACTTTTCCTTGCATAAAAAAAATAGCCTGCTTGCAATAAACATAAAGAATACCCACAACAATGCCGGTAAGAATAAAAAATGCCAGTTTCCGGAATTATATATAATGCCAAAATGAGCTAAATGCGTTAACGAGAATGCGAGGCTGTCAATTTTAGAAGCTTTCCGGTGTCCATATTGCACTGCAAAACTACCATGTACGATACCTCTGTAAAATAATTCTTCACCAACCGGGCTAAATGTGATTCCGATTAACGAGTAAATAATGAAGTATATCAGCCTGTCTGATTCTGAAATACCATTCCCGGAGAATTTGTATGACCTGGATATGTATACAAACCAGTTACTCACTGACTCATTAAAAAACAAACCAGCAGCGAGGTACATAATAATACAAAGCGCGGCTCCGGACAAAAATGAATAAGGCAACCAATAATAGTTAGCTGGCTTTTTTATGCCAATATCTCTTCTTCCTGCTTTAGTTAGCAAAATGGCCGGGGCTATTATCATAAAAAGAAAGATCACGGGAATTAGATAATAATTTCCTGTGACATTTGCCTGGAGCACCAGTATAAACCTCGGTATCCCAAGCAGGAAGATCAGTACCAGCCCGAATATCCGGTTGTAGCTGAATAACTTTTGCCAAAAGGGTTTTAGCATTGATGTTTAATTTAATTCCGGTGCTATGCAAATCGTACATGAGGAATGGCCATAATTTCACAATGCAGCGATTTGTGAAGTTCATTGATGGCATCACGGAAACAGGGTTGATCATCGGCATCATCATCAACCAGTAAAATTCTATTAGCCTTCTTCATTTTTAGGGGTTAAAATCATTTGTACAAAGCAATTATACAGTTTTATTTACAATGATAACACAACTCCTTTATTATTTCAAAATAAGCGATGCAGGTAGCCCGGTGCATTCAACACCGCCAAGGGAAATTCGTATTTGGACAGATAGATTACACGGTTACTGGAAAATTTGGAAAATTAAATATAATGCTGGTGAATTTATTCTCCATATTCGTAATATTTACATTTCCATTCATCTTTTTTGCATTTTGCTGCACCTGTTGCAGGTTACCGGCAACATCATAATTACTTCCGCTGTTATTGTCTCTCACACATACAAATATCATATCCTCATATTCTTTTGCAATTATCCGGATGCAACTGTGTTTTGAATTATTGACAACAATGCTGAGCAGGCTGTTAAGTATATTTGCCAACAATTTTACATCAGCAGCAATTTGAAATTCGCGGGGTACTTCATTCACAATAAAACTATTTCTTTGAACTGCTGTTGGCATTGAGTTGCCTGCAGCAAGACCTACCAATTGATGTAAGTTTTTAGGGATAGTTGGCATTTCGTGATTAGGTTGAGGTTTCATTAGTTTTTTTTATTTTTTAAAGTTTCAAAAGAGGGTAAGAAAAGGGTGATTTTAGCCTTTACATATTTAAAGGGAAACGAGCAGTATTTGTGCCATTCTTTAATAAGTCCTACCAGTAAGCCTTTTGAAAGATTTGGGTTCTTCCAGGATTCCATTAAATGGAAAACCTGTTCATAAAATGTAAAATTTCAGATAAATCTTTTGAAAATAGTCGTGTAAATGCCTTTTTTGGAAACATCCCCCGGCACAGGGTTAATCTTTAATGGACTGCCGGAAAATTATAAGGGCGTACCACCTTGCATTTACCTTCCAGCCGGTATGTATAATTGCTTTGGTACCCTGTTTTTAGCTTTTAATCCGGAATATTCGTAATTGAGTAAAATATTTTACTTCAATATAAAAGCAAATTGTAATTTATGACAGGAATTATTTTAATCAACTAAAACAATTGAAAGATGACACAACTATCATTCGCCCGGGCATTGCAAACACTGATCTTTGCATTGGTCGCTTTTGCCGGAGGAAGCCAGGGTATAACCACACCCAGGGTACCCAGTCCCGCTGCCATTGTTACACAAACCATAGGAATTTCCACCATCACCGTTAATTATTCCAGGCCTTCTGTAAAGAACCGCGAGGTATGGGGGGTGTTGGTTCCATACGGGTGGAACAAGCAGGCATTTGGAGCCGGAAATGAAGCGCCATGGCGGGCAGGCGCAAATGAAAATACCACTATCAGGTTTTCCCATGACGCCAGGGTAGAAGGTAAACCCGTTCCTGCAGGGGTGTACGGGTTGTTTTTTGTAATTAACAAGGATAATACAGGTGAAGTAATTCTGTCAAAGGATAACAGATCCTGGGGAAGCTTTTTTTATGATGCAAAACAGGATGAATTGAGATCAACCATTAATCTGAAGACCATACCATTTACTGAGTTGCTTACTTATGATTTTAATAACATCTCCAAAACGTCTGCAGACCTTGTTTTAGATTGGGAAAAGAAACAATTTCCCGTTAAGATAGAATTTGATGTGGATAATATTGTTTTAGCGAATGCCGCTGAAGAATTAAAAGGGCCCACCGGGTTTAACTGGCAAGGGTTTTCAACAGCGGCAAATTATGCGCTTCAAAACAAGACCAATCTTGCACAGGCGAAGATATGGATCGAAAGGGCTGTCGCACAACATAGCAGTTTCGCCACCCTTAGTATTAAGTCAGGCATACTCAAGGAACTTCACATGACAGAAGATGCAGAAAAGACAATGAGCGATGCTGTTGCTATTGCTACAGAAAACGAACTTAACCTTTATGGTTATCAGTTATTGAATGCCGGCCAGCAAGATAAAGCCATTGAGATACTTGCGATCAATACAAAACGATTTCCCAAAAGTGCCAACACCTGGGACAGCCTGGGGGAAGCTTATTTTACCAAGGGAGATAAAAAGAATGCCATTACTTATTTCAAAAAAACGCTGAGCATGAATCCTCCTGATAACGTAAAAGCCAACTCAGAAAAATTTCTAAAGCAAATGGGAGAGTTGTAGTGGTAGGAAACCGGATGGCTGATCCTGAATTCTGGATTAGTTGTAAAGGCCCGCCATTTATTTTAGCTTCCTTACTATTCCGCTGTGTTTGCCAGGCGTGTGCTTCTTTTTTCATTGTTACCATGTTGTCAATCCCACGATCTAATAAATGGATCACCAAAAGCTCCAATGTTGATCTGCTTCGTAGTAATGAATATTTGTATCCGGCCAGTGGTATTTGTCAAAGCCGGGAGCCTTTTCAAGCACTTCTTTTTTCTGGTCAAAAATAAATACCTGGTTTTCAGGATCAACGGCAAGCAGCCTGAAGGGAATGGCAAAAAACTTCTCGCCTATTCCAAGGAATCCGCCGAACTCAATTATGTAATATTCAATTTCTCCTGTGTGAAGGTTTAACATGATTTCTTTTATCTGGCCCAGGTGCTCATTTTCTTTGTTACGCACTTTATCGCCGATTATAGAACTTGCCGTTAAACATTTTAAAGGTAAATTCGGGTACAAGCCTTCTGTATTGGTGCCTGTAAGATTATCAGTCATTATATCCATAACCTGTTATTTTAGATAAAAAAATAATTCTTAAGACCGCCTTCCACCGTTTAAATCATAATTTTGATCCGGATGAATGCTTTATGAAAGTCTGTAAAATCCATGCCATAATTATTCCTGAACCTCAGTCGTTTTAAATCTGCTGTTGTCGAGAAATTCCCGGCTGCGTTTTTTTGTGTAATTACCCTATTCGGGAAATAATTCCCCATTTCGGAGGAATTCAGGATACTGGATACTGGTCCTGTGAGCCACAAACCTGATCCTGGAAAATTTATACAGGAGTGGTAACTTATCCATACTTCATACCTGGTAAGAAATTTTGAATAAACGAATTGATCATTCGCGACATTTTCACATTTATTTATGGCAGTCATTGCTTATTTCCGGAGATTATCCTTCTGTAAATAAGAAACAGTAGAAAACCTATATGCTTCAAAAGGGGCTCAATTGTCTATGCTTGTTATAATGTTATTAATGATCATTTCAGGAAGTAGTTTTATATCTACCCTGATGGCATCCGCAGGAACTTCGAGGGCATCGAACTGCGATCGTAATAGGGTAGGGGGCATATAATGTCCAGTCCTGCTGTTCAATCTCTCCAGGATCGTTTCATAATCACCCTGAAGAAAAACCCATAGGCAGTTTTCTTCAATTGCCCTGCCCAGGCGATCCCTGTACACCTGCTTCAGTGCGGAACATACCACAATGATATTCCTTGTTGTAATTGTCTGGCTGACAAAATCATGGATATTTTCAAGCCAGGGCCACCTGTCTTCATCTGTAAGAGGTATACCCGCATTCATTTTAGCTTTATTTTCTTTAGTGTGAAAATTATCAGCATCATAAAATTGGTATCCTGTCCTGGCCGATAACTGTTGACCGATGGTAGTCTTTCCACTACCTGACACGCCCATTATATAGATCACTTTATGCTGCATACTGAGGTTCTCCTTTGCGGTATTGATGATTGAAGGTTAAAGGTTGATGGTTGAAGGTTTGAAAGTTGAAGCTTTGATGATTCATGAATCATGGGTATTTAAATTACGAGTCAAAGCTGTGACCATACCCGGTGAAATATGAACCTTCTTCAAACCAGGACAGGCTAAATTAACAATTTTCTTTTATTGTTGTGAAAGCGACCTGAATAAACAGGCGTTGAGATATTTGGATATTGGGATAATGGGATAATGAAATACTATATATTTCGATAATCAGGCTCTGTGAAAATCAATACCCCAAAATCTTCCTCAATTTCCTCTCCGCCCTGGTTATCTCTTTAAAAAAATAACGATCGCTCCAAGCAGGGTAAGGACGATCACTACTTTCCTGTAACTGTCATCCTTAATTCTTGAAACTATCCTGATACCGGCCCAAAAACCGCCAATTAATGCCGGTAACAATAGCAGGTCAGTTTGCAGCGTAACCAGGGTAATGTTTTTCCAGTAAAAAACCTGGAATGGAAGTTTGAAAAGATTCATCACCAAAAACACCCATGCAGCCGTACCGATAAAATCATTCTTTGGCATACGCATCGCCAAAAAATAGATATTTGAAAATGCACCGGCGAGGTTGCCCAGCATTGTAGTAAAGCCGGAAGTCAGGCCCATACCGGCAACAAACAATTTATTGGAAGGCATTGAATCAGATTTGCGAATTTCCAGTGCGATCATTATTACCACGGTCAAAATAATGATCAGTGCCATTAGCTTCCTGAAAATCGCTTCATTCAGATCTTTCCCTACAAATACGCCGATTATTATACCGGTCATCATCCAGGGTATCAGCTTCCAAAAGTGTGGCCATTGGGCATGACGATGGTAATAGTTGACTGCCATGATATCAGTTAAGCAGAGCAATGGCAGCACTATGCCTGTGGATGCCTTGCTACCAAAAACAATAGCCATAATGGTGACATTCATCATGTCAATGCCTTTTAATCCAGCCTTTGAAAGCCCGATTATAAAGGCCCCCAATATTATCAGGGTCCAGTCGATAAGGGAATAATTGGTTAGAAAATTCATCATCATAATTAGATATTGAGATATTGAGATTTTGGGATTTTGGGATAGCCGATCGATCAATTTTGCAAAAATCAGGTAATTCGTTTCCCGGTGGCTACTTTGTCGTTGGGGTAAGTCATTTTCGAAGTGTAGGATTATTTTATAAACTCTATCCCCATTACTTCTCCTTCCTCTTCTTTCCCCTCCAAAAAACAATTATGCCTGCAAGCAAAATAACACTTACGGATAATCCTATGATATAGTATTGAACATCTGGCATATGGAACAATTTAATCTGTTATTAAGGAGCCAATAAGTTTACTAAATTACTTTAGTTTTTTGATTAAGGGCAGTTTCTCTAATACCAACGAAGGTAATTAATACCCAAAATCCGTATTTTCAAAATATGGTCAGCTTCTGCCGTTTTTGAATATCCCAATATCCCAATATCTTATCACTTGTTTTCAGCTACTCACTCCCCTTATTCTGCAACTCACTCCGTTTCGATTGCTGAAAGTTAACAAAGCAGGTATCATTGCGGAATAAAAATTTTTATTTAAAAAGTTTCATTCAATCATTTAAAAACATCATCATGAAAATTTTATCAATGCTCCCATCATTTGTTTTCAGTTTTCTTTTTTTACAGGTGAATGCTCAAAATGAAGTTCCAAAAGGATTTTCCAGAGGAAATCTTGTTTTATCTGACAGTACGGTAGTAACCGGCTTTATTAAAGACAATATAAGTAAGGATGCGTCTGTAACATTCCTGAATACAGTAACTGAAAAGAAGATAAAATATAACGGGGACCAGCTTATTTCAGCAGAATTGGATGCTAACAGGTTTATCTGCATTAAGGGAGATTTCTTTAAAATAGTTTGCAAGGGGGAATTATGTTTTTTACAGAAGTCAAGTGATGCCTCCGGACGACCCACCTACAACGGAACAGAAGCCTTATTTATGAATGGCACACCTGGTAAACCGGGGGACTATTTTATTTATGATAGCAAGTTTAAAGAATTAAAACTGGTTTCAAATAAAACTTTTGCCAGTGTTACAGCAGCAACCTTTGCGGGATGTGCGGCAGCAATAGAAAAAGCTAAAGCAGTACAGGGAAATATTGCACTCCTGAGCGAGGCGGTTGAAATTTATAATAATAATGCGGCCGGAACGTCGAGGTGAGGCAATTCAGCCAGGTTTATAAAACCAGATGGGTTCTGCATGCTGAGTATCCCGCCCATCTTTTTTATTTCAAATGATATTGGTGGAATATAGGTGATTTTAATAACTTTACCCCATGTGGCGGACAAATTGTAAAATAGGATTTGATGACAGAATTGTAATGTTATTCGTGCTGCCCGTATTAAGTTTCATCATACCCATCGTGTTTTTTGGCTGCCGTATTAACCGGTACCCTTATTTTGGCTGGGATAAGTATTTTACTACTTTAATTATCACAATCCTTTTGTGGATCGGTAATCGGTATATATTGATCTGGAGCAGGAGCAGGTATCCTTTATTTAAAGACACCAGGAGGCGCTTGTTTGTTCAGTCGTTGCTGATGTTTTTATTTACAGTAGCGGGTAACAACTTCCTTGGCTACCTGTCGGATGATATATTTTTTAAGGATGGCGGCAACCATTTTAGAACAGATACGCTTATTAATTCCAATTCAGCCGCATTATTTTGCACTATTATGATCATTGCCATTTATGAAAGCGTTTATTTTATGAACGAGTTGCGACAATCTGTAGAAGAAAAGGAAATGCTGAAAAGGGAAAGCCTGTATGCGCAACTGAACGCATTGAAAACCCAGGTCAATCCACATTTCCTGTTTAATAATTTGAATACCATCTGCTCGATCATACCGGAAAATCCAGGGCTGGCGGTAGATTTTGTACAACAGTTGTCAAAAGTATACAGGCATATCCTGGAAATAAAAGATGACCAGAGTATTTCGCTTAAAGAGGAACTAGATGTATTGAAAGCGTATGGATTTTTGTTAAAGACAAGGTTTGGTAATAATCTTACCATTAATATACAGGTGCCGGAAGAAAAATTACAAAAGAAGATCGCCCCGCTTTCATTGCAGTTACTAATAGAAAATGCGATAAAGCATAATATTATTTCAGCAGGCAAGCCTTTAACAATTGACGTGTTTGCGCTTAACGGTAATATTATAGTAAGTAATAACCTCCAGGTAAAAAAACAGGTGAATGAATCAACCGGAAGCGGGCTGGATAATATACGCAACCGTTACAAATTATTAAGTGATAAACTGGTGGAAGTTTCAGAAAACGGCGCTGATTTTATGGTATCGATTCCACTTTTAGAAAATTAATATGCAGGTAATCATTATAGAAGATGAAGCCCCGGCGGCAAACCGGCTGAATAATTTATTGTTGGGCATCAGCAGCGATATTAACGTAGTATGCAGGTTGGATAGCGTGGAATCAGCAGTAAAATATTTTGAAACCGGACCGGCTGTTGACCTTGTGTTTATGGATATCCAGCTTGCCGATGGGTTATGCTTTGACATATTTCAACAGGTAAGAATAAATCCACCGGTCATTTTTACCACAGCCTTTGATCAATACACTTTAAAAGCTTTTAAGGTAAACAGTATTGATTATTTGCTGAAACCAATTGATGAAAATGAGCTGAACAATGCAGTGGAAAAATTTCGCAGGATACACAATAAAAATGAACAAGGTTTTTCTGAAAAGATTCTGAAGCTGATGCAGGAAATGAACACTGCAAAATACAAGGAACGTTTGCTGATTAAAAGGGGACAGCAGCTCAGTTATTTAAAAACAGCGGCTACAGCATTTTGCTACGCAGATGGCAAACTATGCTATGCAGTTGATTTTGACAGCAAAAAATATTTATTGGACTGCAATCTCTCACAATTGGAAGACCAGTTGCACCCCACCAAATTTTACCGTATCAACCGCAATCTGCTGGTAAATATTGATGTTGTAAAGAAAGTTCATAGCTGGCTTGGAGGAAGGTTAAAGCTTGAACTTTCCCTGCCAACGCATACAGAAACGGTTGTAAGCAGGGAAAGAGTGAATGGATTTAAGGACTGGCTTGGGAAGTAGGAAAAAAAGCGAAAAAATGGACCGCCAAACTGTTTAGCTTACGCAGGCTTTAACTAATATGTGCTCTCACCGGCGAAGGGGTTCCCGGCCATGACCGGAATACAGGTTAATTATATTTACTTTTGACTTAAATACGGCCAGGTAAAATATTAACCTAAAAAATGAGCATATTATCATGAAAAGGACCAAACCATGCGGATTTTGGCAGCTTATCATCTCTGCAACCATTTACTGCTCCCTGTTTTTATGCCCCGGGGTGATGACAGCAGGGCCTTTGATATTTCCCATACCGCAATATATTAAATTGACTGACGAGGCATTTATTTTAGATGAATTTGTATCAATTATTCTTCCTGAAAATGCAGGTAAAAATGATATTTTTCTTGCAAATTTCCTTGTGAGAGAACTAAGTGACAAATATGGCGTGGCTTTGAAAATAGAGCGGCTTACGGGCATACCAAAGAACAGGAAAGTGGTGGTTATAGGGACCATTAAAAATTCCCTTGTAAAAAAATATTGTTTAGAAAATAACCTGGAGCTCTCCGCGAAAAACCCGGGTACTGAAGGCTACCTGCTACAAGTTAGCAGCAATTTAATTTTTATAGGAGGATCGGATGACCCCGGTGCTTTTTTTGGGCTGCAGTCCTTATGCCAATTAATGGAAGCTGGTAAAGGATTGAAAATACAGGGGGTAAAAGTGAAGGACTGGCCAGCCTTTCCGTTCAGGGCAATAAAGGTTTATATACCTGGCCCGGCAAACATGGCCTTTTTTAAGCGGTTTTTGAGAGATTTTGTGGCTCGTTATAAGTTCAACAAGGTTATGATTGAATTTAATTGCATGAGGCTGGATAAGCATCCGGAGGTTAATGCCGGATGGATAGAGTTTGCGAAGTATATGCAATACACACGTTCAAATGAAACACTGGGAATGAAGGGCGAAATAAAAAACTCAACTCATTATGATGCCGGCGATGGTTTCATTATTGAAAAGAATGATGTTAAGGAGATCGTGGATTTTGCGAGTCAGAATTTTATCGAGGTGATTCCTGAAATACCATCATTGACCCATGCCTATTCCCTGTTAACGCGACATCCCGAATTGGCTGAATATCCGGGAGACAGGTGGCCCGATACTTACTGTCCCTCTAATCCCGCATCCTATAAACTGATGTTTGATGTATATGATGAATATATCGAAGTTATTCATCCAAAAATGATCCATATAGGGCATGATGAATGGTGGGGCGCACCATTGGATGTATGCCCCCGATGCAAGGGGAAGGACTATTCCGAATTGTATGCACAGGATATCAATAAAATTCACGGCTATTTGGCTGCCAAAGGAATTAAAGCTGCTATTTGGGGAGATTTTTTATTAGAAAGCGTCAGGGGGGAGGGGCCAATTGAGCGAACTTCTTCTACCGGTAAAAAATATAAAACCCCGGGCGGATTGCGTCCATCAGTAGTAAGGAAATCAATACCAAAAGACATCTTAATTTTCAACTGGTTTTACACAGATGAAAAAAAAGAACTGGAGTTAAAAAGATTTGGGTTCAAACAGGTATATGGAAATTTTGAACCAAACATCAGCAATTGGGACGAGCGGATAAAGAAAATTGACCTGGTAGGTGGGGCGCCATCTTCCTGGGCTTCAACAAATGAATTTAATTTCGGAAAAGACCTGATATCCGATTTTCTTGGCTGTGCCAACTTATTATGGTCTTCCCATACAATTAACCAGGCGGACCTACCTTCTATTGTGTGGGCGTTAGTGCCATCCATCAGGAGGAGCTTCAAGGCTGAAAGAGTTCCCAGTGAAGATGGCGATGCCGTTGTTCCTATTGATATCTCCTCTCATTTTAATTTGTCACCAGGTTCAAAAGGATTCAACATTAATTTGACCCGCTTAAGATCAGGAAAGGTAAATAACCGGGCAAAGATCTTTGAATTGGTTAATTCTGCAAAAGCAACCGGGAAATGCGGGATTATCGTAGGTTCGGAAGGGATTGGAGAAAATAATTTTCCCAATAAGGCAGAAGCCATTTCAATTAATGAAGATGTCAGTAGTCTTATATTTTTACATGCATCTGCTCTTCCTGCAGGAAATCAAAAAGCATATTTTAATATTCCGAACAATTTTGATGCATCGGATATGTTGGGTTGGTATGACATCGTATATGAAGATGGATTCAGGGAAATCGTGCCGATCCAGTATGGTGTAAATATACTGGAATGGAACCCGGGCGGAGAAAAGAGCCTTAATAATACTGAAGGAGAAACAGGATCGGTTCAAAAAACCTACAGTTATGAGGCTGATGCAGTGAATTGTTCCTCCGATGAGAAGGATAACCCAATTAGTTTTTTTGCCTTTGAATGGGTCAACAAACGTTTTGGAAAAAAAATTAAAGAAGTGAATTTGTATGGATCTGTACATTACCAGGCCCTGCAGCAGGATTATGCCATGCCGGTAACCGAACCTGCGCCATCCAATGCTATTATGTTGATTGGATTAAGTAAGGTAGTAAAAAGAATGGCTGCTACTGTTCAATAATTAATTGATACATGCTTATTAGAATACCCGGAAGAAATTATTCTACAGGATCGTTTATGTTGTGCGGCAAGAACAGGCCGCGGCCTGTTCCTACAAGTGCCTGCCTACAGATTTCCAGGTAATTCGTAAATTAATCAACAGGCGGGTTATTTTTAGTTGTAGGAACAGGCCGCGGCCTGTTCCTACCAAGGGCCTGCATTTGGATAGCCTGGCTATTCAAATAACATTTTATGGGAAACCAAATTCACCTAATTTTGCAAAAAAAATATCCAGCCATGAGTAAATACAATGCCGGTGTAGTGCACGGTGAAGAATTATTAGCGCTTTACAATGATGCGAAGGACAACCAGTTTGCAATGCCTGCGGTAAACTGCATCGGAACAGACACCATCAATGCGGTTTTGGAAACAGCTGCGAAAATAAACTCGCCGGTAATTATACAGTTCAGTAACAGCGGTGCCCAGTTCATTGCCGGCAAAGGGATGCCCAATGATAATTTGCAGGCTAATATTTCCGGAGGCGTTTCAGGTGCATTGCATATTCATAATGTGGCAAAATATTATGGTGTGCCGGTTGTACTGCATACCGATCACGCCGCTAAAAAATGGCTTCCCTGGGTGAGCGGACTGATCAATGCGGGGGAACAATTTTATAAAGAAAAAGGCCAGCCGCTTTTCAGTTCACACATGCTTGATCTGAGCGAAGAGCCCATTGAAGAAAATATCCATACTTCCGTAGAATTTTTCAAACGAATGGAGCCGTTGGGAATGAGTATTGAAATTGAGTTGGGCGTAACAGGTGGTGAAGAAGATGGTGTGGATAACAGTGATGTTGAAAACGAAAAAATGTATACACAGCCGCAGCATGTGGCTTATTCCTATACGGAACTAAGTAAGGTCGGTAAAATGTTTACGATAGCGGCTGCTTTTGGCAATGTACATGGGGTTTACAAGCCGGGCAATGTGGAACTACGTCCAGAAATTCTGCACAACAGCCAGGCATATATTGAAAAGGAATTGGGCACGGGACCCAAGCCGGTATTCTTTGTATTTCATGGTGGCAGCGGTTCTCCTCAAAATCAAATTCGTGAGGCCATCGGCTACGGTGCAATTAAGATGAATGTAGACACCGATATGCAGTGGGCTTTCTGGGAAGGTGTTTTAGTATATTATAAAAAGAACCAGGCTTACCTGCAGGGGCAGCTGGGCAATCCTGAAGGAGCGGACAAGCCAAACAAAAAACAATACGATCCAAGGGTTTGGCTGCGTAAGGGAGCCGAAAGTTTCAGCAAAAGATTAGAAGTTGCTTTTGATGATCTGAATTGCATTAACAGAAACGCATAGGCGAAATTGTGGCGAAGTCTGAAAACGTTGTGTTGGTTTATTATAAGCTTTCCTGGATTCTCTTTTACCAAATTGTAGTCTACGGAATTATTTGTTTTTGCTGAAATAGCATTTCTTCGGGTTAGTATAATAAATCTTGTCTATCACAGTCCGGGGCAGGAGTAATCCTTTGAACTTATTATTAACAAAGGGTGATTGCAAACTATCGCCTGTTGTAAAGTATCTCCAGTCCCTGGTCCAGACTTCGTGTGCATGCTTTTTTACGTCCTCCGGGTTCTGTGATTCTTCTGCCGCCAGGTCCGTTCCGTACATGATCCTGTCCTGGTATTTTATAAAAAAATCATGCACTTTCTGCCAATTTTGAATTGACTGATATTGTAATTGTCCCAATCGTTCGGCGGGCTCCACATACATTTCAGGGAATTTATCCAGTCGCTTGGCTATTTCATCCACGTCCCATTCCAGGCTACCCAGGTGCGCCCCGATGAATTTTAATTTCGGATGCTTTTCAAGTAGATGGTCCCGTGATTGAATAATGGAATCGTAAGAAGGATATTCCTTATGAAGATACATATGATATTCAGGATGGGCCGCGAAATAAGAACTGTCATTCTTTGTAGTCATTTGATCCAGTGGAAGCCAGCAGTTCTTTGGTTCTCCGATATGTCCAATAACGGGTATATTATTTTGTTCCAGGTAATCAAATACCAGGTCAAATACGGGATTGTCGATCATAATAAAATTGCTGTCCTTGTCCCTGATCGTCATTCCAATATTTTTCCAGACTTTAATGCCGACGGCACCGCTGTCAAAAGATTTTTTTAAATAATTAAGTTGACGACCACCCCAACCCGGCTGGTTGATAGTTTCCGTTTCAAAAGTGGTTACGTAATAAATATCGTTTGGAAAATCGCGACGCAGTTGCAAAACAAAATATTGCTGGCTATCAATGGATGGTTCACCCGGAACTTCCGTATTCAGGCTTATGAGCATAAAATTATCCGCTTTGGCCTGCTGCACAAAACCGGGCTGTGCCGTTAGTGCATGGGCATGAACATCTATCTTTTTTACTGTGGAAAAATCCTGCAGTGAATAATAACTATTGCTATCGCCGGAATTGCATCCCTGGAGGATGAACATTACTACAACAGGTAAAAATAAATTCCGGGATAATTTTTTAGCAGCCTTTTGCAATTTCATATAGAGCATTATTAAATGATTGGTATATTACTTTCAAATTGAATAGCCTTCAGTTTATCCCTTACAAGTTCTGTAACCGCATCAGTCGCGCAGGGAAATACTTTCCGCAAATCAATTTCAGTCTCATTGGTCAACTTGTTTTTCAGAGTTTTCATGAAAATATTTTTGATTTCGGTGGCTAAATTTATTTTGCTAATGCCTCGTTTTATAGCTTCCCGGAGCACGTCATGCGGAATGCCTGAACCTCCATGAAGTACAAGCGTGGCGGTAGTTACTTTCCTTATTTTTGAAAGCCTGTCAAGATCAAGTTTAGGTTCACTTTTATAAAAGCCGTGTGCTGATCCAATTGCAACGGCGAGTGCATTAACTCCTGTTTCTTCGATAAAGCGCTTTGCATCGCCAGGTTCGGTAAAACCCACTTTATCCGTTTTTTGTCCCAATTTAGCAATATAGCCGAGTTCTGCTTCTACATTGGCGCCATAACTTTCTGCAAGTTTTACTACACGCTTTGTAATCTTTACATTCTCCTCAAATGGTTTCTCACTTGCATCGATCATCACAGAATCAAAACCAGCGTCAAGACAACTGGCTACCAGGCTGTATGAATCTCCATGATCAAGATGTAACCATCCTTTCACCTGGTAATATTTTAGCATTGACCTGGCGAGCCCCATGGCAACCGACAGCCCTAAATATTCCAACGAGCTTTTTGTCACTTGCAATATGATCGGCATTTTTTCAATACAAGCAGCCTGCAATACCCCTTTTAAAGTTTCAAAATTGTAAAAGTTGGTTGCGATCAACGCCTTTTTTTGCTGTTGAAGTTCCTTAAACTTTTCCTTCATCGTGATATTATTCTTCATAGCCGAATGTTTCTTTTGCAATTTTCATTATGCCGTTATAATTTGTAAATGCACCTGTACCCCCAGGTTTTGTGGTGGAGATTGCGCCAGCCAGGTTAGCGAATATTTGACAATCTTCCGGTGGAAATCCTTGTATGAATTTGAAAATAAAGCCTGCGTTGAAGCTATCCCCCGCGCCAATCGCGTCAACAACATGCTCATTCAGAAATGACTGGCGATCGACTATTTTATTATTGTAGCTTAGCAGCGAGCCCTGTTTCCCTTTTTTTATAAGTATAATTTTCCCATATGCCTCAATCACCTTAAGCGCAGTATCAACTGAATCCTTTCCGGTCAATTTCAATAATTCTGTTTCATTGGGAAGGAATATATCTACATAGGGCAATATTTTTTTGAAGTCGAAGTCCCATTGTTCTGCCGGATCCCATTGCACATCCAGGGAAGTCGTTAGTCCTGCTTCCTTCGCCATTTTAAATAACCGATGCAGGTTATGCTTAAATCCGGGTTGCAGGAAATAGGAAGAGAAATGAAGGTGTTTGGCTGCGCTGAACATTTCCAGGGTGATATCATTTATTCCCAGGTGCTTCATAGCACCCTGGTGAGTGATCATTGCCCTGTCTTCACCGAAATTGAGAACTATGGTAGCACCAGTTTCCAATTCATTGCTTTGAATCAGCATGGAGGTATCAACGCCTTTTTCAATCAGTTGATCCTTACATAACCGTCCAAAAATATCGTTCCCGATTTTCCCGATAAATGATACTCTCATGCCCAGGGCACTTAAATTGCTTGCGAAAATTGCTGATGAACTTCCTAAAGTAAGTGACATTTTATCCGCCAGCTTTTCTTTTCCTATCTCTGGAAAAGATTCGATCTGGTTCAGTATCAAATCAACATTCAGTTCACCCACTACTATAACATCTCTCTTTGTTTCAATACTGCTTTTCATTTTATATTTGGTATTTAAATGGTCTGCTCATGATGAATATGGATCGTTTCAACCAGTGTAACCAGTTTATCTACATCTTTTTTATAAAACATGCCCAGGTCTTCTCTTAAGCAATTGGCTGATCCGCAGGCCGCAGATAATATTGCGGAATCAACCAGGTTCAGATCCCTTAAATATGCTGTAACGAGTCCTGCCATGAGCGAATCACCGCTTCCTACCGCACTTATGATTTTTTCCAATTTGCAACTTGCGTGTATGCAGGACTGGCTTTTATCAGAAAGATAGAGGCCATCTGCTCCGCAGGTAATAGCTGCCAGATCGCAGCTTCTTAATAAAGCTTCCCCGATTTTTAAAGGGGACCGTTCGTCGAATACTTCAAAACCTTCCTGGTTATTGATGTGGATACAATATGGATTTGAACTGAGCATCTTTACCAGGTTTTTGCCTGAACAATCAACAAAAGTCTTAATCCCTTTTTTCTTCGCTGCAATTATAAATTCAGTATAATCCATTTCCGGATTTGCGCGGGGCCAGGAGCCACTCATGCAAACTGCGGATGCCGTTTGTAAAAGACGGGTAAACTCTAAACGAAAGAGCCTGGCTTTTTCATATTCAATAAAGGGACCGGATTCTAATAATTCGGTGCCATCCCAATCCCCGTAGGAACGAAAAGTAAGGCTGGTTCTGTTGGGCTCTTCTAACCAGGGTCCGTAACAGGGTATCCCTTTATTTTCGCAATAGTGCTTTAGCTGCTTACCAGTTTCTCCACCCCAAAAACATAATAATGCGCATTCCTCTCCCAACTCAGCTAATCCCAATGCCACATGCACTCCTTTTCCGCCGGGATAAGATTGTTCCCTTGTAATTCTATTAACTTTTCCCGGCTTAAAGTCTTCCAGCCAGATAAATTTATCAATCGATGGGTTGGGGCATAAGCACAGGATCATGACTTAGTATTATGGATTTAGTATGGGTAAATGGTAACTCCCTGGACAATCCTGTGAATGCCCCCGTTTTTTGAAGGTGAGTCCGGGGTTAAGCCTAAAGAAAGGGATTTGTAAAAACCGAGGATCTGGGCAGGAATTATACTACAAATCGAAAAAAAATCATCTGGAATTTGATCACGTCCGGTGCAGAGGTCAATGGTCAAATTGAGATTCAGATCTTCCTGTTCTGCTAAACATTGCCCAATACCAATACTAAAAATGAAGTTCTCGGTTTCATTGGTGGATTTCACTAAATCTACCTCGTAATTATATACGTAAGGGTCGTTTGAAAATAAATAAATAAGCAAGGTGGTTTCATCAATGATCGCTTTAGGCCCATGACGAAAGCCCAGAAAGGAATCATATTGACAAATAATTTGGCCGTCAGTAAGTTCAATGACTTTTAAATGAGATTCTTTTGCCGTTCCTTTTAGTGGCCCGGATCCCAGGAATACGATTCTTTTAAAATCAAGGTCCGCAACCTTTCCCAATTCTGCCCCATATTTATTCAGTATAATTTGCCCAAATTCGATCAGCTTTTTAAGATTACCTTCATTTTCTTCAATTTTCTTAATGTTTGAAATTAATAAACCGGTAAGCGTCATAGAAGTAAAGGAACTCGTCATCGCAAGTGCCTGGTCATTCGTTCCTTCAGGCAACAAAAAAACAAAGGAGTTTTTAGTATTTAGAGCCATTTCCGCCAATTTGCCCTCTGGATTGCAGGTGATGATGAGGTGATAGATGGTATCGGTTAATTTTTCTGCCAGTTCAAATGTGGCGATACTTTCAGGACTATCCCCCGATCTTGCGAAAGATATCATTAACGTGGGAACCGACTGCTGAAAAAAGTCACGGGGATGGGTCACGAGATCTGTTGTAGGAATAGCTTTTACCGTTAGCCCTGTATTTTTATAAAAAGAGTATTGAAGTATTTCACCAATAAAAGCAGAAGAGCCCGCACCTGTCAGTATTACCTGTAAGTTGTTGATCTTATATATTTCGTCCAGGAAAGCCACTATTTGATCCTTTTTGGACAAAATAGATTCATAAGTATCCTGCCATAGTTTTGGCTGGCTGGCTATTTCTTTAGCCATATAGCTCGTCCCCTTCATATAGTAACAATTTTAGTATTTTTCATGAAACATCGCCATCTTCATTTCATTTCATTTCAAAGTTAATTATTTATTTTATCTTTCGTATATTTATTTTTTACTATTATTATTCCTTATTTTAAACTTATTTACTTTTAGAATACTATAAGTTTCTTTCAAATATAATAGTACCCGGTGTGGGAGAATTATCTCATTTTCCAGATCCCGTTCAGTCGGCTAAAAGGAAAATAGCTGTTACTGCTAAGATCATTCCTGCCAGGATAACCGTATGTGGGAAAACGCCATAAATTAAAAGCGATAATATAATAGTTATAACCGGCGCGCCGGCATTTGTTAAAGGGCTAACAATAATTGCCTTTCCATACCGGAACGCATAAACAAGAAACAAAGCCCCGATGGAATTCAGGATTTGAATTCCGGCGTTTAAGTAAGGTCCCTTAAAGCCCCAGTTTATTGGTTGCCTGAAATCTGTCATATAGATTGCTACGGGGATTAAGGTAAGGCCTGCGATCATCATATAAAAGAAAATACTTTCAGCCATCATATGATTGTTGGCCACTTTAATGAAATAGGCCTGTATGCCCCAAAGTAAGAAAACGGCCAATGCCAGTAAAATCCACAAAAACCCGAATTTCAGACCACTTGCCGGGGGCTGGTAGGAGAGCAATGGTATTGCCAATAAAGCAATTATGATCCCTGCCCATGATTTAAGGGAGGCTTTTTCCTTCAAAAGCCAAAGGGAAAGGAAGATGGTAGCAAGTGGCGACAAAGACACAATTGGAAAAACCAGGTAGGCGGGCCCTGTTCTTAGTGCCTGGAACAAAATCAACTGCCCGGCTGATCCGGCTGCACCAATAATCAACCCATGAAGTATGGCCTTTTTATCAGTTTCCAGTTTCCAGTTTATTCTTTTCAAAGCAATTAAAGCAGGAATAATCATTGTTATTGCCCATACTACATATACCATCGTCGCCGGGAATCCGGCCTTCTCCTCACTAAACGCCCCCCATACACCCCAAAAAATAGTAGTAATGAGGGCAAATGAAAGCCATGGTTTTATTTTCATATTGGAAAGATAAATAATTAATTATAGGTTTTGAAAATAATATCGGGATAATCCTATTAAAATAAAAATAAATTAGCCGTTTTAAAAAACATTTCCGCCATAGGGGAGGGACTACAATTTTCAAGTAGGGAAAAAAACTAAAAGCGGCCTGTTAGTTTTTGGATGGTCTGGATTATTTGCCCTGAATTTCTTAAATGGATAGCTGCATCTAAATTCAACCGCCGTCAGGGCTTTTAACCGCTGACGGGCCTGGGCGAGATTGTCAATTATCAATTATTCTAATGCTTCTTTAAATATTTTTTCATAAGTAATTTTTGCCTGTTTATAGGCATCTTCGGCTTCAATCCTTTCTTCTTTGCGGAATTTGGATTGTTTCATTTTCCAGCACTGGTCTACCGCCCTGCTGCACCACTCTGCGCTTTTCTTTGATGCGATGGGTTTTCCATCAACTATTACGAAAACAGGGTTGGTATGGGAACTGGGATAAACCCTGAGAGCTATCCAGGAGGACCGGTTGACCTGGTAATTAAAACTTAAATCCTTCCAGGAGCCATCTGCTAATATTTCTATAGTATCCACAGCCTTGCCATTTACAACAAGTTCCACCGGTACCTTACGGCTTGTTCCGATCCGGGCACGCTGGATATTCCAGTAAGGTTGCTGATCCATGGGTTTGTGTGCCATGATGGCTTCAGCCTCATCTTGTTCGGGTGAAAGATTCGCTACCACTTTCGCCCTGATATTTATTTTTTGCGGAATCGGGAGCAATACCTCACTCTTCGAATTAATGGTGTTTGGCCCATTTATCTCCAGGTCGATAATATGCGACCCGCCGTCGGAAACATAACTTTTTTGGGTAAGTATCGCGTCCGTGTAATTGTTATAATTTAATATACTGTCGGTCTTAAAATAACTTCGCGCCAATCCTACCCGTTCATCATAAACGCAGGGAAAATCTGTTTCACCGCTAATCCTTGTCCTGAATCCGCAATTGAGGGTTTGGTACCACATATTCAGTTCCCATGGGGCAGGAGTGTTGCCCGCACTAAAAAAGTCAACAGCATCATGGGCGACAGTTACTATGTATTCATTTGCTCCGATTCCATCCATTTTCGGCGTTACATAATTCAGGATTTCCTCAGTTGGCTCCAACGGTTCGAGTCCCCATCCTGAATGGGCGTATCCTACCACGCCTCCCTGTCCCTTCGCCCACTTTAAGATCGGCAAGGTCCAGCCTGGCCATTCTTCCACAGTGCTTGTTCCAGGGTAATCATCTTCTTTAAGCCTGAGCAATACGATATGACCGGCGTGTGAAGAAGGAAATCCCGATACCTCTACGTCATAGCGCATAATATTTTCTTTTGTAGAAAGCGGATGGATCTTGCCGGTAAAATATTCCTTCTGGTGATACCAACTGGGTCCCCAGGTTAGCACCGTACCGATATTCAGGTCTTCACCAAGCATCTGCCGCCACATATGCATTGGGGGCACACCTTCTTCAGGACTTTCATAGTGGCTGCATCCCGCAGCATGCACATGGTGGTCTGCACTATACCATCCCAACTGGCTCATATGTATCCATCGCTTAAGTTGGAATGACAATTCAATTGATTGCGTATTTGCAGGAACAACTATTTGTTTATGCTGTGGAATGTATTCGGGACCACGTGTATAACTCACATCATATTTTCCAGGCGGGAGCATTACAAATTCACCATCGGAACGATATACCTGGGCCTGAAAGAAAAAATCAGGGAATGCGTCAAATGCCGCCACCCGCCGGGAAGGAAGCGGGTATAGTCCTGTTAATCCCTTAACAGGTTCTCCATATTCACGCTGTGCCCTGGCCACCCTGTAATCTTTCCCCCATAAATCATAGGAACTATCCGCTTTTAAAATACGCTCAATACCATCCTTAATCACAAATGAAGCCATCCTGGGAGTACCATCATCATCCTTTATCCTGAAGACCACTTTCACGGATTTACCTATATCGAATAAAATATGAATAGCATTGCGGAATCCTATGTCCTGTGTACCCTGACCGATATTAAAGGTCAATTCGGCTTCCCGCTTGCCTGCATCCTTACTATATACCTGGAGTACGGCATACTCTAACCTTAGTCCGGATAATTCAGGCTGAAGCGGACGATTCCGGTACATACTCACTTCCAGGAAACGATTGGCAACCTGCCCTTGAGTAAGAATATTTTCCTTTAGTAACCGGGACTTCCCGGAGGAAAGATGTAATACCGGTAAAGCGTTTGCACTTTCAACTTCCAGGATGGCCGTTACGCCAGCGTCGTTGTGAACTTTGATAAGGAAACTTGACCATCCGTCCTGGATCAGTTTCGCTTTTGCGGGGCCCCTGAATACTTTGACCCTGGCTTCCGGATTTATGTCGACCATTGCCAGGCAATAGGGATCTAAAATATCCTGGATTTCCCGGACAACCTCTGCTTCCCGGGTATCGTGCTCAAGTTGTTTGATGCGTAAGGCATCTTTTTGAGAAAGGGAACTTCCTAAAAATGTGAGTGCATCATTGAGACGTGTCACCTGGGATAATAAAGGCTGTGCCTCCACGCCTGTAACAAATGGTAATACTTTGGAAGATAGCTGTTCATGCTGATGCTGAGCTAAAACCAGCGCTGGAAAAAACATGCACAGGAATATAAATTGGGAATTTATTTTTCTCATATTTCAAGCCAACTCTTTTTAATTCAATTTGTATGGTAAAATACTAAAACGGAATATTGTTTCGCATCTAATTGCTTAGCCTGCATATCAGCATTTAATTTTTCAACCGTAGAAAGATTATTATATTATCCCTGGTGGCAAGGAAATTACATTTTGTTTCTTTTCATTCTTCTACAAATCTAATATTTAGATATTTCCATGTGAAATTTATTTTTATGCTTTATTTTTGATATCACCTGGAATTTTTTCCTGATCATGAAAAGGATATTCTGCAACATAACAATGGTTTTTCTCCTGTCTCATACCATTATTTCAGCACAGTTTGTATTACAGCCACATAAGAAAACAGACAATAATGTAATAGCGGTAACTGGTCCGGGAAGCTATGGCGAACCCGGAACTACCTATTTGCTTTCAAATAATATTACAAGTGCGCGGAGTGCCAACATTTGCAATGAGCAGGTTACTAAAATAAGTTTATGAACCGTTTGATTAATTATAGAATTAAATTAAGGGCTATTCAGCTTATAATTATTTGTTCAGGTATCGTATCATTAAAGGCCCAGGTTATTAATGACTCCTTACTGATTGACAGGAATTACAGGACATTTCATTTTAACCTGCCGGAATCAATGAAGCCTGGCGCCAGCCTGATTTTTATCCTTCATGGTTCCGGGGGCAATGGAATAAAAATGATGAATCTTACCACTAAACTTCAGCAGGAAATAAAAGATCAAAATGTAATTCTATCGTACCCCGATGGGTACAAGAATTTCTGGAATGAATGCCGTAAGGCCGCTGGTTCAGCGGCCAACATTGAAAATATTGATGAGAATACATTCTTTAATTCAATGATTGAATATTTTGCCAGGAAATACCAGATCGACCGGAACCATGTGTTCGCAATCGGTACATCTGGAGGAGGACATATGGCATATAAATTAGCCCTGACCGAACCTGAAAAGTTCAGGGCAGTTACTGCTGTAGTGGCCAATCTTCCGGACACCAATAATATCGATTGCGCCGGAAAAAACAAAGCAATTTCAATAATGATCATCAATGGAACAAAGGATGAAATAAATCCTTATAATGGCGGACCTGTTATTTTGGGCAATTTGAATATGGGAGATGTCCGTTCAACTGAAAGAACTTTTAAATATTGGTCGTCATTGGCCGGGTATAAGGGGGATCCGGTGAAAGAAACCTTGCCTGATACGGATCCTGCTGATGGAAAAACAATTGAACGCTATACCTATAATCGAAAAAATATGCCTGAAGTGATCCTCTTAAAAGTGATAGGTGGAACTCATGGATATCCAAATGACATTGATGTTCATGTGGAGGCGTGGAATTTTTTTAAAAAACATATGGGCAATTGAAAAGTGATAAT
>JBDTWP010000005.1:0-52009 GCA_040006615.1 Ferruginibacter sp.
TAGGGCAGTCTTTAAGGGTATTCAAAAAGTGTAACCTATGTTATGCTATACGACATTTAGTGTTTAGTGTTTACTGTTTTGTGTTTAGTGTTTAGTGTTTAGTGTTTAGTGTTTAGTGTTTTCGGTTTTTGGTTTTTGGTTTTTGGTTTTTGCCGGTATCAGTATAAGTATTAGTTACCGTATGAATGAATAAGGATTCTTTCGCTGAAACCTATAAAGCCATTTTTTTGGATTAATTTTTTCCGGTACAACAAATTTACTATGAAGGGAGCTGTTTAGCAATAAGGTAGATTAAGCGGAAGGCTTAATGTAGATTAACCAGGCCCGCTATTTCATTACTGCAAGCCGGTTGAGCATCTTACTTAAGAATTCCGGTGTCACGCCTATATAGGCTGCTACCTGCTTCTGTGGCAGGCATTCAATCAAAGAAGGATAGAGCCGGCAAAAATTATCGTAGCGCTCCATCGCGGAAAGTCCCAGGTTACCTATTAACCTGTGCTGGTAAGCCGCAAGGGCGTTTTCGGCTATTATACGGAAGAAACGTTCCAGTTTTGGTATTGAGGTATAGAGCATTTCGAGATCGGACTTCAGCAGCATTACTATTTCACTGTCGTCAACAGCATCTATAAACAAAGTGCCGGGCTGCTGCGTGATGAAACTATGCATATCACCTATCCACCATCCGGGAGGCGCAAATTGCAGAATATGCTCAAACCCGTTCTTGTCAATTGAATAACTCCGAAGACAGCCTTTTACGATAAAAGCTGCATGCTGATTTATATTACCTTCCTGGAACAGGAACTGCCGCCGCTTTAATTTTCTATTTTTTAGAAGGGATACAATACGTTCTTCTTCCTGCCCGGTGAGACTAATGTGTTTTGAAAAATTGTTTAATAACAGTGTGTAGGTCATAATGCGTATAATTATTGCAAATTTAATTAAAGAGGGTAATCGTTTGATTATATTGGTAGGTGTTACCTGTTTATTGCTTTAAAATACTGGTCACAGGCAAATTTTTGCAGGATAATATATCCGGAAAATGATAATTAAAAATTGTTTCTCTCTGAGTATTTGAAGAAATTATCTATATTTCCACTTTAGGAATAATTGTCTTAATAATGATTGTAAATCCCTGCAAATATGAAAAAAAGAACGGTTCATCCTTACCGCAAAGCAAGTATTTTTAATGGTATTTTTATTTTTGCTTCCATTGCAATCTTCTCCTGCAACAATCCTGGCAATCGAGGCGATACCAGTAGAATTAATCAGGACAGCCTTACCGAGGAGCAAAAGCATGAGCCTGAAAATGCCTTAAAGGGCCTTGTAGCTTTTGAAGGCCTTGAAGTGCATGCGGTAGCAACAGAGCCCATGCTGATAAACCCAACCAATATTGACGTTGATGACCGCGGAAGAATCTGGGTAACGGAAGCATATAATTACCGCCCGGCTATAAACGGCAATCCCATCCACGAAAAGGGTGACAGGATCATGATTCTTGAAGATAAAAATGGGGACGGCGTGGCTGATACCGCCAAAATTTATTACCAGGGACCAGAACTGAATGCCCCATTGGGCATTTGTATTTTAGGAAACAGGGTACTGGTATCCCAAAGTCCTTTTATATGGGCCTTTTACGATGATAATGGAGATGACAAGGCTGACCGGAAAGAGATACTCTTCCAGGGTATTGGTGGTGAACAACACGATCATGGAGCTCATGCTTTAACATTTGGTCCCGATGGCAAATTATATTTCAATTTTGGCAATGAAGGAAAGACACTGAAAGATAAAAACGGTAAAACAGTCAGGGACCAGGAAGGCGATGAAATTGGCCCGGAAAAATACAAAGAAGGCATGGTGCTTCGTTGTGATCCGGATGGCTCGCACGTAGAAGTTCTGGCCGACAATTTCCGTAATCCTTACGAAGTGGCGGTGGACAGTTACGGAACCATGTGGCAAAGTGATAATGATGATGATGGCAATCGCGGTGTTCGTATTAATTACGTAATGGAATATGGTAATTATGGCTATAAAGATGAAATAACCGGTGCAGGCTGGCAGGAAAACCGCACAAACATTGAGGATTCAATCCCGCTAAGGCATTGGCATTTGAACGATCCCGGAGTGGTACCCAACCTGCTGCAAACATTTTCCGGTTCACCAACCGGAATGGTAATCTATGAAGGATCATTGTTGCCGAAGCAATTTCACAATCAGATGATACATTCTGATGCGGGCCCAAACGTTGTGAGAGCTTACCCGGTAAAAAAGAACGGGGCGGGCTACACAGCTGAAATTATAAACATTCTAAAAGGGGAAAAAGATCAGTGGTTCCGACCTGCAGATGTCTGTGTGGCACCCGACGGTTCATTGATAATTGCCGACTGGTACGATCCCGGAGTGGGTGGTCATCAGGCAGGAGACCAAACACGCGGAAGAATTTACCGGGTAGCTCCCCCCGATTCAAAATATAATATTCCAAAGCAGGATTATACCATGCCGGAAGGAGCTGTCACTTCCTTGCAAAATCCAAATCTTTCGGTACGTTATAAAGCATGGACCGCCTTACATGCCATGGGAGAAAAGGCGGTACCTGCACTGGAGAAAGTATGGAATACCTCAGCTAATCCAAGGATGCGGGCAAGGGCATTTTGGGTATTGGTTAAAATGCAGCGTGCAAACCCGGAAAAATATATACAGGAGGCAATTAAACAGGAGGATCCTGATCTTCGCCTGCTGGCAGTAAGGGCGGCGAGAGAATTAAGTTTGGATATAACAGGAGTAGTGGGCCAGTTAGTAAAAGACCCTGATTTGCAGGTGAACCGGGAATGTGCCATAGCGCTCCATCACAATAAATCGAAGGAGGCGGCTGGACTATGGGCTGATTTAGCGGGTAAGCATGATGGAAAAGACAGGTGGTATCTTGAAGCCTTAGGTATTGGTGCGGATAATCAATGGGATAAATTTTTTGCGGCATATATACATAAAATAAAGGATCCAATGCAAAATGCCGCCTCGCAGGAGATAGTTTGGAGAGCGCGTACTGAGGCATCGGTTTCTTATATAGCCCAACTTGCTTCACAACAGCAGGTGCCACTCATTAACAGGCTCAGATATTTCCGTGCGTTTGATTTTAACCCGGGACCGTTAAAATCAAAATTATTGCTAGCCATGATTGAAAATAACAAAATGCATGACACATCCATTAATAAATTAGCACTGCATCATCTCGATAATAAAACAGTACAGGGATCAAAGGCTGCACAAACTGCATTAATGGACCTGTTAAAGTCAGTATACGGTACGCCCGAATACATTGAACTGGTTACCAGGTACGGATTGAAGTCTCAAAATAAGGAATTGCTCGAATTGGCAATCAGTAAATTTGAAGAATCAATGGGAAGGGATGCGGCAGGATTACTTTTGAAGTTTGGGGGAGCCCCCATTGCATGGAATGTAATTAAAGGGAAGGATTCAACCAGGACAATTGCCTTACTAACCTCACTTAGCAGGGTTGGAAGCAAGGAATCAATTGATATGCTTCAAAACATCACTTTATCCAAAAGTTTTCCTATGGAGGTGAGAAAGCAGGCGGGGGCGAAATTAGGAAAAAGCGGCGGGGCCGAGGACCGTGTATTGGCTTTATTAAAAAATAAAAGCGTTCCCGCAGAACTGCTTCCCTACGTTGTAGCAAGTGTGCAGGGAGCATGGCGAAAATCTGTACGTTCGGAGGCATCCGGTTACTTACCAAATGCTACAAAACAGGCGGGAAAAAAAATCCCGGTAATGAGTGAAATAATTGCTTTAAAGGCAAATTCCGCAAATGGGAAAGCAGTGTATGCCAATACCTGTGCAGTTTGCCACCAGGTCAATAAAGAAGGTTTTGACTTCGGACCAAACCTTTCAGAGATCGGATCCAAGTATCCGAAAGAAGGATTACTTGAATCGATCCTTCACCCGTCACAAGGCATAAGTTTTAATAATGAAGGGTATGAGTTAAAATTAAATGACGGATCAACACTTACGGGCATTATCGCCAGTAAAACAGAAACTGATATAGCACTTAAATACCCGGGAGGGGCAAGGCAAAATTTAAAAACGAGTGAAGTAAAATCCATTAAGCAGTTAAAATTATCTATGATGCCTGAAAGTTTGTACGAAAGCATGTCAACCCAGGGCCTTGCTGATCTCCTCGATTATCTTACTACTCTAAAGAAAAAGCAATAGGGATAGCCATCCCGGTAGGGGCTGGGCTTGCCCCTGCCCTTATCTATGGCCCTTTTGCGCTTACTCATTGAACTACATCGTTTTGCGTATCCCATCATGAAGTCCTCCTGGAAATCCCATGTCAAACTCATGAAGGGATACCAGGCCGTTTCTTCTCAAGATTTCAAACCGCTTAACAGTCTACCTGTTTTTTGATGGTGGCGGTCTCATGCAAATTATGGAGGGCCAGGGCAAAAGCGCCTGTTAAATTGAAAAGGTATTAGCCCACATATGGCGTGAAAACTATGTAATAATTTTCAGGATTGTATAAAATGCTATATTTATATTTTAGGGGTTAAGTTAGAATAAAATGATTCAAATGGTTTGCACGGGCAAATTATTTTACCAGTTTAATAAGATCAATTTAATTTAATTGAATATAAAATCATTTCACATAACAAGGTATAAACTGGTAATTTTCTTGCTGGTAGTATTTGTTTGGTCTATTTCAATAATTTTCAACTCCTGTAAAAATAATTCAAATAAATATTCAGGCATCATTCACCCGAATGGTAAACAATTTGCCGGCTCTGAAACATGTAAGGGTTGCCATAAAAATATTTATGAATCACATTGGCTGACTGCCCATTCCCTTAGTTCCCGTCCCGGAAGCGTATCCACTATAAAGGGAAGTTTTGATGACGGGCAAAATGTTTTTGAACTCAACCGGCAGTGGAAAGTCAAAATGGAAAAAAATGCAGCAGGATTATTCCAGGTGGGTTATGTAAACGGGCATGAAGTAGCACGTCAGCTTATGGATATTGTGATTGGGTCAGGCACAAAAGGTCAAACCTATTTATACTGGTACGGCAATAGCCTATTTCAACTACCGATTTCATACTATAAGCCTTTGAACACCTGGTGTAACAGTCCGGGTTTCCCAACAGATCAAATCATGTTTAACCGGACCATTCCAGCACGATGCCTTGAATGCCATACTACCAATTTCAAAAAGACCGGGGCCAGTGCTGACGTAGACGAGTTTGACAAAACCCAGGTAATATATGGTGTGGATTGCGAACGTTGTCATGGGCCCTCGGCAGAGCATGTGGCTTTTCAAACAGCTAACCCTGATGAAAAAAAAGCAAAATTTACTATTAACCCGGCGCTGCTAAGCAGGCAGCAGCAGTTGGATAATTGCGCGCTCTGCCATTCCGGTTTACGCGAAAACAGCAAGCAGCCTTTTTCTTTTGTTACAGGAGATAAATTAGATGATTACTCAACACCGGATTATAAACCTGACAGCACAGTTCAGCTGGATGTACATGGCAACCAATATGGCTTACTCACGGCAAGCAAATGTTTTAAAATGAGCAATATAAATTGTTCGTCATGCCACAACGTACATGTAAACGAAGCAAATAATCCTGCATTATTTTCCCAGCGCTGTATGAATTGCCACAACGACGCAAGTCACAATTTCTGTAAACAACCGGCAACGCAGGGCCTTGTGCTTAAAAATAATTGTATCGATTGTCACATGCCGGCTTTACCTTCCAAAAAGATATTCCTGGAAGTAGCAGACAAAGCAAAGTCAACCCCAGACCTTGTGCGCACTCATTTAATAAGTATTTATAAAGAACAAACAAAATCATACCTCCAAAAAATTAAAAAAGAAAAAAGTTTTCGTTGAAACTCCACCACCTTCAGTTTCCTGCAATTCATCTTTTTGTTAATTTTCAAATTATGGAATAAATATGCTTAGGATTTGTTGCGCGTACCAGCGAATCAAAAAATCATTGGGGTGGTTAATATTATTCCCTGTCATGTCCTGGTAAGATTTATATTTGAGAAGTTCCGAATGTACGGAAGTCATATCTACTATTACAATGCCTCTCCCTGTTAATCCTGCTAATTCTTTTTTAAAAAAAACCTGTGTTCCTACAAAATCAGATTCGGGGTTAGGCATCATAGTTGCCACTAAAATAAATTCCACCTTTGGGTTATGCTCCCTTATTTTATTGATCATGGTCTGGGTATTTGCTTTATACAAATCCGGATCCATCCCGATTGTCCCGTCATTCATGCCAAATGCAATAATGACAAGATCCGGATCATGAGCATTCACAAGTTCTTCTACATTTACCAGGCCCCACCGGGAATCTTTTCCGCCTACCGACGTATTGGTAAATTCAATTTCCCCTTTATAATATCTCCTTAAGCCATCCGCCACCAGGTTGCCCCATCCTGGTAAATATGGAGGGGAGTTATTTTCGCCGCTTGCATTAGCGCCTGCGGCAATGCTATCCCCAAATAGCAAAATATTCAGCAATTTTCTTTTTTTCAGCTTATACATTGCTCCCGGAAGATTGGTTCCCTGGAAGCCTGCCACTGGTCCATTCCAGGCATCTGTGGCATGGCTATAGGTAACTGCCAACTGTTGATTATGGAAAAAAGATCCTTCTGAGAATAATATCAAGCCCCCACCCTTTCTCGGAAATGCGTTCTTTGATTTGACAGGATAGAGTTGTGTGTCTGCCAGGTATGTAGCTTTTGAACCTTTCAACAGCCTCAATGTCCCATCTTTATATTCCCAGTCTGTTCCTTCTTTATAATCAATGTTTAACGCGGCATTCCTGACCGAAAATATTTTTACAGGTTTATACAACAGGTATGACACAGGTAATTGCCCATCTCTTTTAATCATCAATACCGACTCATTGTACATGACCGGAGTTCCCCAGAAAGGAATCAATGCGGTATCTATCCTATCTTTTACCTGTGCCATTAAAATCAAATTAGCGAAGGAGAATAACAATATACAACATGAAACTTTGAACTCTGTGAGCTGTAAAAACTTTTTCATATAGCTTATTTAGAAATTAATCAGGATTACAATTGTAAAATCAGCAGTAATACTAAGCCATGCAAGATAGTTATATTAGTATTTAGGGGGCAAATGTGGAATTGATGTAAACAAAATTCCTTCTGCCCGGAAGGCGCAACAAAGATAGTATACACTTCATTGGTTGGAAGTAGTTTCATAAATTGCCTCCAGCTTTAGCTGGAGGAATAAATTTATTCATTTTTGGCTTTAGCCAAACCAACCGGAAAATGCTCAAATCCAATTCGGCTAATGCCGCACGGCGTTGCATTTTTCATTATCCACGGGCTAAAGCCCCGTGGCAACTCAATTCCAATCATTCCCCGTCCAGTTCAGGTTCATACGATATTCGCCAGACAGTATTGTTGCAGAAAAGCCTGAATACTTTTCAATGGATTTCAATAAATTGTGAATAGTGTAATTGTCGTCATGTTATCAAAAGCTTTAAAAAGTTACCAAACCTGGCAGAAGTTCTTCCGGCAATTGCATCTTGCTAAAGTTGAGCCACCCCAGGCATCAACTAGAATTGCAACTCTTTTATAATTTTTCTACCTTGCTTTGAAGGCGTATATTTAACAACAAATCTTTTATCATTAAAAAGCTGCCATATGCCGGTAAATAATAAAAAAAACCAAAACCAATCACGCCGTGAGTTCCTGGTAAAAGGATCCATGGCCTCCGCGGGTTTATTGATGGCCGGACCGGCTGCATGGACAAAGCCTTTTTTCCTCGCGGAAATACCCGGTTCCAAATTTTTTGGAGTGCAGATTGGAGTGATAACCTATTCATTCCGGAGCATGCCTGGAAATGTGGAGCAACTTCTTAAATATGTTACTGATAGTGGTATCAGTGCTATTGAACTGATGGGCGATGAAGTGGAAGACTATGCAGGAAGACCAGTTAACCCTGTTACAATGCCTCCGTGGGTAGCCGGGAAACCTCCAAAATTTACAGATGAGCAGAAAGCGCAAATGGCTGTTTATCAAAAACAAGTGGCTGACTGGCGTTCCATGGTCCCGATGGATAAGTTTATTGAGATAAAAAAAATGTATAACAAAGCAGGTGTTGATATTTATGCTTTTAAACCCAATGCATTGGGATCAAACAACACTGATGCGGAGATCGAATATGCACTAAAAGCTGCCAAAACAATGGGAGCCCATTCCGTTACTGTTGAATTACCCAAAAACAGCGACCATTCTAAACGCCTTGGAGATTTTGGTGCAAAGCATAAAATATACATTGGTTACCATGCTCATACGCAAGCTACAGATACCGCATGGGATACCGCTTTAAGTCAGTCAAAGTACAATTCGATGAACCTGGATTGCGGCCACTATATTGCAGCTGGTGGCAATAATACAAAAGAGACTTTATTAGCCTTGATTGAGGCAAAGCACGACCGGATCACATCGCTGCATATTAAGGATCGTAAGACAAAAGCTACTGGTGGCGAAAATATGCCATGGGGCCAGGGAAATACACCGATCACGGAAATACTCACCCTATTGAAAAAAAAGAAATATACAATTCCGGCCACCATTGAACTGGAGTATGATATTCCGGCGAATTCCGATGCGGTAACGGAAACAAAAAAATGTTTGGAATTTGCAAAAAATGCATTGGGGGCGTAAACCAAAATAATACAAAGCCTGCCCTGCGCTTAGGTTCGGTTGATTTTCCCGCACTTGCATTTAAAACCGGATTGATTTATTGTATTTCATTAAACCGTTTATTAAAACTTTTGTATTGCAGGTTGGGATCTTACCTGTTCTAATTACTTATTATCTTTCAACGTTGACAAAAAACCCACCAGGTCCCTGATCTCTCTTTTACTAAGTATATTTTTCATTTCCGGCATACTGGAAGGTGCATTGGATCTTTTCAGGATCTGATCTTTAGGTATCACTTCGTTTGGTTGGTTCCCTGTTTTAATCACGAGGCTGGTATTATCTTCTCCGTTCAGAATACCTGAAAGGGTTTTGCCATTTTTCAGTTCTATAGTAACCATGCCAAAGCCAGGCGCTAACCGGGCACTGGGATTAATAAGTGATTCAAGAATCAACTGGCGGGTGAGCCTGGATGCAACTCCATTCAAACGCGGACCGGCATTGCCGCCTATATCATCATATGAATGGCACCTGATACATTGAGAAGCCTCACCCCCGAAGAAAATATTTTTTCCCCGCTCAGGATCACCACCAAATAAACTTCCGGCATAATCGGCAACCAACGCATCAGGGGATAAGCCAGCACTAATTGTACTATACTTAGCAATTAATCCGGGTGACCGGGTACTGTCGATCGCTTCAGCCAATTCAAGCTTGATATCCAAAGGAAGTTTGCCATTGGCCATTTGTTGTAGCAAACGCTCAAAAACTTTTTCGGTATTTTTAACCGGTAATTTCCCGAGCGTTAACAAGGATGCCTGTTTTTCTTCTGTGGTCTTACTATCGATTACATCGGACAACAAGGATACCATCAGTTCTTTCGGTATATTCATTTTTCCCAGGAGGTCAAGACCTGCTATTCTCACAGTTTTATCCTTACCGGCAATTGCCAATTTTATGGCTTCACCTATATGTTCAAACTGAATTAAAGCCAGGGCTTTGATCGCCTCCACTCTCACTGCAGCTTCTTTATCATTTTTCAAAAGGCCCAGCAATGGAGAACCACCCTGCCTGATTTCTAGTTTTCCAATTGCTTTTACCGCACTTATTCTTATAATCGTTTCTTTACTCTCTAATAACCGGATCAGCACATTCCCTGCTTTGTATTTCACGAGTGCAGGATCTCTATCAATAACTCCCCTATATCGCCCATCAACCCTATCAAGTACTGAAGGTTTTGGCCAGGTACTTAAGGTTTCGATGGCTTCCGCCCTCATTTTTGCCGGATTGCCATCCTTCATCGAATAGTCGACGAGATTTTGCATGGCCTCGTCAGTTCCCACTCTCAGGTTTGCATTGATCGCCCGTCTTATCAGCGCTTCATTCGTGAAGGGTGTATTTACCAGTAAATTTCCCAGGACGGGTAAAGCATCCCTGATGGAAAGGTCATCATTAATAGCCCTTGCCGCTTCTGTGACAATTAATTCATCCGTATCATTCAGAAAGCCGGCAATTCCGGGATTACTCATCCTTCTAAGCGCTATCACCGCAGCGATCCTCAATGAAGGAAAGGGACTCTTCGATAAGGCAATAACTTCGTCTGCTCTCCCGATCCTGGCCAGTGCCAGACTCCCCGCATGGCGTATATAGGCATCGGCATCATTATTTACCTTTAACATCTCAATAATAGGATTGATCGCCGGCTCATACATTATTCTTCCCAATGCTTCCGCAGCGAAGAAACGGTTACGGCTATCCGAATTTTTTAACAAAGGAATTAATTGGCTGCCAGCTTCTTTGAACCGGATATCCCCTAACCATTTTGCAGCTTGTGCCCTGATCTCAGGATCTGAATCCTGTAACAAAGGCAGTAAAATCAGCGCATACTTTTTATCCTGCCGGGCCAGTTGGCTGATTCCCCAGATTGCATGCACTCTTGCTAACCTGTTAACCGTTTGCCCAAGTGCTTTTTGGAATATTGAAGCACCCGCCGACCCGCGTTTAACCAATTCAAATTGTGACTTTAGCCTTACCCGCATATCCGGATTCATCAAAAATTCATTCAATTCTTCACCGGAATGTTTTGCGAAATTAGCTGCCAGCAAGGTTTTAGTATGCTGGCGTTCTGAAAGTGCGGCCCCGTTTTTGTCGTCCAGCTTCCAGATTCGGCCATAATTTTTTGTGCCCCATCCGTCAATCCAATCCGCAACATATAAGGAGCCATCGGGCCCAAAATCAAGTCCAGTAGGCAAGATACCGCCCAGGACCATTTTATTTTCACCCAATGTAAAGGAAGCGCCGCTGGGTTTTAATTTAAAGCTATGCACGCCTGATTGTGCGGGGTTGCCAACGAACTCAGCAATAAAAAAAGTATTTTTATAGGCAGGACTTAAAGCTGTTCCGGGATTATATACCATTCCAGCCGGGCCACTTACAAAATTATCGATACAGGGTGTAATATATGCAGCCTGTCCCTGGAACCTGGGCATCCACATTTTTTCGTCCATCCACACTTTATAGCTATTGTTGGCGGGATCGCTGTATTTACCATATTGCCAATTACTCCGCCATCCCGCATCAGAACCGTTAACAACATATACCAACCTTTCTTTTTCCCCGGCATGATCACCATCATTGTCTTCACTGATGAGGTTAGCATATTCGTCAAAAACAAACTCATGCGTATTGCGAAGACCGGAAGCAAATACTTCGAAGTCAGTTCCATCCGGGTTAGACCTGGCAATTACCCCGCTGTTGGGGTATTCCCATTTTTTACCATTCTTGTCTTTCCCATTGAAACCTATGTCTCCTATCTGCCAATAAATCCTGCCATCAGGTCCCATTTCAACCCCCGACATTCCGTGCCCGCCAAAACCAATATGAACACCATATCCGTGCGATACAGAAGTTTTTTCATCTTCTATTCCGTCCCCGTCTTTATCTTCCATTCGCCACAAATCGGGCCCCACTGCAACAAACAGGTCATTTCCATTTATTAAGAGTCCCCCTGCCACATCGGTCACTTCATCATGAAAATCATCCACGATCATTTGCGATTGGTCTGCAACTCCATCATCATTCACATCTTCCAGGCGATATACATTTTCCCGTTCGACAGTCATGTCCTTCCAGTCATGTGAGCTATCCCCGTTGAGATCTTTCAACCAGCTGTTGTTTTTGCTGTTTGCTGGTGACAATACCCTATGCAGAAATGCCCGCTTATCTTCAACTGTCTGAAGTTGTATGGATGGTATCTCCCAATCCTGGTGACTACGTATGTCGAATTCGGAATTCTTTTGCCTGTTAGTGGTAGTGTAATAAAGCCTTCCCAGATCATCAATATCAATCGCAACAGGGGAAATTACAAGTGAATCAACACCCCATAAACTTACCATTAAACTGTCGGCAACCACGGGCCTGACAAGTGATTCAACGGACCGGGCCAGGCGTGCTGCATTTGCAGGGACCATTCGCAGGATTTTTATGTCGCCTGGCTGTTGTTGGCAACCCTGAAAAAATATTGCTGCAATTATCGTTAACAAAAGGAAGAACCAGGGTTTATAACTATAGTCAGAATAGAACCTTATCAAAGTAAATGTAAATTGGGATGGTGAAAGATAGAGTGCATTTCAAATTGTAGCGGTAATAGGTGGTTTGTGAAGAACACAAACCAGGGCAGAGCCACGGTTGGTGTCGCCAACCACCGAAATCAGGAGCGACAATTTGGAATGCACCATCAAAGATAATTTTGTGGTGAAATTTACTACAAAAACCTGTAGTACAATAAAATGTTTTCTATGAATGGGCATTTCATTTTTGTATTGTCCCGGGTTTTGTAACTTTTCCCTCCGGGTCTACTCTGAATAATGGATGCTCCCGGCAATTGATTCTTTACCGGAAACCATTTGATATTTTTCCCGGAAATGAATTTTGGAAAAAAGTTTAGTGTTCTATTGCATTTACAAATTTCTTGTACTATTTTGGATTTAAATTTATTTTATATAAAGAAATTAAAGGTTATTAAATAGTTTAGGGTAATGTTAAACTAAGGCTGAATTTTCTCCAAGCCATTGATTTTTCCCGGCGACAGTCTGGTAGAAAGCTATTAAATGAATTTGATTTCTTTATACTCAAATTATTTAACTCAACTCATGCCACTCCAGGATACCCTGTCCGGCCGTTTTGACAACCTTCCCCTGATTATTTGCGGACCGATGGTACGACGGGTTGAACCAGAGATCGTATCCGTCTGGGTAGCTTTGAAAACTGCCCGCTTCATTGAACTCGAGCTTTATGCAGGATATTGTACTCCGACTATTCCGGATTTTCCCGGGAAGACAGTTGCCTTTAAATCAGCAAAAACGCCTACCCTAAAAATCGGTGAGCATCTTCACCTGGCTTTGATCACGGTCGAATCTCCCGGGTTATTTACACCCGGTGGTATTTTTTCCTATGATCTCCTCTTCTATGATGAGGTCAATAAAGTAGATAGCCTGATCACCCTTCAGCAGAATGATGCTTCGGGTACACCGAAGACGCTGCTCCAGGCCCCTCACCTGCTGGGGTTCAAAGAAGGGCAGCTGCCGTCATTCATCGTTCCTCCGGCAAAACTGGAGAACCTGCGGATTGCGCACGGCTCTTGCCGCAAACCCTATGGCCAGGGACGTGACGCATTGGCTACCCTGGCGGAGATCATGGAACCTGATTTTACCGATCCCGACCGCATACTGGATCCGATAGCGAGGCCACACATTTTTTTTCATACAGGCGACCAGATCTATGCGGATAGCTGTTCTGATTTTCTCATTCAGCACTATACCGATTCAGGGAATTTTTTGCTACAAAAGATCGAGCAGGTACCGTTCCCTTCCGATCCTGAAAAAAATTATAGCAAACAGGGATCAGCAGATAGTGATTTTGTATGGATGCAGGTAACATCAGCTGCCCTGCCACCTGGCCGTCGGGCCACAAATTTCTATTCGGGATTCACCGGGGCGGAATCGAACCACCTTCATTCTTTTGCGGAATATGCGGCTGCGTATCTTTTCCAATGGTGTGATGCGCTCTGGCCGAAGGAATTACCTACTACTGAGCAGGTATTCCTGGATAAGCTACTGGTGGATGGAAAGAAGGAAACAGACAAGTATCTATTATATATTATCCAGGAAGGCGATCGTGATAAACACGGAGAATTAGAAAAGACCCCGGTATTACCAAAGGATTGGTACACCCTTGATGATTCCGGAAAGCACTTCGCGGTTAATAGCAACCAAATCCTGAAAGACGCCCTGGAATCATTCAAAAAAGGAAGGCAAAGGAAAGTAGAATCAGATGAGCCGGCTCAAAAGGAACGTGTGGAAGACTTCCGTAAAGACCTGAAAGCAGTTCGCAGGGTCCTGGCCAACGTCCCCTCTATTATGAGCTTCGATGACCATGACATTACGGACGACTGGTACCTGAATGGAGGATGGTCAAAACAGGCGCTGGGTACCAGACTGGGTGAAACCATCATCCGGAACGGGCTCCTGGCTTACGCACTTTTCCAGGCCTGGGGCAATGACCCAAAAGGTTGGGCCGAGGTTACCACTGCGAAATATCACAGGAGCATGTTGCTGAAAATGATACCGGAATGGATCAGCAGTTTCAGCAATTTTACAGACGAAGATCCGCTGATCTCACCTGCAAGGAACTTGAACGGGCCTGATCTTACCTTAGCCTTTCACGAAGCCCTGGCCTTTGATAACTTTGAGAAGCCATTCATACAATGGAATTGTTTTTTGAAGATCAGCGAGGCCAGTGTTTTTGTTTTAGATACCCGCACGCGGCGGGATTTCTCCTCCGGACTGAATTTTCCGCCTAACCTGATTGGAAGTAAGGCACTGGCTGAACAAATCCCGGATACACCGATCATTCCAACAGGAATTGAGCTGGCAATCGTGATTTCCGGCGCCCCTGTTCTTGGCCTGGCAGCCATCGAATCGATCGGGCAGCCAATCGTTCCCAGGGTACTTGATTTCCTTTCAATGAGGGATGCTGCATCGGATGAGTTTAATGTGAAAAGAAGAAAGGGAATTCACAAAGGAAGGGATAGCCTGGATGTAGAGCACTGGTCACTGCACCAGGCAGGATTCGAGGCCTTTCTTAAAAGATGCGCCACACTAAAAAAAGTACTCTTCCTTGCCGGAGATGTTCATTATGGTATTACGAGTGAAATGGATTACTGGGTAAAGGGGGAACCGGAAGCGGCGAGATTTGTGCAGATGGTGTCCAGTTCCCTTAAAAATATAAGACCCGAAGGTGCGATCATGGGGATACTACCTTCGGGGATAGCCGAAGCTGCCCTGGCCGGCGGACTCAACATGGAGTTTGTTAACCTTACATCCATCGGATGGGAAGATCCTGATGATATTGAAAAACTTGGTTTGCGTGCACAGACCCAGCCAGGCCAATTCGTAGATGCCAGGCCCAGTCAATACCCGATACGCATAGCTTATACTATGGAAAAAAAGCCATTGCTGCTTACGCTTCGCGATTGGCCCCTTATCAGGTTCGATCCCGAGGTCGCCGGTGGAGAACCCAGTATCTTGAACAGGATTGTTTTTAAAAAGGAAAGCCCGGAACCGTCCTTCCGCTGGAGAATGAATGTGCTGCAGGACGAAAGGCCTGATAGTGAGCGCTTCGAATCACTTTCCACCAGGCCGGCAGACCTGTCTGCTGACCTGGTGCCCGGAGTACAGAGTGGCAGTGACTATGAAACAAAACTTGACCTGATCTTCAGGCGTGCGGCCTTTTACAGTAGAACCCATATCAACCGAATCGTTAACTGGTATAGTCATGTTGCCATCATTGATTTTGTGAAGAAAGACGGCAACCTGGCTACCCGTCAATCCATGTTTTTTAAGCCCTTCCTGGAGTCCCCGGATGAAAATTCGCCGGGAACTTATGAGCAACCCTTTGTGCTTTGCGAGGCTTCGCTGAACAGAAAACCTGTATCAGAGCGACCGGATTTTCCCTTAGAACCCAATTCCTGATAATTTCTACACATCAAATTGTTCTGAATGAACCCGATCACAAAAGGAATAAATTACATTGATGAATGGCTGGCACCATTGTCCAGGCTGACGAGTGATGAACAATTCAAGGGAGAATTCCTGAAAGAGCTTGGTGCCAAAGAAAAAACGGATCCGGCGGATAAGGCAAAAACGACTGAAAAATTAAACTTCATTTTAAGAGGGCTTGATGCTTTAAGAAAAAAACTGGGGCTGGATAAATCGGATATACCCAATGTGAGTAATATAGCAGCCCTGGGCATGGTGCTGGCCGAATTATATAAGGTATGGGAGGCGGTGGATGAAATGCTGAATACATGCGATTATTCAGGGCCCGAAGGTGAAAAACCCACTGCTGAAGAAGAAGAGATCGCTAAATCAAATGCGCGGAGGGCTCTCGCCAAATTCCTAACCCAGACCTTAATCTGGAAAAAACTTCCCAGGGTTGCCATTATGTTTGATGCCCTTGGTATTTTTTCCGATGAATCAAACGAAATGAACCGGGCACTTGACTTGTTGCTTTTTCCAATATTCAGTGGCATCAATGCTATTCCCCATCTCGAAGGCTTGGTAAATCCAGATTCATTCAGACCGCTGGGCGATCTAAAGGAGGATAATCTTCTTAGAATCACCAAAGGATCATTCCTTATTTTATCGATATTGTTTCTTTTCCTTGAAGACAAACTCCGTCATGTTGGAAGCTTCCGTTTCAATACTGGTTATGAACTCCCTCCTGAAAAGGATGTTTTTCCAAACGCGTCGAAGATTGCCCGCCGTGTTTTGCAAATGCAATTTATACCGGGCGAGTTATTTTCAGGTGATGACGGGGATTATTTTTCGGAGGATTTCAAAACGCCTAACAGCACCGACTGTTTTTTTACCTTTGCCACTATCCCGGTTTTCCCGGCAGAAACTGAACCCGGAACTTTACCGGAAGGATATCAATATGTACTTGGCCTTAATTTAAACCCGGGAAAATTCGGATCCGATATGGGCGGTTTCGGCATCAGGTTTCCTTCGGATATAACGGAATCGCTAATATGGGGCCACAACACTAAATTTCACTCTTTTGGACCGGGCATTTTGTCAACCGACCCCTTAATTGAAATCCAGTGGCTGGCAAAAAAGGAAGGTGATGCCGGCAAAGAAGGGAAGGATGAAAACAATGAACAGAATACTACCAGGGGCGGAGACATATTCTTCAGGATTCATCCAAAAAAGAAGGTAGTTGAAGGACATGAGGAAATGGATGCCGAGATCAGCCTGGAGTTCCATGATTTCAGCATTTCCATTTCGGGTGAAGGCCGTGATGGTTTCATGCAAAAGATATTACCGGAAAAAGCTGCAGCAAAAGTTAAGGCCAGTCTTTCAATAGTTTACTCGCCATTGCTGAATAAATGGTCCGTCCAGGGATTGGATATGAATGACGGCCTTCTTTTCCTCTTTAACGTAGCTATTAAGGACTTTAAGGCGCTGGAAATACCAACCCTGTATATCGGAATTAAGCCTTCACTCAAAGAAGACAAATCCATTTGTGGTGTGGCGTTGGAAACTTCCGCGATGCTGAAGACTAAATTAGGCCCTTTTCAAATGACAATAGACCGGCTAGGTCTTTTGCTGTCGCTCGATTTTTCCAAAAAAGCAAGTGCCAACCTGGGATTTGCCGACCTTTCGTATGACCTGAAACCACCTACAGCAGTAGGTTTCGTAGTGAATGCCTCAGTAGTTACCGGTGGTGGCGTGCTTTCCGTTGATCCCGATAATCACCAGTATTATGGAGGGGGCGAGCTTAAAATAAAACTAGAGAAATATGAGCTTACGCTGAAGGTGATCGCGATAATACTCACCCAGCTTCCGGATGGGAAAAAGGGCTTTTCCTTCCTGTTGATGGCTTCGATAGAATTCACGCCTGCCATTGATACCCCCTTTGGATTCAAGCTGAAAGGATTAGGTGTGATCGTGGCACTGCACCGATCTATGAACCTGGAGGCCTTCCAGTCTGCGGTCAGGGATGATCGTTTTGACATGATCCTCTTCCCGGACAATCCGGTAGGAAATGCACCGACCATTGTTAAGGCAATGAATTCGCTGTTCCCCGCAGCTGAAGGCCGGTATGTATTTGCTTTAATGGCGCGAATTGTATGGGGAACGGCAAAACTGGTAGACCTGAAACTCGGATTGCTGATTGAAGTGCCTTCTCCTGTAAAAATTGCGGTGGTCGGTGTGATCAAGGTGCTTGTTGAAAAAGGCGGCAAGCAGATCGTTAAACTCCAGGTGAATTTCCTGGTAGCCCTTGACTTCGGGAAGAAAATATTTTCCATCGATGCGGCGATCTATGAATCAAAATTTCTCATTTTCGATATTCGCGGGGAGCTTTTTGTACGGTACAGGTGGGGCGCCGATCCGGCATTTCTTATATCGGTCGGGGGCTGGCATCCGGATTTCCAGGTGCCTGCGGGCCTGAATTTACCGGCTAAACCGCAACGCCTTACCATTCCATTGATGGAAGGTGAGCATGCTTCACTTATACTTTCCTGTTATCTTGCGCTGACTTCCAATACCTTCCAGGCGGGATTCAAGATCGAGCTCAAGATCAAGTGGTCCAAATTCAGGCTGGAATCTGTTCTTAGTGTTGATGCATTGTTTCATTTCGATCCATTCTATTTCGTAGTTGATTTCGAGGGTAAGCTCCGTATCTTCTGGGGCGACAGCCGTCTTGCAGGGGTTACAGTTAAAGGGAAATTTTCGGGAACAAATCCATGGCGAATCAGGGGTACTGCCACCTTTGAAATCTGGATCTGGGATTATGACGTCGATTTTGATAAATCTACCGGGGAAGAAATTTCAGAGCCCAGCCAGGACATTGAAGTGCTGCCATTGATCGAAAAAGCGATTACCGATAAAGGCAACTGGCAATCGACCCTCCCGGACGGTGTATCAACTCATATTGTACTGAGGAATACCGAGGTTGATGCGGAAGCGCAGGCTGGCGAAGCAGATGCCATTCCGTTTATCCTTGCTGATCCGCTTTCGAGGATGGAAGTGATGCAGCAGGTAATCCCGCTTGGGATCAGGATTGATAAGGTGGGGTCCCAAAAAGTAAAGGGTGCCAGGAAATTCGACCTGGCGGCCGAAATGGAGGGGGGCAGCGACCAGGAAGGAAGGGACCTGGAAGATCATTTTGCACCAGGCATGTTCATCAACATGGAGGATGCTGAGAAACTCACCAGGAAATCATTTGAACCCATGAAGGCGGGCCATTCCTTTACTGATACCGGATCAGTTTCCTGCGGTACTTCACTGATCTCCGAATTTGCGTATGACGACCAGTTCAATGATCCACTGGCACCTGAGAACACGCCTGAAAACCCACCAGTATCGGATGTTCATTTTAACATTTGGCTCAACAACAATTCTGTGGCAAAGTCTGCCGGAGGGCGAAGGACCACAACCCGGAAAGAGATCGAATTATGTAAATCAGTGAGCAAAACAGATCCCTATATTCTTGCTGACGCAACTACCGGGGCAAGGGTAAATGAAGTGGAAGGACAAAAAAGTATGACCGGAGCCTATTATGAATTATGGAAATTCCAGAAATTAAATCCGCTGCGTAAACTGAATGTTGTTCGGGAATCTGAACTCATTTCCTAAAACGCGCTTAAACTCATTAATATGGCAAATCAATATATTTTTCTTCCCTGGCTCAGGCGAGGTATGGCAAAGCAAATTGCCGAAACCGACCCCCTGATTGATTCACCAGGAACGGAAGGCCGGGCGAAGGTAAAATTGAATGTACGGATCCTTGCAGATGATGTTGAAAAGTCGATCGTGACGCAGGAAGTAGTGCTGGTGGGCCCCGGCGACATAACAGGAATTGACAGATCTGCCATCGTAAAGACCGACCCGGCACCGGGCCTGAATAATTTCGAGCCTAATTTTTTCCCTTACATAGAATTTTATGAAGAAGATTTTCCCTGGAGGTACACTCCGGCAAAGGCTTCCGGTGAAAAACGCTTACGCCCATGGATTTCACTGATTGTATTAGAAGAAGAAGAATTTGAGAGAATTCAAAACAAGAAAATAAGAGGAACGATGAATATCCGCATTGGAGCCGAAGCCGTGTCACATGCTTTGCCAATACCGGAACAGAGCTGGGCCTGGGCACATGTCCAGGTCAATGAAGGCACCCTGTTACCAAATGATCTCACTGATTCCGTCACCCGGAATGAAAAGATTGCTGGAGTCCTGAACAACAATCCCAACCTTGGGGTATCTCGGCTTATGTGCCCGCGCAAACTGAAATTCACCACCAAATATTATGCCTTTGTGGTTCCGGCATTTGAAAAGGGAAGGCTGGCCGGACTAGGTGCAAAAAAGGCTGAAATCGAAGCTGCCAGGCGGTTCCAACCCTCCTGGAGCAGGGAGCAGCCAGATGGGCTGGATATACCCGTTTACTATGAATGGAGCTTCAGTACGGGTAAAGAAGATTTTGAAGCACTGGCAAAAAAGATTACGCCCCAGGATATGGGTGGTACTGATGTAGGCAGGCTATGGATGGACGTTTCCGATATCAATTATGGCGGGTCTTTTGACTATACCGGCAACCTGCAGCCCGAACTTCCCGGGCGCCAGGGATTCCTTCCTTTCGAAGGTGCTTTGGTATTACCCTCACAATCGGAACAGGTACCACCAGGCTCATCTCCTCCATCGCAAGCACTGACTATGCGTACCGGCCAAAAGGAAAAAGATTTTGTAAAGCATTTTGCCGGGTTGATCAACCTTGGAGTGCAGTACCGCTTTAAACAGCGTGCCGACCTGCGATGGGCTTCGGCAATTCCGGGCAATGACGATGACGATCCTTTGCTGGTACCTCCGATCTACGGCCGATGGTACGTAGACCCTGAGGGCGGCACCACGGTAGATCCGCTGAAAACTTCAAATTGGCTGGAGCAACTGAACCTTGATCCTTCTTACCGGGTAGCGGCGGGCCTCGGAGCTGAGGTGGTGAGGGAGTTCCAGGAGGATTATGTGAGCAGGGCATGGGAACAGCTCACAGACAGCCGGAAAAATCTGAATAAAGAACTTCAGCGATTGAGATTTGCCCAGGAAGTGACCAACGCCACCTACAAGAAACATTTCTTAAAGGACGGCAGCGTACAGGGAGAATTTGGCAGCAGCCTTTTGGCACTTACACAATCGCTTCATGCAACTGTAACTTCAGACGACCCTGCCTTTTCTATTGCAGGAAAATTGAATGAATTTAAGCCAGATACGGCATTTATACAGCCTGCTTACCGGCGCCTCACCAGGACCAACGGGCCCTTGCTGAAGAGGGCGAAAATACAAAATGCCTACCAGATTGTGATGGTGGCGCCAGCTTTGCCATTCTATTTCATCGCCTACAATTTCATTGTCAATCCACCTTTTCAGAATTTCAACTGCAGTGAAAAGCTGATCAATTTCAATACGAATTCCTTTGTTGTGCCATTTATTTTCGGATTTGCTACCAGCCTGCAGAACCCCAATTGGTTCGGTAACAACCCGGGCAGTTTTCCGATTGAGGTCGGCAAGTTCCCTGCACTGGTCAAAAAACTACAGGAGGGTGAGTTGCGCAAACCGGTTTTCGTGCAGCCTGCTGCTTCCAACCTTCCAGCAATGATAGCAAAGGTCCAGTCAAAAATATTGCCCTCGCTCAGCTTCATGATCCGGTACCAATCGAAAATACCTGAATCTTCCCCACCATCAGTAACGGAAAGCGAGATTATTACTCCGAACAGCTTTAATCCCTTTTATAAAGATCCAACATACGAAAGACTTGGCAACCTGAAACCCGAATTATTTATACCAAATCTCGACCAGGTCAGGCCCGATTCATTCGTCCTATTGCAGGCTAATTCCCCGTTCATAGAGGCATACCTGGTGGGGATGAATCATGAATTGGCAGGAGAGTTCCTTTGGCGGGGATATCCTGCCGATATGAACGCGACATTTTTCAGGCAGTTCTGGGATAAGTCAGACAGTGCGCCTTCAAGCCTGGATAAAAGCGAAATACAGTTCATCCGCAACTGGAACCCGGAAAATGGTCTCGGAACAAATGGGCCAATTGGGAGTTTCACGAATCCGCTGGTATTTGTTATCAAGGCTGAACTGGTAAAAAAATATCCTAACCTGGTGGTATATGCGCAAAAGGCGAAAATGATTAATGGCGGCGCGAATCGCGTACCCGACCTGGGTGAAGCCCCGGTATTACCGATCTTTTTATCCAACATGGCGCCGGATTACCTGTTTGCAGGGTTCCCGCTTACAACGAATATGGTATTGGGTCAGACAACCAAGCCGCCGATTAGCGGCGGCTATTATTTCGTGATTGCGGAACGGCCGGGTGAAGTACATTTCGGCCTCGACCTGGGCCGCAAAGACGTTTATAATTCCTGGAACGACCTGGCATGGACAGATATCCCACTAGTTACGGATTATATCGACCTCCAAAAGGATATACCGTTGGACCCTCCGGGGAAGAACGGGTTTGAATGGGGTAAGGGTGAAAAGCAAGTGACCATGGATCCGTCAGCCGGGACGGGGGATGCCGCCCAAATGGCAGCGATTCTTAATCAAAAACCTGTTCGGATCTTCATTCATGCCTCCCTGATGGTTACGTGAACCAGGCGAGCGAATTGTATTTTAAATAAAAAATTTGTATGGAAGATTTTAAGGATACCCGGAAACTTTATATTCAGTCAAAAACTGCCTGGAAACATGCTAAAAATGAAAATTACCAGGCGCACCAGCAATACCAGTTGCTGGAAATAATAATTAGCGATTTTCTAAAAACCTCATTAATGCAGGAACTTCCTGCCGGCAATGAACTCGGTGTGCAGCGGGATGAAGCTATAAGAAAAATGGCCGCCGCATCGGATGTGGCAGCAACTGCGGGCGCTGCGTTAGCTAAAGCCCGTACTGCCTTCGATTCACAGGGAACGGCAAATACAACGGTCGCCAATATCAATGATACTACACCAATTCTGCTACTTCCGCTGCGATTACAAACGCGGTTTCTGACAATCAAACATATCGCCCGCAATCTCCCGCCAGAAACGTTGATTGATTACAATACCCTTAATCCCTTTCAAAAACAAAACGTCAACTCAATTTTTCCAGATCTTAAGCCAAAGGCTAATCCCCTGGCCTCAATAAGTTCGCCTGCTTTTACCTTATCCAATATAGGATTAGGAAATGCAAAATGGATAATTGACGAACTGAATCATCCAATACCCTTCGGGAACCCGGCGAACCGCATACTGAAAGTGGAGGATGAGGTGGAACTGTGGGTGCGGATCTTTCCGGATGATATTTTCCTGCAGTCACATGAATCCGCACTGACTGCTTCTGAAATGAAGTCGGCGAAAATTTTCTGGCAGGCTATGTGGGATGCAGAACGGGAATCCCGGACGATAGCGGGAGATCCTGTTGATTCGGATAATACAAAACACGAAAAACAATTGGTTGCCTGGAAAACCCTCCGATCCGTATGCCTGCCGCATCGGGCAAACTGGATCGCAAGGGTGATGCGGCCTGCTGATTTCCCGGATAACTTTCCGGGCGACCTGGTTGAAATACCGGCAAGCAAATTTCCGGAACCGGGCATAAAAGCAGATAGCTGGACCATTCCACCTTCAACGGATATGTTGCCGGAACATTTTATTGTAAATATACACTTCAACAATTCCGACCTGGCAAGCCGCGAAATAGTGGGTGCTCCCATCCCTGATTATTTACAGTTGGGCTTTGATCCTGACGAACAGGATGAAAATGCTTTTTCTGATAATGGGAAGGTACTGAAACTGCCTGCCGCAATCCGCTGGCTTACCGATATTAATGAAGCGGAGAAATCTGGTATGGCAGTGCGCATTCCACTGAGCGTTGTAGAATACTCTTCCGGTATTTTAAAACTGGCAGTGGTAGGTATAAAAACCGGTGCTGACGAGACTGAAGGGGCCCGGCTAGTGACAGCGCTTTTTGATAATCATCATTATAAGCCGGATGGGATGGCTTTTCTACCGCATGGAACGCCCACAAATAATTTACCCGGCCAGTCTTCGGGTTTCCGGCAGGGAGGCGTAACAGATGAGCAGGCATTTGAGTCCGAATTTCCCGCTAAGACGGAAGATCGGGATATTGACGGCCGCAGACTGGCAACAGCATTGGGACTTGAACAAGGTACATTCGATACTATATTCAACAGCCACTGCCACGAAGCACAGGAAGCGCTAATGGTAAACCGTGCTTTATGGCCGGCAACCCTGGGCTATTATCTCGACAATCATATGCGGCCGGCTATCAACGATGGCGATATTGACTATATTAAATCTTTCTTTGAGAATTTCGTAACCGGGAGGGGATTATTGCCGCCATTCCGCATCGGGAAACAGCCCTATGGCATCGTCCCGTCTACCGTTTGGTCAAGATGGAAACCGGGTGCCGATGCCAGCCCGGAAGAAAAACGCCTGATTAATTTCCTTGGCAAAATGGACAGCCAGTGGGCAAGGCTGGTTGATAGTGTTAAGACCATGAAAAAAGTATTTTCCTACACCGATGAACAAATGCTTAAGAATGATTTCCGGGAGATCCTTTCCATGCAGGCCAGTTCGACCCGTTTTTTCCGGAGACTGGTTGCAGGCGAATATTTGCTGTGGAATGTGAATAAATTGTCCATCCCGTTTAATGCGGATAAGGCCGGAATAAAAACTACGCCAAACGAGTACAAAACAAGGCTGGAAAGTATGTTGGCATGGGCTGAGCCGGTTAATACCCCGCCCCGGATACTAGGTAAATTTTTCGACGACGATAATTATAAACTCACGGATCTTCCACCGGATGCCGCCGCAGGTCAGCACCTCCTGAATGAGGAAGGCACTAATTATTTTTCTTTCCTGCTCGACCGAACATTCGAACAATTGAAGGATCATATTTTCGAAGGTGATTTTAACAATTTCGTGGCGCAGAAATCATCCATACTGATGTTTTATACTGCCCGTTTTTCCCTGTTCCAGGGATGGGTGGAAGCTGCAACCAGCCTATTAAGAAGTGAAAATCCTGCGATCAGCCCGCTGGCCAGGCTGGATTTTGAAATGGAGTATCTTGACGCCACAAATAATCTTTCCACTGAGCACGCCGGTTTGCTCGCTTCGAGCAATATCGGTGGCAATTTTGAAACACGAAAAAATAAGTGGAGCCTTTTTGAACAATTTTTGAGCGATGGGACAAGGGTAGACAGCAAGATCCAGCAGCGTTTGATGGAAACACTTAGCGACGACGACCCGGTTAAACATTTACAGGATACAATTAAGGCGCTAAGCTCCTTGTCCACTATTCCAGCAGACCGCCTTGAAAGGATTTTCAGCGAACACGTGGATATTTGCAGTTTCCGGCTTGATGCGTGGTTACAGGGATTAGCCTTATCGAGGCTTTTCGGAAACAGGAAAAAGGAAGGATTTGAAAAAGGTGTCATAGTTGGATCATTTGGATGGCTGGAAGCGATCAGACCCGGTATCAATCCCTGGGTCGAGGTAAGGGAAGTAACCTCTTTACAGTTTATTAACGCCCAGCAGGCGGATAGTGACCGATTGGTGATGCCCGTTATTGATTTATCGGGCTTCACTCCTGACCAATTGCCGGAGGTAAGGAAATACATTTTTGCATACCTGGGCAGCGAGCCAGCAACAAACCTGGCGGAAGATCCTGTGTTACGAAAAATAGTTCCTCTTCAGACTCCTGCACCCATTGCTGAAGGTGGCTATGTGCTCACTCCTTCACTTGAACACGCTGCTACTGCCGGCATTCTCCGGGCAGGTTATGAGCATCATGCGCTTTCACAGGGACCGGATTCGAAAACTCTGGCGGTGAATGTGGGTTCAGAACGCACGGGTTGGGCAATGGATCTGCTCAAAGGCTTGCAGGCCGGCCATTCATTAAATGAACAACTGGGTTATTTCATTGAAAGAAGGATGTATGATCAAACGGTGCTTGCCCAATACATACCAACCCTTCGATCGGCTTTTCCATTGCAGATCGAACAGAACGAATGGGATGATGATCAGCAAATTGGTAAAGATGAAAAAGTGCATAACCTGTCGTTGGTAACCGACGGTTTGGCAATCCTCAAATCTTACCAGTCTGCTATAGACCCATGGTTAATAAAATTATCAGCCATATTTGAAACTGACCAGCCCGCCATAACTGAATTTGGAAAAATAATCGACCTTGCTGCGGAACAATTTGATGCTGTGAGCGACCTGGTGATCGCAGAAAGTGTTTTTCAAACTGTTAAAGGCAGCCCGGAACGTGCGGCAGCGGCTTTGCGCATGGTTGGTGAGGCTTCGGATATCACTTTGCCTGAGGTGGTGAATATTACCGGGGAGAGCAGGGTGCTGACCCATCGCCTGGGCTTCGTTCTTAATACAGACGTAAATCTCCCCGGGGGTTGGCCAACCGGACCGGAGCTAACCTCGCTGTTCAGCAGCCTTTCGCCCGATATAAATCGCTGGCTGGCTGATCAGCTTCCTTCGCCGGACAGGATATTTGTAAAGATGATCACAACGGACAGTTCCATTATTAAAATAGATCTTGGATCGTTGGACATCCAGGCTATTGATCTTTTTTACCTGTTACATAAAACCGGACTCCGGCCGCAGGAAAGCCTGATCGCATGGTGGTGTATGGAAGCGGCAAAGAAGCAACCGGGGGCGGATCCGCAGAATATATCTGGTGTAGCTTTTGATCGTGATGAAAGTTTTCACCCTGGCGAATTGTCTGTAAAAGAGATCATTCCATTGATTAAAAGCATCGGATCGATGCTGGACCAAAGCCGTCCGATGCGGCCTGAGGACTTCCAGGTTATGACAGATAATAAAGCTGTACCCAATTCGGCATTATATGATAATTCTTCATTATTAGCGATATGCCAAAAGTTTGCAGATAGCAGTGTCAACGGGCCTCTCGGTATATTCCTGAAAAAATTAACAGATGCAAAGGCTTTTCTTGAGGCAAACTTTCCAAAAGGATTCGGGTCAACGGAATCTGATGTGGCCTACAGCAGGCTGATCAGACTTATCCCGGAAGCTTTTATGCTGGGATTTTGGGATGTTCTTCCCAGGTGCCCGGATAATTGTAACCAGGAGAATGCCACGATTTTATTAGACCAGGCTTCCCGGCTTATCGAATTGCTGGAAAAGAGAAGAGACAAGGTGGGTGCAGCTTTTACAGCCATAACCGCAAAGGCAACCACCCTGGAAGGAGATAAATTGTTCGAGGAACTTTCCAATTTGGCGAGGCTATTTGGTGGTGAAGATTTTATTGTGCTTCCCAGGTTTCGGTTACCGGATACAGGAAGTATTACCGCATCATACAACGATGAGTCGCTTTCTGCTTCTATAGGGGAGTTCGGGCTTGAAGAATGGATTCAAGGTCTGGCGATGGTACGCGGCAATATACAAAAATACCAGCTGGTAAATAACCTGCGTATTATTTTCGATACCCCTGCCAATGGCCGAATCACTAAAATACTTCAACTGCCTTTTGTGGCCGGAACCAACAACCAGTGGATCGGTACCGGGTTCAAGGCAGGGTTTGAACCGCCTCCACAGGTGACTTCGATGGCATATGAGTTTAGTTCGGCTTTCAGTGATTCCCAGCCAGTGTCAGGTATCCTGCTGGATGACTGGCGCGAAAAGGTTCCTTTACCGGAGCTCACCGCGGGTGTTTCTATTAAATATGATCAATCGAATGCAGAAGCGCCGCAATGCCTGTTATTGTTAGTTGCACCGGAACTAAAGGGAGCATGGGACTGGCAATCGATCGTGGATGGTGTGTCAGAGACAATCGAACTCGCTAAAAAGCGGGCAGTTGACGGAGAACTTATCCAGACAACCTGGTTAAGCCAATTCCTTCCTGCAATCGTTACACCGGTGGATGGTAAAAATAATACGCCTAACCTGGATTTCAAGGTCGCAGGGCCGTTCATAAAACCTTTTTTGCCTGATATCACTGGTGGGGGGATCAACACGGGAGGCGGGGGTATATTCACCACATTTTAAATCAATCAATTCGAAAGTTATGGAAGAATCCATTTTGATGTGGAACCGGCTGGAAGGTTCGCTGCGAAACGAAAACCAACTGGAAAGTGCCCTTCGATTTGAGATCCGGGATGCACTGTGGATGCTTACCAGGCAATGGCAGTTTGGTGAACTGGATGGCGAGGATGCAGGAACGGCGGCGTTTGCTAATATAAGGGCTGAACAATCACCGATAACAGGCGTCGGCCCGGCCTCCAGGCCAGTGGGGGAATTTGATATTAATAAAATCCCGTTTGAACCTGCCATAGAGCGCGAAAAATCTATCCCGGATATTGCGTCCCGGCTGGAAATGGGAAGGCACTGGGAACGGTTGTTAGTAAAACGGTTACCTGCAGCAAAAGCAAAAGATATTGTGACCCGGTTCAGGAACAATACCAGGTTTCATTTCACCACCGGGTTGCCCGATAATGCGGATCGCGCAGGTTTATTTCAGCATGCACAGCAGTATAGTGATGAAGCTTCTATGTTATTGCTTGGATCGGTAAGTGGGGGAAGGGCATTCGACGGCTATTTACTAATGCGTGAGCTGCAATCGGCTAATACAGCCTCGGTATTCCTGACCGAGCCTGATGAGCAGGTGGATGCAGCGGGACATGAATTCATAGAATGGTTTGAAAGGATTTATGGACAATCCGACACAGGAAACTGCTGGCATCCCCAACACCTCGAATACCAGCCCCAACTTTCTTTTGTTGACGCTGCAGGTCAGGCTGGCGTGCTCCGAAAGGAAGAATATTATGGCGATGGGTTCGAATGGCATGGGTTTTTACCCCGGCCTTCCTGGAACAAAGAGCAAGACTCAATAGATTTTGGTGACTCCCGTAAACAAATAACCGAAACAGTAATTCCTTCGGGTGTTCGGTTCAGGGGGATGCCAAGTGTCCGGTTATGGGAAATGGAAGACGCGCAGGTTGATTTCGGATCGATCAGGGCTACTTCAACAGAACTCAGCAAGATGGTATTTGCAGAATTCGGATTAGTATATGGCAATGACTGGCTGATTGCACCAATTCAATTTTCGTGTGGCAGCATGTGCAGGATTGCTGGTATTGTAATAACTGATACTTTCGGAAAGGAAACGCTCCTCGGGGAAATTTCACCCGATAAGAGCTGGTCGTTTTTCCAGACCGCTGAATCAGAGAACCGGCAACGATGGCTGTTCCTTGCGAATGGCAGCGAATTTATCCAGGAAAGCAAGGCCGTGGAGAAGGTTTCATTCCTCCGTGATGAAATGGCTAACATGGTGTGGGGGGTGGAAGAAATTACCAGGGATCCCTATGGCGGAGGGCGTGACGGGGAAAGCCTGGCGAAGCAAACAATGGCACTAGTTAATTCCCTTAACCCACAGAACAAGGCTTCTGATGAAGGCAAATTATCTGCTGAAGGCTGGAAATATAAAGCCGGAACATTAATGGCAGAAAACCGGATCCCCTTTATTCCGATGGCTATGGATCCCGCACAGCAGATTTCATTCAATAAAAGGAAAGTAATTTTGCAACGTGCGGCGATGCCGAGAGTTGCCGATGATTTTGCACCAATACGCATTCGCCCAAGAACCAGTCTCCTCGGCCAGCCAGGAAGACCTGAGAATGAAAAGCCTGATCCTCTTTTTATTTTCGAGGAAGAAATTCCACGGACCGGAATAGTGCTTAGTCTTGTATGGAAACGTACGCGTTGGTTTAATGGCCAAACACATGTATGGCTCTCACGCAAAAAAACAGTTGGCACGGGGGAGATTGATGCCAACTTCAGGTTTGATATTCTTAAAAAATAACAGTTAATCAATATAATCCAGGCCCGGATAATTATAATTTTTCAGGTGATGAAGCAAATGGGGTACTTCCGGTAATAGTGAATGCCTATCCAGATTCCCTGTCAAAGTTTTCGTAGTGCCTGATCCAGGTCATGAAGGATATCAGCTATTGCTTCCAGTCCTACGCTCATTCTTATGAGTCCATCCGTAATGCCGGATTTTTTCCTGTCCATATGTGTCATTCCCGAATGCGACATAGATGCCGGATGAGATAATAAAGTATCGACCGTTCCTACCGATACAGCGCGGATACACATGTTGAGTTCATTGATAAAGCGTTTACCGGCTTCCATGCCCTCGCCCAATTCAAAACTCAGTACTGCACCGGCATGGCGCATTTGTTTTTGAGAAATATGATAATCAGGATGATCCGGTAAACCATTATAGAAGACTTTTGAAATGGCCGGATGGGTAATTAAATAATCCGCTACCATCGCTGCATTACTACAATGTTTGTCCATTCTGACCGCAAGTGTCTTTATTCCTTGTATCAGTAAAAAAGCATCAAAAGGGCTACTGTTACTTCCCAACAGTATATGAAACTTTTGTGCTGTCGTTTTCATAAACTGAATGTCCCTGCCAATCAACACACCGCCGATGGCCGTACCATGGCCGTTCAGGAACTTAGTGGTAGAATGAAAAACAAAGTCAGCCCCGTATTTGAATGGTTGTTGTAAATACGGTGTAGCAAATGTGTTATCCACTGTTACTATTATGCCATGCTGCTTTGCCATCCGGGTTATTTCTTGCAAGTCAATACAAAACATTGTAGGGTTAGCTGGTGTTTCAATATGTATAAGTTTCAGAGCAGGAGTTTTTTTAATAATTACTTCCAATTGGGTAATATCTCTCAGATCTGCAATAAGACTTTGAATGCCATATTTGGGAAGAACGTCAAACAGGAATTCATGTGTGCCTCCGTAAAGGGAATAATGCGACAGAACACAATCGCCGGCAGAAAGATTTGACAAAAACATTGTCGCCATGGCTGCCTGGCCGCTGGCATGTAATAATGCCTTCAGTTGCAGGGGTTTACCTTCACCGTCAGCAAGGCCGAATGCTTCCAGGTTTGCAATAATTTCCGCGGCCACTGATGTAGTAGGGTTGCCAAATCGGGAATAAATAAATCCCTGCTCATTACCACTAAACCGGTTCATACCTTGTTCAGCGCTTTCAAAAGTAAAAGTGGAGGTGGCATAAATTGGTGCCAGGTGGGCATGTTCCGCATTCAAATTAGCACCGCCATGAATGGCAGCTGATCCCATATCGAAAAACTGGTTATCAATATTCATACAATTTTATTTTATATATTATTTGGAGGTTGTGAGCGACTCAAATATACCCATATCTGGCTTATGGGAATAATCTGTCATATCCACTTTTCATTATCCCCAAGACTACGAGGAAAAGGTAAACTCCAGAATATTAAAAGTAATTAAATACTTTTATTAAACAATATTCCATACCTTTGGGAAATCAATTCATCTAAACAATATAGTGTATGGCCACAACAATAACAGAAAATATTCTCCATGTAACCTTGCTGGAACCCAGGCAAAAACATCCCACCATTTTTACCCGGTTTGATGTTCTGGAAGAAGGAGAAAGCCTAACCATCCACAATGATCATGATCCCAAACCTTTGTATTACCAATTATTGGGAGAAAGGGGTGACATTTTTGTGTGGGAATACCTGGAGCAGGGTCCGGTATCCTGGAAGGTGAAAATCACAAAACGCATCGGTGGGGAAAACAGTGAAACTCTTGGGCAAATTGCCGCAAAAGATTTGCGTAAGGCACAGGTATTTAAAAAGTTTGGATTGGACTTTTGTTGCGGAGGGAAGAAAACGCTGAGAAAAGCTTGTGAGGAGAAAGGATTGGATATAACCAGGATTGAACATGAACTTCAACTGGCTGATACTATGTTACCCTCCCACCCTTTGCCTTATGGAGATTGGAGTTTGGATTTTCTCGCGGATTTTATCGTCAACACTCATCACAGTTATGTCAGAAAGAATTTGCCTGATATTAGTACTTATACCGAAAAAGTAATGAAGGTACACGGTGGCCATCATCCTGAATTAATACGTATCCATCAATTGGTGGAAGAAGTGAATGCAGAATTAGCGGCACACCTGGTTAAAGAAGAAAAGGTGTTGTTCCCCTATATTAAAGATCTGGTTGCTGCAAAGAATAATACACAACCATTGCATGCCGCACATTTTGGAACGGTTCAAAATCCGATCAGTATGATGGAGACTGAACATGAACTTGTTGGAAAGAATCTTGCGGAAATCAGGGAACTTACTCATAATTATACATTGCCGGAAGATGCCTGCGCCAGCTATACTTTACTGTACAGGATGCTGGATGAATTTGAAGAAGACCTGCATTTACACATTCATCTCGAAAATAATATCCTTTTTCCAAAGGCACTTGAAATAGAAAAACAATTAAATAGGTAATCAAATAATTTCATTTCTGCTGAAAGATACGGTTGGCCTGGCAACGGTATGCAGGAACCTGGCCATAGCAGAAATTGGCAAGCTAAAGCTGAAAAGTAGGTTGTTTAGTTTATTTGGATGCTGGTTCACCTGATGTCAATGATGGGTGTCAAAAACAGGGTGTTTGTTTTCATCAACCCGAAGTGGTTATACTTCAATTATGACCAATTTTCAGGTCTGATTATTAAACCATCATTAAAAGAAAATGAAAAAAAATAATATGAACAAAATAATAACATTGGTATTAGGTACAAGTCTACTACTGGCCTGTAATTCACGAAAGGATAAAGCAAATGGTACCACACCCGATCCTGCTACGGAAAATCACCAGGAACATGCGGGGAAGGCAGCCGGGCTGGTTTTAAATAATGGCGTTAAATGGAAGGCCGATTCAACAACAGTTTTAAATGTAGCATTGCTGCGAACCATTGTTTCCGCGGGTAAAAAGGAAAGCCTGGAAAGTTTTGTTCAAACTGCAACGCTATTGCAGGGTGGATTGAATAAGATGATTACTGAATGCAAAATGAAAGGCGCTGACCATGCCGGCCTGCATCAATGGCTGGAACCACTGATAGAAAAAACGAACAAACTGAAAAAATCGACTGTCGCTGAAAATGCGGCGGCATTATTAAGTGAAATTGAAAAAGATATTAACCTGTTTGCAAAATACTTTGAAAAATCATGAATATCAAAGCCTGTAAAAATATCGCCACAGTGAATTCAGGAATTTTTAAACAAACCATACATGCTCAGCCTCACTTGTAAAACTGCGATAAAGGCCGTTATTTATCTCGCATCCAAATTTGAATCAGGAGAAAGATCAGGTATTAAGGAAATCGCTCAATTTATAGATGCAAGCGAACACACAGTAGGGAAAATGCTTCAAACACTGGTGAAAGAGGAAGTGATTAACAGCGCTAAAGGGCCTACCGGCGGATTTTACATTACTACCAGACAAAAAAGCCAGCCGGTTATAAATATAATAAATGCGATAGATGGTAATGAAGTATTTGATGAATGCGGGCTTGGATTAAGCAAATGTTCTTCCAAACATCCCTGTCCCATGCATAATGATTATATGTCAATAAGAAACCAGTTCAAAAATATTTGCCGGCAAAAGAAAATAAAAGATCTATGTGCGACAGTTAATAATGGATTGTCATATTTGGTGGGGTAGTATCAGTAATGGTAACAAACGTTAGGGCCTACTTTATTTTAATGATAAGCTTATTTACCTTAGCATCGGCATTTAGTAATATTATTCAATAAGAACACAGCCTTTCCCGTCTTCCAGGCTGGGTTATACGGTAATCCTAGTTTCAAAGGGTATTGTATCCAACTTTTGTTTCCATTTCTATTAATTTCTTCGCTTAAAATTCTCCAAAGATTTGGATTAAATAAAGAAATATTTTTTTATATTTAAGAAATAAGTAATCTTTCCATAATAATTTGGAAAAAATTAAGAAATTATGGGAAGGGCTTGAAGTCAAACTAATACATTTTACCTGATTTAGCAAATCAGATACCTGGTTTGTAGTTTTGCTTCCCTATGTTGGCTTAAAGCATTTCCTATTCCAATATTTAAAATGAAAAATAAATAATCTGCTATTCATAAAATGGCGATCCGGCTATTTTATATATGTTAAAATCAATGTCTCTAAGTTTGGATATTTCAAAGTTGTTTGCTTTATGATGCAAGAAGCAGGCCTGTCATCGTTATAGTTAGCTTATGCCTTCTTTTATAGTTTTAATTACAATTGTATTACTGATTGTTGCTTTGTATAGCAACAAAATAAGGCCATCTTTTCTATTCTTAATTGCTATTTTTATATTTGTAATTTTTGGTATACTTACACTTCAAGATATATTGAAGGGTTTGGCCAACAAACAGATTATTATTATCTTTTTACTGCTTATACTTGCGGCCGGGTTAAAAAAGGAGTTTGGTTATGGTTTCATTAATCATCTCTTTAAACCAACACTGCTGCCCAAACAGTTTTTACTGCGCCTGATGTTGTTTGTTTCCTCCTGTTCGGTATTTATCAACAATACGCCTATTGTTGCATTTATGATTCCGTATGTAAAAGACTGGGTAGAGCGTAAAGGATTGCCTGCCTCCAGGTTTATGATACCCTTGTCTTTTGCAACTGTGCTTGGCGGGATGACCACAGTGATAGGCACTTCAACCAACCTGTTATTAAACGGGCTGATCGTGGAATCCGGCTTAACATTGTTAAGCTATAAAGATTTTCTTTTTTTGGGATTGATTGTAACGGTATTAGGGTTAACGTATATTTATACGATTGGTTATAATTTATTGCCGGTTAAAAAAAGTGCCACCAGGGAAATGGAAGAAAATTTGAATGAATACGTTGTAGAAACAATTGTGGAACATTCCTCGATATTGATAGGAAAACCTATCAAAACGCATCTGCGTAATCTAAAAGATATTTACCTTTTCGAAGTAGTACGTAATGGAAAATCGATTTTCCCGGTTTCACCGGAAGAGGTGATACAGGGAAGCGACCGCCTTTATTTTTCCGGCCGAACCGATGCCATTGTACAATTGGTAAAAAAAGTGAAAGGGTTAACCTTGCCCAATAGTACTACACTTAATAAATACCGTCACCACAATTGTGTGGAAGCTGTTATCCCGGTTAATTCTATCCTGATTGGAAAAAAAGTGAAAGAATCAAATTTCCGGATTCGATACAATGCTTCTATTATTGCGCTTCACCGGGAGGGAAAAAGAATTGCCGGTCCGGTTGGAGAAACAATATTAAATGCGGGAGATCTATTGTTATTATTGGGAGGCGATAAAATGCATAAATATCAATCCGACCTGTTCACACTTAAACGCCACGATATTCAACTGGATACCAGGAAAAAAAGTTTCGTTCATAAAACTGCGCCTTTTGTTGCACTAGCCCTGTTGGTTTTAGGTATAACAAGAGTTGTAGATCTTTTTTTCGCAACATCGCTGGCAATACTGGTTTTCGTTTTTATTAAAACGCTTCGCTTTAACGACCTGAAAAAAGCTATTGATTTTGATCTGGCTATATTGTTAGTTTCTTCCCTGGCTATCGGGCTGGCCCTGTCCACATCAGGAGCAGCACAATGGGTAGTATCAACTGTTTTGAGCGTGAGTGGCATCCAACCTGTTGCAGCCTTATCTTTACTGTTTGTTGTAACATTATTAATTACTGCTGTTATTTCAAATCCGGCCACCATTGCCATTGTATTTCCCTTTGCGGTTTCCCTGGCCCATCAATTGCATATTAGTACAACCCCTGTATTTGTGGCTATTGCATTTGCCGCATCCTGCGATTTTATGTCGCCCATTGGTTATCAGTGCAATTTAATGGTATATGGGCCCGGTAATTATTCATTTAAAGATTTTTTCAAAATAGGCTTTCCGCTTACAATACTGTATGCTACTGCATCCATTATTTTTATTTCATGGTATTACAATTTATAATTATGACCAATACTATCTTTCCTGTTGATTCTAAAATTACCTGCGAGCAACGTAAAAAGGCAATGATGCAGGAGCCACGTCTTATCTGGCTTACGGGCCTATCCGGGTCAGGCAAAACTACCTTAGCGTTTCGCCTCGAGCAATATTTTTTCCGTAAAGGCTTTAAAGTGTTTGTCCTGGATGGGGATAATGTACGTAAGGGACTGTGTAAAGACTTAGGTTTTTCTGAAGATGACCGCAGAGAAAATTTACGAAGAGTGGCAGAAGTAGCCAGGTTGATGCTGGATGCAGGACTGACTGTTATCAGCGCTTTTATTTCCCCTAGCGGAGAAGACCGCATGGCTATTAAAAATATCGTAGGAGATCAGCGGTTTATTGAAATATATGTAAATTGTACCGTAGAAGTTTGTGAAGGGCGTGATGTGAAAGGATTGTATGCCAAGGCACGGAAAGGTATTATTCCCAACTTTACCGGTATAAGTGCCCCCTATGACCCTCCTGTATTGCCGGATGTAGAAGTACGGACCGCCGAGGAAACCGTGGATGAGTCAGTGCATAAGATTATTAATTTAGTGGAGCCGCTCCTTTCCCTATAGTGTGAAAATAAAAAACAAAGAGACCTTCGTTATGATTGATAAAACCTATCTGCTTGAGATAGCCCAAAGAGCTGCTTTATTGGCCGGAAAAGCCATTTTGGAAGTATACGCTGCCGAAGACTTTGGGGTGGAGATGAAAAGTGACCTGACGCCTCTAACACTTGCCGATAAAGCAGCCCATAATATTATTGTTTCAAATCTGGAGGAGACCGGTTTACCAATACTTTCCGAAGAAGGCGGTTCCGTTGCCTATCGGGACCGGAAAAGCTGGGAGTATTTCTGGCTCATTGATCCATTGGATGGGACAAAGGAGTTTATTAAAAGAAGCGGTGAGTTTACGGTAAATATAGCGTTAGTGCACAACAGCATTCCTGTTGCAGGCGTAATTTTTGCACCTGTTATGAATATCTTGTATTATGGTTCTAAAGATTCAGGTGTCTATAAGATAGAAAATGGGATGCACATACAATTATCATTCATCCCGAAAAAAAGAACCATCAAAGAACTTCAGCAGAAAGATCAAATAATGATAGTAGCATCCAAATCGCATATGAACGAAGAAACCTCCGTCTTTATTAATCAATTTCATAATGCGAAGCTTTTATCTATCGGCAGTTCACTAAAGCTTATGCTATTAGCAGAAGGTGCTGCAGATATTTACCCAAGGCTGGCACCTACTATGGAATGGGATATTGCGGCCGGGCATGCCCTTTTGCGGTCTTTAAACCTGGGTGTGTATCAAACGGATTTACAGACGGAACTTAAGTATAATAAAGAAGAGTTGCTGAACCCTTCATTTATTGCATTTTAAAACGTATCAGCTTCTGTATAGGCCTGCATTCCTGCAATTATGTGAATGCACGGTTTTCGTGCTTTCATTCCTTCTGTAAATTGAATTTTCATTACGGTGAATGGACTGTCGGGCAAGACAGTTTTATAAAATCATCTTCCTACATAATAACCTGTTACAAATATCTCATCACCAGGCTTTGTTGCTATCAACCTTCAACGTTCTGGCTGCCAGCAGTTTCAACCCTGTAAAATTGCAAAAAATTACGATGCATCCCGGAACGCTTATGAAACAGAATTGAATTGCAGTCAACAGTATTCCCGTGTTGCGTTCCATAAAATGAACAGGTAGGCGGTGCATGTTCATTAAATAATTTGAATAGTGGGTTTAACGTAGGAATTTTCTTCACTCTTGTAGAACTTTTTCTAACAATATCAGGATGATACAAACGTTTTTAAAGGAACAGGTAAGGCAAACAAACCAAAAAATTGAAAATGAAGATACAATTCACACAGGTTATGATTTACTTTAATAGTACCATTAATTTTAACCGGTTTGCGAAAAAAGCAAGAGTGAAAAAAAGCATCTTCAAAGTAGCTAGTTAGTCGCACATATATCAGATCCAATATTTACAAAAAATTAAAAATCATTTTTAAAACAGTTACCTATGAAAAACACGCAAAGAAACACCGGACTTCTCGCCATGCGTATAATGGCCATCGCTTTTATTATCGGGATAATTAGCTGTTCAAAACAAATCAAAGAAGATATGTTGAACCAGGAAAGTGGTCAAATATCATTCGGAAAATTAACGGTAGACAGAATTGGAATGAGCATAACAGATTTTGGAGCAGTCGGAGACGGTAAAAAAGACAATTACCAGGCATTTGTAGATGCTGCAGCCTACGCCTCCACGCATGAAAACACAACAATAAATTTTCCTGCCGGCACCTATTATATTGCGAAATACAGAAAAATTAAAAATGATCCCATTGATCACATCAGGTGGGAAAACTGCCAGGGACTTAAACTAATCGGTGAGCCGGGCACTGTGATCAGTATGAACGGTAAATTTTTCAGACCACTCGATTATACGACAACAGACACTCACGCGAAAAAAAGTTATACAAGTGGCTTATCTCCATTTTCCTTTCATAATTGTAATAATTTAGAAATCAGGAATATAGAAGTAACCGGCAATGTTCAGAAAACAACGAGGCTTGCAGGTATTGACGACAATAATCCAAGCGTAACTGAAAGTGAAAGTAATCTATTAAGATTTACAAAATGCGATAATGTTGTTATGGATCAATTATATGTGCATCATGCAGAATGTGATGGCATTATGATCAGCGGAGATAGGATAAATGGCGTATGGATCAACTCAACCAACATTACTGCGACGAATGTAAGATCATTTAATAATGGCAGGCAAGGCATGTCTGTAGGCGGATTATCCAAAGGTTATTTTAAAAGTTGTGAGTTTAATTCTACCGGGTTCACAGGAGGCAGCTATGGCCGTAACGACCCTTCTGCCGGCGTGGATATTGAGCCCGGAGAGTTTCATAATAATGACAATATAAAGTTTGAAGACTGTGCTTTTGAAAATAATTTCGGCGGTCATTTTTTATGTACAGCACCAACTACTACATCAAATATAACGCTGCTTAACTGTTCTGTTATTACCGGTATAGAAACTCCAAAACTGGCAGGAATAACAATCCTTGCGAAGAATGTATTAATTGACGGATGCATAATAAAATTGGGCAGCAGGGATATAAAGTTTACAAATCCAAAGAAACCGGGCAGTACAATCAAGATCAGGAATTGTGTAATTGAAGGTTCCGATAATTGTATATCTACCAGCTCACTTGATTTAACAGACAGCGTAGAAATTTCCAATAATCAATTTAGTTATACCAAAAATGTGTTAACTAAAAACTTCCTTTCCCTGAAGACAAAAAACTTACAATTTTTGAATAATAAAGTGTTTATTCCTGCAGCGGCTCTTAAAACCAGGCCAACGGGAACTCATGTGCTGGTTCAAAATGCTGTTATTTCAAAAGGGAACAAGTTCTATTCCGAAGATCCAGCCCGCAAACCAAAAGTAAACTATAGTGGAACGTTAGTGGTTAACGACTTGTGAGTTTAAAATCAATTTTGTGCGGGTCGAAAATTAAAAAAAAGTAATAAAAGGGGGCCTGGTGCCCCCTTTTTTGTTGGTTTGCAGATACCACCTCATAAACCTAACAAAAATGAACAATCCTGCGAATGCATCTGCCCTGTTCTATAAGGATAATAGATTTGGTTGCAGCGAATGATAAAAAGAATTTAAGGTATAAGAAAACCAGCCTTCAAAAGGATCTATTTACAAGCTTTCATATTCAATTTAACCTCCTGCTTCCCATAACCCATATCTATTGCTGAAGGATCAACAGCTCTTTCGAGTAATATGATGATTTTTTATATGTTATGGTTTTTAATGAGTTAATATAAAAACCTTAATAATTGTTGAAAAGAAGGGAATAATTTCTTTGAGATTTCTTTAGGACGGCATGATATTTGATAACTTTTTGTGTTAATTGATTTTTATCCAATATGGGGGAATTTTTTCCCTATCCTGAAGAACCAGGCAATTTTATATAGAGACATCCGTAGCCTGAAGGAAACCTTGTGCATTCTTTTTGTGCAGAAACAGTGCCCTCTTAATTATTAGTTTCAGGGTACTACTAATTACCCTCTACACATATTTTTGATTTTAGCCGCTGATTGCGGACAAAAACTAATTTGGTTATGAATAAATACAAAAGAAGAACCGTTTCCGGGTTTCTGCCAATGATTGCAATCGCTTTTATTTTTGCTGCAATCAGCTGTACAAAACAGTTTGAAGAAGACCTGTTAAAAGACGACCAGGGGCAGATGTCAGCTGATGAAGCAACCCAAACAAGAACAGAAATCAGTATAATGGATTTTGGAGCAGTTGCAGATGGTAAAAAAGACAATTACCTGGCATTTGTAGCTGCAGCTGCTTATGCATCTGCTCATGAAAACACTACAATAAATTTTCCTGCCGGGAAATTCTATATAGCTAAATACAGGACCAAAAAGAATGACAAGATAACTCACATTTTTTGGAAAAATTGCAAGGGTCTGAAAATAATAGGAGCACCAGGAACAATAGTCAGTGTAAATGGCAAATTTTTCAGGCCATTGGATTATACTACATCTGCTACCGGCGCAAAAAAAAGCTACACAAGTGGCTTGTCTCCATTTTGGTTTTTTCATTGTACTGATTTGGAAATAAGGAATATTGAGATAACGGGGAATGTTCAAAATACCACGAGAGATCCGGGAATTGACGACGATAATCCAAGCGTAACTGAAAGCGAGAATAACCTATTAAGATTTACAAAATGCGATAATGTAGTTGTAGATCAGATGTATGTGCATCATGCAGAATCCGATGGCATTATGATCAGCGGTGACAGGATAAATGGCAAATGGATTAATTCAACAAACTTTAAAGTGACCAATGTCAGGTCATATAATAATGGCAGGCAAGGAATGTCGATAGGCGGATTGTCCAGGAGTAATTTCAAAAGTTGCGAGTTTAATTACAACGGATTCACAGATGGCAAATATGGCCGCAATGACCCCTCTGGCGGCGTTGACATTGAGCCTGGGGAGTTTCATAATAATAGCAGGATAAAGTTTGAAGACTGCGCTTTTGAAAATAATTTCGGCGGTCATTTTTTGTGTACAGCGCCTAACACTACGAATAATATAACGTTACTCAACTGTTCTATTCTTACCGGCATAGAAACACCAAAACTGGCAGGAATAACAGTCCTTGCAAAGAATGTAATTATTGACGGCTGCATAATAAAGTTAGGAACCAGAAGTCTGAAGATCACAAATCCTAAAAAGACAGGCAGTACCGTTAAAATTATCAATTGCGAGATTGAAGGTTCCGATAATTGTATAACCAGTAATTCACTGGATTTAACAGATAATATTTTTATTTCTAACAATCAATTTAGTTACACAAAAGATGTGTTAACTAAAAATTTTCTTGCCCTGCAAACAAAAAACCTGCAATTTTTAAACAATAAAGTGTTTATTCCCGCGTCGGCCATCAGGTCCAGGCCAAGGGGAACCCATGTCCTGGTTGAAAATGCTATTATTTCAAAAGGAAACCTATTTTATACAGAGGAGCCTGCTGTCAAACCAAGAGTATCCTATATTGGTACAACGTTAGTTGCAGATTTGTGAGTTATAAATAGTGAAAGCAAAAGGCGGGTTTGGTTAACCGGTTTTTAATAGTCATTCGCCCGATAAATCCAGTATTATAATTGCGTTATTTTGTGTACCTTAATTACCAGGATTATTACCTATCAATACGGCCGCCAATTGACCGGAAAGGTGAAAAATTCTCGGGCAACTTTCTGCATGCCAAACTCTCAATCTTTCATTTAAGTTGCCAGCCAGCAATGGCCCCATTATATAGAAATTATCTTTTGCCTCAAAATTTTCATTCACTTCAAATCCTCTTCCTGAAGCATTTGGTAAACAGATATTTCGTTCAATTAACCTATTTATTAAAAAAGAAGGAGAACCTGATAAATTTTGAAATCCGATACAATTAATAACAATTTTTACCGGCAGCGGAAATGTCTTTATTTCTCCCGATAATTTATCCATGTATTCAAAATAAAAACTTCCCGGCCCGGCAAAAACCTGTCTTAAAAATCTGCCCTTAATAACACTCATTTTGTCCTGAGAAATTAAGGAGCCGACTGCCTCTAAATATTCCGCTCCCGCACGTCTTTGAAATTTGCCTATCTCTACCCCATCCCGAAAAACAAATTTCTTTTGCTCGTCAATGTCCAGTTTGTTGAGGAGGTCAATAACGAGATCGGACATCGGATGATAAATATCAGAAATATCAATTTTTTCTTCGTGAGCATCCATTGTATCCTTCCTGGCGGCTTCTACAATTTGTCCTGATGTATAAGATTTGGCGTTTTTGAGGTGATTTAAATTAACCGGAATATAATTTTTTATACTGCTGGCTTCTTTAATTTTATTGGGAAATGCTCCGTCGGGTGAAAGAATATAAAACTGATTAATTAAGTCTGATGTTGTTGCATCTTTTAAATTATAAAGAACTTCCAGGGCGCTGGCATTAGAACCGAGAATCAAAATATTATTTTGCTGCCTCGGGTCTGAATCTCCCAGGACCTTTCGAATCTGATTAATATTTTCAATTATATTTGGTTCGTATATATCTTCAATTACGCAGACTGTGTCATTCTTTTTATTATTCAGGTTTATATTCAACCTGGCTTTGGGCGGGGTGCCAACTGATAAAATAACCTTAGTGCTTGAAAATAACATTTCTGGTTCAAAATCCGTCTTTGCCCTAATATTATATGAATCACCATTTCTTTCAATATCTATTACATCTGCAGTTAACAACTGGTAGTCAATAATTCCATCTTTTTCTGCCCTCTCCAGCAAACCAGTTACCCGATCTTTCAAATAAATGCCAAAAAAGTACCTTGGTATGAATAAGTTCTCCCATAAATTTGCCCTTATTTGTTTCTCATTATTTAAAAGCCATTCATTGATGGGGTTGGCCCCTTTTTCTTCTACCTGATCATTTACAACCTTATGAAAATTTTCCTTCAGCCAGTCTACAAAAAGCTTTAATTCATTTTCAGGTAGAAATTCTTTTAAACTTGTAATAATTAATGAATCGAAACCAGACCGCATACCATATGGAATACCTGTCCAAAACTCCCCTGTCCTTTCTATAATCAGCACTTTAACCTTATTCTTCTTTTTCAATTCATATGCAAGATTTATATAGTAGATGGTAGTGCAACAGCAAGATAATCCTGCACCCACAAAAGTTAAATCAACATGTTGTCCCTTCATTATAAATTACAACTTTTATATATTAATTGAATAAGAAATAAGACCAAATTGACAACCCAGCCCTGATGCCTAAGGAAGACAGGGTCGTTAAATAAAATATACTCCTGTTTAAACACATTTCTCCCCACCACTTTTAGTAGTTTACTTCCCGGTTTTGTAATAATTCCTACCAAAACTATTAATATCATACCCGGTAAAGGGGAAAAAAGTTTTCATTCAACGCCTTTTCTTTTGATTTAAGATATGCCATATTCTCATACACGTCCTGATCAACTATATATTTCCATGTCTTAAAAGTAAAAGTAATATCTGAAAAACCCGCTTTAAACCGAAACAAAGAATCAGCATCGCTTCCATTTAGACCTCCGCCTAAATGCAAATATTCCAGTCCCATTTGTACGGCTAATAACCTTGCCTCATCAATAATCAGCTTCATGGGAGTAGCTTTTATATATTCTTCTTTTGTTCCCGCAACATGATATTGCATAAAGCTTTTAGTTGCAATAAATACTCCTCCTGCAATAATCTGATCATCTTTAAGAGCCAATAGTAAAGAAGGATTTGCATCATCGAGCTTTAACAATTTATGAAAATATTCGGAATTAAAATAATCAAAATAAAATGGGGAAGCATTCACCCTGGTCATGGTTTCAAGATAAATTTCATAGAAAGCATTTATCTCGTTTTCGGTTTCAGCCTTTTTTACGCTATAACCATTTTTACGTAACTGGTTAATTTCAGATTTATTTGACTTCCTGTACTGTTGCCTTTGAATTTCCACAGGTAATTTTAAATCAACTGCTACTGTTTTATTTAATGGAGTTATTGTCCCCATGTTGCTCAAAAATACATCCTGCGGAATTATCGGGTGCATCCTGGAAAAAACACTGATTATTCTTTCGTCGTGCATATATTGATTTAAATTCCGTTGGAAATAACTTATTAAATCCGGTTTTATTTCCGATGGCCTTTGGCTTGCAACAGGCCCGGGATAACCCCAAACCGACGTGCAATCAAAAAAATTCGTTTCTTCAATTTCCCGCTTAACCAAAGGCATTGCAATAAAGTCTGAACCATCTCTTACTACAAACAAGAAAGGGCTCCCCATCTGGTCGAGGAAATTATACGAATTGCAATGATAGAAATCGTACTGGAAAGCTTCCGCAACAACTGCGTTCCATTCAGTTTTATCCGAGCAGGCAATTATTTTAGTTTCCATTATAATAGTTGTTAATGATTTGAGCTATAAATTCCATATCGTCTGCTCCATATCTTACATCGCAATGAATTAATAGCGACCGATCGGAAAACTCTGCTGCCAACAGCTCCTTTTGATGTGGCCATAGTACCGCCGGGTAAATATTGTTAGAAATTAAGTGGCTCTTTATGGCATCTCTTTTACTGTTACTATCTAAATACATTATTAAACCTAAGGGGCAGATATGCCTGGTATCTTCAACATTCCACAAAATATTTTTAGCTTTTATCAAATCAATTAAGTCGTTATAATTTTTTAGTTTCTGCTTCTTTGCTGCCTTTACATCAATACCATTTATAAGCTTAACAATTACGGCAGGAAGGCCGGCAACTGTCTGCCTTTCTTCAAATAATAACTCACTATTTAAATAAATTGTCCTGAAATCCCGCTTTTCTATATTGCCCTTTTCTAAGTATAGCTTTTTCAGGAGCATTGCAGATAGTTTCATATAAACAATACTATTACTTAAATTATTCTCTGATGGAACCACCGGCAATTTATGTGCAGCCGGAGACCATACCAAACCTCCAACAGGAACGGGAATTGTTTTGCGTATGGATGCAAAACAAAAATCAGCAGTACTATTCAAAGCCCATTCTGAAATCAGGTCGTGCGTATGATCTTCAATTGTAAAGGCATTTTTTGTAACCAGTCTGGATTCGGTACTAAAACCAAAATAATTAACATGTACTATCACATTCTCCCTTCTGTCAATTTGTGGCAGTTCGAGTTGTTTGTTATTATAGGGTCCGTCTTCATAATAATAAATATTTATGGGCAATGCCTGGAGAAAAGAGTCGACATCATGGCAATAATAGGTAGGCAGGTACAAATTCTTCCAACTGTAGGTGTTTATTCCAAAACTTAATAATCCAGATAGCGCTGATCGTCCAGAGAAATAAATAATGGAATCAGGAAAAATCTTATCAATGGCCGACTTGCCTGCATGCCCCTGATAACTATCAATGTAATGGAAATCAGAACCATATTCAATTTGCATCGCAATAAAATTATTCTAATTAAATATAAAATCCAGCTATCCGGTTATACGGTACTTAAAATATAAATCAGCCAATGTTAATTTTTAAAATTCTTTATTTTCGACATCGGAATTTAGACCATTCAGGAACATAGAAGCAGGAAACAAAGTTGCTTAAATCAATCAGCCATTGCATTCCTACCCATTTATCTGTAAATTCATACACAAAATTGCTTATAATAAAATAGCCAACAGAAATCGAATTGTCATTTTTTCCAACCAGACAAACCTTACTGCCATTCAACTTTTCCTGCATCCCAATATACGTTTTTTACCTTATCCATCAAAACAAAATCAGCTAAAAGGCGACTCAAATCTATTTAGCATTTCAACTATTTTCAACTATAATAAGATTAAAAAAATGTAGTAACCCAACTAAAATTTTAGTTTAGGGCGCTTTGAAAAGATTCAGTATAGGTAAATGGTTTCATCCGGACAGCATAAAGAAATAATGTGACCAGCAAAAAAATCAACGTTAACCTAATCACGAAAATGTATTAAACGAATCCAGGTATGGATACTTCGATATCAACCTGGAATAAGCAGCTTCAAGGATTGATATTAATGCCGGATCCGCATTTTTCGAACTTTCGACAGTTGTAAAAGGCAAGACGGGCGGAATATCAATTTTACAGGAAAAGCCTTGAATTTCGATCATTTCTTTTACTTTAATTAACACTTTTCCCGCTTCATTGCAAACCTGGTCATACGTTACAAAAAGCTTATTTGTATCAGGTATTGATTTCAGCTGTTGCAGGTACTCAAATTCAATGAACAAAATCTGACCTACAACCTGGGTGTATACATCCTCATCTTTCAGCCAATGATATTGCAGCGGTTTCAGGGACACCCATGAATCAATACTGCCCAGCATTTTCTCTCTATATTTTAAAAGAGATATGGCATTATCAATATAATTTCTCTTTATGTATATATAACATGTTTTGGGAAGCAACTGAAATAAACGATTGGAATGAAAGCCCAAAAGAACAGATTTAAAAAGTACCGGGCGTTCAAACATATTAGTCATGTTAAGCAAAACTTTTTTTAGTAAGTCCCAATTTATGTTTTTTTCATGGTCTTCAGTTTTTTGCTGAAGATCAGGATATGCAAGATGGTAGTTCCAGAAATAAGTGAATTCATGAGGTTCGTAAACACTACCCGTTCTGCCAAAAAAAGAAGTAAAGCTTGATTGATAGGCCTGCCCGAGCAATCTTTTTGAAAGCTGAATTCCAAATAAAGGAGCTTTCCAGAATGCTGCTATAAGATTGTTAATATACCCAACTTTGAGATAGGTGGAGATAAGCTGGGTTAGCAAGGTTGTTCCTGAGCGCGCGGAACCAATAATATGAATCGTGGGGTACTCCTCTTCCAGGTCTTTATATAAGGTCTGCTCAATATCAAAGAGAGAGGTATTTAATAGCGACAGGTAGGATTCAAATTCCCGGTCTTTTGCAAATTCTTTTGTCAGTGGCTGTTCTATTCTCATTTAGTTAATTTGTACCGTCAAACGGCTGATTATTTACGGACCTGCCTTCTATATTTTCTCTTTTCAGCACTTTAATCACGGTCAAATACAATATTTTTAAATCTAATAAAAAACTCTTGTTGTCGACATACCATACATCCATTTTAAATCTATCAGTGAAAGAAATCTCGTTCCTGCCATTCACCTGGGCCCAGCCCGTGATGCCTGGCTTTACTTCGTGGCGCCTTATCTGGTCTCCGCTGTAATGTTGAATATACCCCATCCTTAAGGGCCGGGGTCCCACAAAACTCATGTCTCCTTTTATTATGTTGATCAGTTCAGGCAATTCATCCAAACTAGTTGATCGTAACAATTTCCCAAATTTAGTCTTCCGCATTTCATTGGGTAACAAATTGCCGCTCTCATCACATTCATTCGTCATTGAACGAAACTTCAATAATTTAAAAGGCTTGCAATCTTTACCAGGCCTTACCTGAAAAAACACTATAGGAGCCCCAAGAAATATTCTGACCAGCAGGCTTGTTATTAATATAACCGGGCTTAGCATTATCAAAAGGACAAGGGATGCTATAATTTCACATATTCTTTTCATGTATCCACCTGTAATACTCTTTTTTTAATTCTTCCAATATTATTTCCCGATCATACTTTCTATGAACTTCATTCCGTGCATAACTACCCATACTTTTTCTTATTTCTGCGTTTTCAATTAAATAATTAACAGCTTTAAATAACTCATCTGCACTTTTTGTATTAACTATTAAACCATTATAACCGTCTTTTATTATTTCATTTGACCCAGGTATATCCGTTACAATACAGGGCAGGCCGAAACAACCGGCCTGTAAAACTACGTTAGGCATTCCTTCCCGATAACTAGGAAAGACAAACAGATCGCTCGCTGCCAAATATGGCCTTATATCATTTTTATAGCCAAGATGGATGATTTGAGCGTTTGATTCAATTTCTCCGATGTATCTGTCTTCAATGGGATCCAAATGCTGCTCGTACCTTCCCAGCAGGATCAGTTTAATTTTAGGATTAGACGGCAGAATCCTTCCAAAGGCATTTAGCAGTTCTTCAACACCTTTTTGTTTTGTTAAACGTCCGATGTAACAGCAAACAAAATCTCCAGGAGCAATATTTATTTCAGATCTTACTGTAATTGCCCTTTTTTCTATTTCCGGCGTCCGTGTAAAGTAATCTGTGTCAACGCCAATGGTTGCACCGTTTGCAAGAACTTTTAGCTTTCCTTCGGGTACCAACTTCTTATCAATAATATACCTGAGTAAACCAAAAGAATTAGGCATCACCTGGTGAGCTAACCTATAAGTTAATCTTTCAAACGCAATCAAAACTTTCTTTTTTAAACCCACTGTTTCAACAAGCGGCATTCCGGCTACGGAATGGAAACGAATTTTTGTACCTGCCAATAGTCCTGCAAGCATACCTACCAATCCGGCTTTTGGTGTGTGTGTATGAATGATGTCTATCTTTTCCTTCTTAATAATTTTATATAATTGTAAAATTGCTCTTACATCTTTGAACGGAGTAATTTTCCTGCTTAAAGCTATCTCATAGTGCTTAAATTTCCATTTCCCAAAATGATCTATATTTTCCTGATCAAAAGGTCCGGCAACTGTAATTATTTCAAAGTCATTTTTTAAATAGTCTAATTGTGGTTTAAGAAGCTGATGCAGGGATTGAGGTACTGTTGTAACACGCAATATTTTCATAGTTTTACTAATTAATATTACAGGGCAATGGAAACTCCCGCTTAACTGCATCAAATTTACCGTTACTTCCTAATAAAATATTATCAACATAATTAAAGTTGATCTTAATACTAATGCCCAGGCGCTCACGCAAGTTATTCATAAATATTTTTTCTATTTCTTCAGTATAATAATGATCGACTATACAATATATCTCAATCAGTTCAGGTGATTTTTGGACTAATTGAGTTTTAAGTATATGCTTTAAACCTTTAAACGCGGTATCCATTCTGCCAACGTAGCCCCTATCTTTTGTCCACAATACATCGTCTTCTCTCCCAACTATTTTCTGAACTACCGGCATTTTACAACCACAGCCGCATTCCTGCGCATTTAGAGGTAATTCAACAACGTCTTTGATGGCATACCTTATTAAGGGTATTTTATAGGTTTTAAGACTTGTTACTACCAATTCGGCAGTGTCACCGGGTTTTGCTTCAGTTCCATCGGGGCGATAGAACTCAAAAAAACCTGAGTCTAAATTTATATGCAGTTTACCATATTTACATTCTGTGATAAAAGGACCTCCTTCACTTGATGCATATTGATTAAACACTTTACATTTAAAAATTTCTTCTATCATTTTCCGCTGATACTCATACAGTGTTTCAGAAGTTGTGGCAATTGCTTTTGGGGTGAAAGTCAAAGATAAACGAGCTCTTTTAATATAATCTGCAAGGATGTAGAAAGCTGAAGGATAACCATCTAAAAACACCGGACGAAAACTATTAAGCTTATCAACATAATGCTTCATATGGGTATCAGACAGATGATAACTGGACATCAATAGTTGCTTTTCTACAAAATTATAAACCCAGAAAGGTGGTTTTTGGCAGGAAGGGTCAACAAATATTTTTCCTGAAAATCTTACATTTCTAAACTTTGTCTCTGGAAGTCCTATGTTAGTATGAAATCTTTTCCAAAGTGCGAACCCTGCATTTATTGATTCTTTATCTGTTAAATTTAAAGATGGGCTCCCGCTTGTTCCACTTGTATATCCAATATTTGCTATTTTTCGTTTAGGATTCTTATTGATTAATTTTTCTGTAAAATTTCTCCTCTCTTCTTTCTGTAAGATCGGGAACCGCTTAAGCGCCGCTACCGGGTCTTTTTTTATATCATCAATGGTAATGTTCCTTTCTTCTGCCTTTGCTTTATACCAGTCTGAAAATGTTATTGCTTCAATCAATAATTGCTCTATTTTTTTATTTTGAAATTTAACCACTTGAGTTAAATCCGCATTCCACAATTGTTTGTAATTTTTATAATAATAATTGTATAACCCGGTAAATCTTTTTTTATGATTTTTTAATCCTTTGAAAGAAGCGATAAGAACCTTTATTTGATAAGGAAGTCTTTGAAATATTTTTGCCGTATTTTTGTCTTCTTTAAACTTTGCCACTGCCTGCAGGGATTCAACTAACCTGCTCCACCATGCTCTTAAAAAAAAATTATGCATACTAAGCTTATTTTAAGTATTAAATCTGCTTTAAATCGGTGATATTATTTTTACAATAAGAAATTAACCTAATCCTGCTTTTCAAGAATTAACCAATCGGGTCTTTTTGAATTTTCCTTTACAGACCCACCTTTAGCAATTATTCTGATTTTTGAACTTGTACCCGGTTTGACCCCTGTTTCAAATTTCGGATTTTCAATTACCCAGTTTTCAAATACGGCAAAGGGACTATCACCGGTAATATTTTCGGGCGGTATAAAAACATAATTATTTTTCCAGATTGCATCTCCGTTTCTCTTTAGACTAATATAGGTCTTTACTGCTTTTTTAGCAGGGCTACCATTATACATAATTGTTCCTATAAACCTATTATTTTCAATCAAAATGGATTTCATTCCTTCTGAGGAAGCAATCCATTGTTCCTGGCCGAAAGTTACTTTATTATTTTTAAAAATAATCTCTGAATTACCTAAATCGTCCGGTTTAGCGAATTTGGCAAGGCTTATCACTGCGTACTTACAAACTATTGTAGAATTTTCAAACGATACCGTTGATTTTAACCCTATAGAATAGATTCCTTTTGAGTAATAACCTTTGACGGTATCCTCATCAGAAAAATAACAACTATCAACATGAATATTACCATATTTTTTTGGATTTCCCCCGCAGACAAATTGGGAATGAATGTTAGCTATAAACTTACAGTTAGTTATGTAAATATTTTTAGTATTCTCCTGTACAGCAACTGTTGATATGGTAGAATCCCCCCAATTAGGTTCAATGTCACAACCAGAGGCCGGAGCAAAATATGGGGAGTTTTCAGGACCCTGGCCTGAATAAGAAAATTCCGAGTTTTTAATATTAATATTAACAACATTTCCAATAGAAATACCCTGCCTTCCGGAATAATAGGACCTACAATCATAAATTTCAATGTCCCTTGAAGGAATCCGGGGTATATTCTCATAGTCGGATGTTACATTGAACCCATCGCCCAGGGCATTTATTGAAGTACAGTTAACCAGTTTTACTTTACTGGAAGCCTGGATACAAAAACTATGACTGTTAACCCGGACCCCATTGGTTTTCCCATTTGTAAAAGAAGGATCATTTACTGTTATATTTCTCTGGCCGTCAATTATAAGATTGTCAATTTCCAAATTTTTACAGAATTTAAAATATATCCTGACCATTCGCTGAAAGGACTTGCTTCTGATAAAGTTTCCATCGAAAACAATTGTTGCTCCCTGCCCGTTAATTACTAAATCCTGTACATTTAAAAAAGCTATGTCTTCCGGCGCTTTTACAGGATTGGTAATTTGTTGACTAATAAAATATTTCCTTTTCGGTTCAAACATCAATACCTGTACCTGACCGGGATGCATATTGATCCAATCAACCATATCCTTAAATCCTTTATATTCATTGCTGCCATCTCCCCTTAACCCAAATTTTGCCACACTTACGATGGCCGGGTTAGCCGAAGTTCCATTTAGGGATTTTGCATTCCCTGGCTGCGCGAAAGTTCTCAGGGCAAAAACAAAAAGAAGCAAAAAAATAAAGCAAACTTTTCTGCCAGAAACTATGGTACGAAAGTTAAACAAAGTTGATTATTTGAAATTGACATACTATTTAAGACGTGATAAAAAGCCAGGTAACTAATATTGGAACATAAGGAAAAAGTGTAAAGCCATTCCATTAAGGCGATCTCTGGCGTTCATGGAAAAAGTGTAAATAATATTTTAAAAGACAGGTTATTCTCAACATTCAGTAAAGATTTAGCAGCCGTTCTATGGTAGCCTGGGTTGTGCAAATTGCAGGGGCAACTTTTTACGTTTATGAAATTGTTTCTCTTCATTTTTTTCAAGCATCTTCCTTATTTTAAAATCATAACTAAAGAAAACAAGGAAAAACAAAGGAATAAAATACATTGTCTTCATTCTTACAGCTAATCCAAGATTGGTTACCGTAGTTGAATGGGCTATCGCG